>QZJM01000027.1 GCA_003605065.1 Dethiobacter sp. | reverse complement strand
TTTTTAGCAGATGGAAGCGACAAAGGCATCTTCTATCAACGATTCGCTGCATCCTGCTTTAGAAAGTCGGGATAACAAAAAAGTCGGGATAATCACCCTTATTCCGATATCGGAATAAGGGTGATGTCTGTCACTTAGTGCATATCCCGGATCCAAACAACCCCAAAAAGAAGATTAAGCTCTATCTGATCCTCTGGCTTGATGAAAAAACTCGCGTAATTACCCACGGCCAGCTCTATACAGAGGAGAAGACTTATGCCCTGGAAGACTGCCTGAAAAAAGCGATTATGAAATTTGGTCTTCCAGAAAATGTCTATTGCGATAATGGATCTATCTATTCTTCCCATCATCTGCAGCGCATCTGTGGCCGCCTTGGCATCAATCTATCGCACACACGTCCGTATAAACCTCAGGGACGAGGCAAGCTAGAGAGATTATTCTTATCCGTGCAGAACAGCTTTCTGCCTGAGATGGAGACGATGCTAAGGGAAAGGAACATGTCCGTTGGAGAAATCAATGAGTACTTTTTTATCTGGGTCCGGCAGCATTATCATGAAAAGGTTCATTCTGCGACCAAGCAAAAGCCCATGCTCAGCTTTGAGGAGGATGCTTACCCCTTAAGACAGGTCGATTTGGCCACGCTGGTTGATGCTTTCCTGGTGGAAGAGCAAAGGACTGTGGACAAGACCGGCATCTTTCGCCTGCAAGGTGCAGAATACCAGGCACCGCTGGAGCTGGCCAGAAGCAGGATTACCGTGCGTTATGATCCTTTTAGCCCCGGTACTGTACAGGTATACCGTGAAAATCAGCGTTACAGTGATGCTTATCTTTTGGAAGTACCGGAACATGTAGAGCACGGTGCGGTGAAAGAAACAGTAACTGAGCCGCCGCAGACAGGAATTAATTATTTAGAGCTTTTAAAGCAAAAGGACCGACAGGGTCTGGCTTATGCTGAGTTTGAGGAGTGAGGGTTATGTTTCTTAAGCATTTTGGGATGGTTAGTGCCCCTTTTGAACGGGATATTGCCAGCAGCAGCCTTTATGAATCAAAACAGTTTGCCGAAGGGCTGGCCCGCCTGCAGTACAGTTGTCAAAGACGGATGCTGGCTATTATCACCGGGGAGGTGGGCGCCGGTAAGTCTACCCTCCTGCGGTTGCTAAGGAACAAAGTTGATCCGAATAAATATTTTTATGTCTATCTTGCCGATTCCAATCTAAGCCCGCGCAATTTCTACAGCTCGGCACTGTACGGCCTTGCTGTACAGCCGCAGGGGCAGTTGCCCAAACTTAAAAAGCAGTTTAAGGAGATTGTGAGCGACTTTTATGAAGCCAAGGGCCTGACGTGTATTATTGCCATAGATGAGGCGCAGACCCTGGAGTTATCCATGCTGCAGGAATTAAGATTTATCCTCAATTTTAAAGAAGACTCATTTTCGCCCATGGCGCTGATCCTTGCCGGTCAGACAGAGTTTCGGTCCACTTTGCGTACGCTGCATATGACCCCGATATGGCGGCGGGTGGATACCAGTTTCCATCTTGCAGGGATGAGTCTTGATGAGACGAAGGCGTATATTTATCATCAGCTTAAAGTGGCGGGGTGTACCAGGCCCCTTTTTCCCGATGATGTGATTAAGAGAATCCAGGAACGGGCCAAGGGTATACCGGCAATGATTAATACTCTCTGTAAGGGGTGCTTGCTCGATGCAGCTGCCAGAGGGCAGGAGTTAATCGACGGGGAGAGTCTGGAGCGTATCTTGATGGAGGTGTCATAAATTAAAAGCCGGGAGGTCTTGTAGGATGAATATTGTTTTTTGCCCCAGCATTACCAGCGAAATCAAAGTCCGGCGCTCAGGTCCATATGTGATGTTTTGTCTTACTGGTCAGCATGGTGATACTTTTGCTTTTGTTTTTGATGATGATACTGCTGAACATTTGATTCATGAGTTGTTCTTTATCACTTATGAGGAAAAAGTGCCGGATGATATGGATGATGGTGCTGATATGGAAGCATGGTCCGTTTTGTTGGATGATGTGCCATTTTAGAAATAAATATCGTGCCTACACCAGCGGGTCATGGGACCCGCTGGTTGTTATTTTTATCCATTAGGGAGTGCCGACACTTTTCTTTGGATTTTACCGTCAAAGATAGGGGGAATCAACACCGGGTGCACTGGTTTACTGTGTAGTATTGGCAAATTATGTTTCACTCCTTCCTAATTTTTGACTTTTGTTCTAAACCATAACCAAATTTGGTGAAGTCTTCACTTTTCAGGCTATCTTCGTTATTTTTTTGCTCTTTACTATCTTTTGTACTTAAAGCTTCATTAACAATTATACGGGTTTGCATGTTTGCACCCCATTCTGAAAACTCCATCCCGATGATATCATAACAGATTTCCCTAAAGGTTTGATCGGCTGGATCAATAGGTATGGTATTTTGTTTAACTACCCGGCCGATCATAATGCTTCCACGGATAGTTGGACGCATCTTCCCCTGGGCCAAATTACGTACAGCAGCAATCAGATCTACTATTTTTTCTGCTTCCTCCCAGGAAAGCCCGGTTTTTGCCACCGTTATGGAAACTTCGGTTTCACGATCAAAATTTTCCAGGTTTATAGTAATCATTCTATCCAGCAAGGCGTCCTGGCTTTTATACACTCCTGCATATTCAACAGGGTTACTTGTAAAAATTGCCTTGAAATCAGGATGAACCTTTAAAAATGTTTCACTTTGCTCTGGAATTTCAATTATTTTTTCTTCTAATACAGGTAATAAGATATTATTAACCTCGGGCCTGGAACGTGTATACTCATCATATATTAAAGTATAGCCATTTTTACATGCTGTTACTACCCTCCCATCAGACCATTGCTGTTGAACATGCTCTTCACGTTTTTCCACTCTACGGTTATATTTATCTACGATAAGCTTTCTTTTATACCCAATTTCACCGCCGATCAGATCAGGAATTTCCAGTTTATCGCTGCCAAAGATTAAAACTGCCGGCTGATTTAAAAAATCAGCAACGTGTAAAGCCAGAGTAGTCTTACCCGTTCCTGCAGGACCGCTAAGGTGTACGGGAAATCCTGCTTGAAGATAAAGAATTATCCTGTTGAGGATATTCTTAATATAGGCGGTTTCAACAAATTTTGTTTCAGTTTTAAAGATATGTTCGGGGTCCATCAACCAAAACCTCCTTAGAGTACATTACATTATATGTTATTCTTCATATATTATAATGGGAACTACTTTTTTTATTTATGCGACACATTAAGCATTAATCATGATCATCTTCCAGATTAAACAAAGTAAAACTGTATGGGGGCCAGGGACCCGATATTTCTACGAACAGGCCCTCGGGATTTTCCAATGAATTTGCTTCGTTTATTTTAATGAGGAAATCCTCAACGTTCTCCCTGGGAATTAACAAGGAGCAATTTAAAATCATTCTTTCGCTTCTCCCTGTCATACCTTTTGTAAGACAACCTTCAAGAGCAGTATCAGTTGAATAAGTTCTTAAACTTTCATAAATGTTATTTGCTCTTTTTGTTAACTCCTTTTCTGAAGCTTCTTTGACGTTTTCATTAATTTTCTTTTTTAACAGGTATGTAATCCCGGGAGGCTTTCCCTCCAGTGCTGACTCGAGAATTTGCCTTTTTTCATTTTCAACATGTTTAATAAACGTTTCTTCATTACAAAATACTTTGACTGTCCATTCATATTTACCTTGAACTCTTTCCAATATATGGGACAACTCATCATATTTCTGTGCCAGTAGTTTCAAGATTCGTTCCCTTTTGTTAAATATAGTACAAAATTTTAATGGAGCCACGCTATATTGTTCACTAATTTGCTCCAAAATTAGGACATGCCTGCGGGCTTTATCCTCTACCCATTTCAAATTATTGCTAATATTGTAATGTAAAGCATCTTCCCCGAATTCAGAAAGGGGTACTTTACTTACAGCAGCGCCAATATTCTTATAGCCAATGACCTCCACAGGAAAAGCAGGATCGATTCCTTCACCTAAAAGTAATTCTTCACTTTCCCGAATTTTTCCAAATATACAGTAGCTATAAAGTCCCAGCAAAATATTTTATACCTCCTGCCTTTGACCGCTAATCCTGGCCAGCTCCGCTTCAAGCTGTTCAATTCTTTCGCTCAATTTTCTGGTTCCATATTCCTCTTCCTTTTTCGCCAGCGAACTTAAGTTCGGATCGCTTTGCCACCAGTCGATACCGATTTCCATCGCTTTTTCTACCGAGCAGACAACAAGCCTGATTTTTATGGTGAGTAATTCTACATCCGCAAGCGATATTTTGATATCGCCAGCTACTACTACTCCTTTATCAAGAATTTTCTCCAGGATTTCTGCCAAATTCGATGATTGAGAAGGGCGCTGCACACTCAATCCAATCTCCTCCTTGCTTAGTTACATTAAATTTCCCAGTGGTCCCAAATCAAGATTGAGGTCCTCGTCTTTTAATGCAAAGACATCCTTGAGTTCTTCCATTTTTTCCTCTAATTTTAAAAACGCCTCACCAATTTTTTCTATTTCTTCTTCGCTTATCGTTCCCGATTCTATACGCCTGATGGCTTCTTTTTCCATAAGCTTTCGTATTAATTCTATGATCGTTAAAACAAGCTTTGCCAGCCCCTGTTCAATACCCTCGGGATCTACATTAATCCTTTTCGGATAATGTTTCTGGACCTTTTTTATTTCCTCGGCGAATTCTTGAACTTCTTCCTCACTAAGATTAATTTTATCCTTTAGCATTGCAACTCTCATCTTCCTCTAAACTGACAAAATTATAGGCAGGCCAGGGACCGCTGTATAAAAATGATAACGCTGGATATCTTCTTTTTAATATTTCAACTGTTGTTTTAAATTCTTCTATTTTCTCCACCGGCACAAGATAAGAGGAATTTAACAACATCCGATCTGTTGTTAAGCGGCGGATACAGCTCTCTACAGAATATTTATCCAGGGTGTTGTATATCTCATCAATAAATATAGTAGTTTTTTCCAAAATGTCTCTCTGTCTTTCTTCATTTTTAAGCTTTTCTAATAGATAACGCCTTCCAGGTGTTGCACTCTGAAAATTTTTAATACTTTCTTCCTCTCTTGCCGGATCGTCTCCAGGGAAGGCCTTCAAAAGGACCTTGAGGCCTAATTCTACTTTGTCACGCATCTTATCAATATTTTTATAAATGCTCTCACTGTATGTACAAAGCAAAGATTTAACTTCATCAACACTATTTAGAACCGTTCCAAAGCGAACCGGCAGGACAGTATGCTCCTTCATCAGGTATTCTACAACTGCTTCATGGCTTAAAACCGTTTCAGAAGTTAGCTCAATACTTTGAAACAGGGCTTCACTTACTACAGCAGCGATTTCTTTCCACCGTACAAAATACGGTTTACAATTTTTTATTCCAGTGCAGGGAATAATGTCAATTTTGGGCTTATCAATCAAACAGTACAGGTACTGCTTAGCCATAATTTACCCTCCTTTCCTGGTTCGTTGCACAGTATCGGCAGATGTTAAAATCAGTCTAACTCCCACATAAATTAAGTCCACATCTGCCAGAGAAATAATAAGATCACCCTGAAGAACAATACCTTTATCTATTAAGCGATCCAGCACCTCAAGAAGAGTTATATCCCTGGTCTGGAGGCTTACATCCATCAATTTAATTCCTCCACTTCATTTTCATTACAGACAGCAATATCAAATTCAATTTCTTCTTCATCGATATCCTCATCCTCATAGCTATCTTTTTGTTCTTTTATATTTCGTAAGCGTTGCCGTAATTCTGCCTCTTTTTCTGATAGTTCCGTATCATTAATTTGATCCGTTTCATACAGTAAATGCAATTTAACAATTTCCCTTTTGATTTGCTCTTCTTCATCAAGCTCGCGGTTAACATGCTCGCCAAGTTTTTCTGCTATCCCCATAATGCCTCTAAGAGGCCAGACGAAAAAACAATTTCATGAAAAGCATCTTTTTCCCCCCATAGTACTTATTCAATTGTCTTTAGAATTAACCATGATCTTTATAGTTGTAAAATTATACGGTGGCCAGGGGCCCGAATAGATAAAATCCAGCGTATCTTTATAAACTTTTACTATTTTTTCCACATAAAGGTTAAAATCTTCTACTTTATCCTTTTCTACCAGATAGGCGGCATTAAATACCATTTTTATACCTATTATTTCATTTAACTTGGCAGCACCCGCCTTTACGGCAAGCTTATGATAAATCTCTTCAAGATAGTAAGTCCGGTTCGCTTCCATAATTTTTTCAACAAGCTCGCCCAGCTGCATTTTTAAGTAATATACCCGATTATCTTCCGCATTGTTAATTTTTGCCTTCAATTGATTTATCTCATTGCTATTAACTTGCTTTTGAAAAGTTTCTTCCTTCCAAAAAACCTTAAGGCCCATTTCTACCTTATTATTTATTTTTCTAAATACATCTTTCGCGGTAGAATAAATTTTTTGTAGAAATACCTGCACATCATCAGCCGAAGAAAAAACAGTGCCAAATCTGGCCGGAATAATGGTATATTCTTCCATAACTTTTGAAATCGCCGCTTGATGAGCAATAACATTTTCTTTATCGGGGTCAAATATTTTTTTTCCGGTATCACTGACAACAGCAGATATATCCTTAAAGGATATTGTATAAACCTTTTGTGAACATTCGATGCCTTCGATATTAAATCGTCGCTCTTCTCCGGAAGAAATGAGACCGTAAAAATATTTTACCTCTGCAGTCATTTTCTTACCTCACAGCTTCTAATTTGGTTGAATGCCCTTTGAAAATGAATCCACTGTATGACCGGAGTACTATTCTCCAATTTTTGTACCTTGTCAAGTATAATCACCTCCCGTAAAGCTTCTAAAGCCGCTTCCCGGCATAAAGCGCTTATTTCAGCTCCTGACATGCCCTCTGTCATCAGGGAGATCTTTTCCAGAGAAACCTCCTGGCTCAAAGGTTTATGTTGCATATTAATCATAATTATCTGGAACCGGTCGTATTGATCCGGCAAAGATATCTCCAGCAAAAGGTCAAAGCGGCCGGGTCTTAAAACCGCAGGATCTAATAGATCCGGACGATTAGTGGCAGCCAGCACAAAAACTCCCCGAAGTTCCACAAGACCATCTATTTCTGTCAAGAATTGACTTATAAGTCTATCAGTTACTACCGAATCCAAACCAGACCCTCTTCGCGGTACCAGGGAATCAATTTCGTCAAAAAAAACAATACACGGGGCAGCCTGTTTGGCCTTACGGAAAATTTCCCGCAGCCCTTTTTCGGACTCACCAACCCACTTGGAAAGCAGGGATGGACCATTTACCAGAATAAAATTTAATTCAGATTCACGGGCCAGCGCCTTGGCCAGCATGGTTTTTCCGGTGCCAGGCAGCCCGTATAATAAAATTCCCTTATAAGGGTTGATATCATACTCTTGAAAAAATCTTGGATATTTCAAGGGCCATTCTACAGCTTCGCGTAATTGTTTTTTTACAGCTTCTAAACCACCTATGGAACTCCACCCCACATCAGGAATTTCAACTATAACTTCTCTTGTGGATGATGGCTCTATTTCCTTCAACGCATTAAGAAAATGATCCATGCTGACTTTTAATGAAAAAAGAATTTCTTCAGGTAAATATCCGGTTGAAAAATCTATTTGGGGGAAGAGGTTTCTCAGGCATGTAAGAGCCGCTTCCCGGCAGAGTGCCGCGAGATCCGCACCCACAAAGCCATGAGTTGTTTTAGAAAGATAATCTAGATCCACATCGGAGGCAAGGGGCATCCCCCGGGTATGAATTTGTAATATTTCCAGTCTGGCAGCGGGATCAGGTACCCCGATGGTAATTTCTCTGTCAAACCTCCCCGGCCTTCTCAGCGCCGGGTCCAGCGCATGTGGAATATTTGTGGCACCGATAATGATAACCTGCCCACGAGATTCGATGCCATCCATTAATGCCAAAAGCTGGGCTACAACTCTTTTTTCCACTTCGCCTGTTACTTCATCTCGCCTGGGAGCGATGGCATCCAGTTCATCGAGGAATAAAATACTTGGAGCGCCGGATTTGGCTTTTTCAAAAATATCTCGTAAATGAGCTTCGCTTTCACCGTAAAATTTATGTATAATCTCCGGACCATTAACATGTATAAAGGAGGCCTCGGTTTCATGAGCTACAGCTCGAGCTATGAGTGTTTTACCGGTTCCGGGCGGGCCGTATAATAACACACCTTTAGGCGCCTCAATACCAAGCCTGGTAAATACTTCTGGATATTTTAACGGCAATTCAATCATTTCGCGGATTTTTTGCAGTTCTTTCCATAATCCCCCCACGTCTTCATATGTGATACGCTCCTGTTTTCTTTCCTGAACCCCGGATTTACCGGAAAGGGTAAATTTCGTTTGTAGATTAACAATTACATTACATTCCGGGTTCACGCTCGTAACCAAATAGTCTTGAATTCCTGTACCGAATAAATTAACCCTAATTTTATCCCCCTTAACCAGGGGTAAACCTTCAATAATATGAGAAAGGTAGCTTACATCTTTCTCACCTGCTTCTAAAGGCCCGGCCAGGAGCTGCAGGCCAATTTTTAGGGCGGGCCTAAATTGTGCCTTTACAACTCTGACTTTTTCTCCAATACCAGCCCCGGAATTTTCACGCGTTATTCCGTCTATTTGCATGGTATGCCGCTCACGTTCTCCCGGGTACGAAGGTAAAACCCTGGCCACAGCCCGCCTTTTTCCAATAATTTCAATTATATCCCCGGAATCAAGACTTAGAGCATCGATGTCGGAAGGGTCCAGGCGCGCTAGGCCTTTCCCAACGTCTTTGGCCCTGGCTTCGATAATACGAAGGAAAAAACCGTCATTTTTTGGCGTCATATGTTCACCCCAATGTTTAAAGAAATTTAGCGAAAAAAGATAACAGGGGTATTCCTTTTACCTCCCGGGGTTGGGCAGGAACAATTTTAATTTCCTTCCCTCGAAAATCATTAACTATCTCTTCTAAATATCCCGACTGCCCCCTGCTTTTTTCCCTGCAAAAATCGCAATCTTCATTATATGGATAAACGTTGTTAACTATGACCCTGGAAACGCTTATACCGTAAGAATGCAGCTGGGCTGCCATGCGCCTGCTCTCCTCAATGACCATTTTTTCCGGGATCATTACTATTGTAAAATGGCTGGAACCGGGATTTTTAAGGAGCGAGCTGACTTTTTTTATGAGCTTTTTCATCTTTAACAATATATCTTCTTGCGGGTCAAAAACATCCCGCCGCTTAAAACCCCTCATCATATCGAAATATTTCCATTTCATTCTGGCTACAGTTATGATCCATTCGTCTATGATTCCCGGCAATGTCAGCAAACGCAGGGTGTGGCCGGTAGGGGCGGTATCCCATACATATACATCAAACTCATGAGAGTCCATAAAATCCGTAACAGTTTTAAGCCCCATAAGCTCATCCAGACCCGGGATTGATAAATGCAATAAATCATCTAAATCATCTTGGTCGAGATATGAACACGTAGTCAGTAGATCTTTTATTTCCACATGATATTCTTCACGGAATTTGCCAAAGACTTCTTCAGCATTTATTTCATAGAGAAACAGGTTCGGGATTTGAGGAAAAGGGTTTATCCCTTGGGAAAGATTTGCTTCAAAGCTATCTGCCAGAGAATGAGCGGGATCAGTTGAAAAAAGTAAAGTTGTCTTCCCCTTCAAGGCAAATTTGATAGCCTGTGCCGCAGAGCAGGTTGTCTTTCCTACACCCCCTTTGCCCCCAAACAAAAAAAAACTAAACCTTCCATAAACGTACCTCCAAAATGTTGTTTTTAAAGTTCCAGGTTATTTTATCATCCGGAATATTTTCAGGAATGGGGATTTCTTTACAGAATTGATTGGTACTTCCGGGGGCTTGTATTATTAATAAGTTATTATTTTTCAAGGAAACAATTAAATCTTCTTTGCTTACTCCTGGAATCTCTATTATTATTATAAAAAATTCTCCTTCGTCAAAAATATCAAAAATAGGTTCAGGCTTTTTGCCAATCCTCTTCTTAGCAGGCAACTTGTTTTTTTCTGTTTCTAAAGCCCCTAGTTTTACGGATAAATTATAAATTCCCTTCAAACCTTTTTCATTACCAATCCCTAATTCCCCCTTGTGAATAAATTCGGTTTTATCCTCTTCTACCATTTCACTTAATAAATCTATAAAGCTACCAATACCTTTAAAAAGATCGCCGAATTTAAAATTAATTTCCCTGAAATTATTATCCATATCTAGATCCTCACTACTTTCTGAGAAGTTATAATGTACCTCTCTCTTTTAATTCTTTACGTTCAAAAGATATTACTTCAAAATCTTGGTTTAAGATCACATCATAAACCCCAAGCAAATCCCTCTTAGCACGTTTACGCATGTACTCATCTTCCTCAATGATCTCCACTTTGATATGCCAGCCATTACCCTCTGGAGAAACTTCGAGAACATGCGCTTCGCGATGATATATATCATCAAAAAAAGTAACAACCTTAGATAATACTTGTTCTAAAGTTGACATTATGAACATACCTCCTTAATTATATTAATTAATTAATATATATGCCAAGGTACACAAAAGCATACCTTGGCATATATGGAAATTAGGTAAACTTAAACGGCGACTGCTGTACGAGGACGATGAGGTTTCTCTGTTAATAATCCCACAGCTTCAGCATACTCAAGCCAGGTAGCGACACTGGCAATAACCACACGGGCTTCAATAGAAAGAAGTTCAATGCCCACCAATGACACAACAACATACGCATCAATAACGATACCCTTATCAAGAACCCTATCAAGAACCTCAGCCAAACTAGACGATTGCAGTGCAGTCTTTACAGCCATCATTTTCCCTCCTTTCAAAAGCTATAGTTATTGTTATTCCAATTTAAAATTAAATATAACTTAAACGGCGACTGCTGTACGAGGACGATGAGGTTTCTCTGTTAATCCCACAGCTTCAGCATACTCAAGCCAGGTAGCGACACTGGCAATAACCACACGGGCTTCAATAGAAAGAAGTTCAATGCCCACCAATGACACAATAACATACGCATCAATAACGATACCCTTATCAAGAACCCTATCAAGAACCTCAGCTAAACTGGAAGATTGCAGCGCAGTCTTTACTCCCATATTTCTCCCTCCTTTCATTTATAATATGAGCGCTTAAAATTATGTGTGCAGGCTATAAATAAAAAAATATAGAGGATTTTACTCCCCTATATTTTTATAAGTTGTAACCTTGGTAGGGTGTGGAGGGTTAATCGGTAAAGAGCTGAACCATAATTATACCCGGAGTCTTTTTGAGAGGCAGGATCCCAATACCGACATAATTATAATTGGAGTTTAACATGATCTGCTTGTGTCCTTGTGTACTGTATTCCAACTGCAGGTGCGCTTGGTTGACATTACCCGCCTTAGAAAGATTTTCTGCGGCCCTGGTAAAGGAAATCCCCTGATTTCTTAACATCTGTCCCACTGATCCGTACGTGGGGGAAACATGACCAAAGTAATTATGATCGATCATATCCTGGGCCTTTAACCTGGCTACCTGTGTCAATCCGTAATGGATTTGTAAAGGGGGTAAATTATTTTTTATTCTAAATTCATTTAACAGAGCGAAAGCCTCGGCTTCATCAGCAGTCAACCAGGAAGGGGCCAGTGGCAATGGGGGCTGTGGGGAAGGAGCTGGTGGAGGCGGTGGTGCCGTTGGCAGACTTGCAGGTGGAGCAGTGTTTGAAGGTGGCGTAACAGGAACATAAGTACCCTCACTCCTGAATGTCCGGGTAGGGGTAGAATAACTATTTTGTGTAGTTCCACTCCCTGCTTGCCCGGTGCCCGGCTGTGAAGGTGCCGGTTGTAATAGTGGCGGAGACCCGGGTGAATCCTGGTAACGATCACCGGTTGAAGGCCCTACCGGAATACGCTCCCTTTCCATAGTAACGCTAAAAGCCTGCACCTCTTGAAATGGGACAAATAAAGCTAACAGAAAAATAACCAGGGCCAAATAAAAAACTGCTTTGTTTTTATTCATAGACACTCCTCCCAAGCTTATTTATCTGCTAGTATACAAATTGCCAGTATATAAAACAAATATCCATTTTCTGTATGATGGGGCAAAATTGAGGAGGCCAGGTCTTCGTTCTCCTTTGTAAAAGAATTCTTATAAAGATCTTATAACATACCAATAAATGCTAATAATAAGCTGCCAAAGCTAATAACTATTAGATAGGACAAAATTATGTATATGGAAAGCAGGTAATGTCATGGAGAAAAACAGGCTGTGGAGAACAGATAATATTCCCCTGTTAATGTTAAGTGCAGGAGAAAAAAACTATTTTGTACTCGATAAGCAGGGATCTCTCCAACATTTTTTCTACGAAAATGAATTATGGGCTTTAAAGACAGATAACATCTTCGGCCGCAGGGTACAAGGATTTGATGCTGTCCTGGATAAACACGGCAATATTCACCTCCTGGGGTATGATCATACTGGAAGCTTGTTTTACCTGTCACCACTGACAGGCCCATCTTCTCCGGAACATTTATACCGGAACAGCGGCAAAAAAATAAGTCATCTTTCTGCCTGCCTGGATGAAGATAATAACCTGCACATCCTGTACCTGGCTGTAAGCGAGCAGCATGAGATGTGGTGGCTTTTTTATCTCCGCAAGGAGAAAGATACCTGCCCTGAACCGGCAATAATCGATTTTGGTTACCGTTATCTGGAGCAAAACGGCTTGATCCTGGGAGATTTTCTAGGCAGCATTTTTATTCTTTATAGACTATACGAAGAAGGAAATTATAGCCTGGTACTTCGCAGCCTGCAAAGTGAAACTGGCCGGCCGGGGAAAACCTTCTATCTTCCAGAAAGGCAAAAAGAATGTTTTTTTCCTGCTTTCCTGGTTACTTCGGATAATATCCTGCATATCTCGTGGATAAGCTGTGAACATGAAGTAATGTTTTTAAACTATATCCATAGGACTCCTGCCGGAAAATGGGAAGGCTTTTTTAGTATAGAGGTGCCGCACAGCACAGTAACAATTGCACCCC
Source organism: Dethiobacter sp. (assembly GCA_003605065.1). Classification (GTDB taxonomy): domain Bacteria; phylum Bacillota; class Dethiobacteria; order DTU022; family UBA8154; genus UBA9862. The sequence continues at coordinate 11,571 of QZJM01000027.1, read as the reverse complement.
TCTATATCCTCGGGGAAAAACTTATTTTAACCTGGAAAAAAGACAGTGAACTCTTTTATCTTTTCTCTCTTAACAGAGGAAAGAGCTGGAATAGGGGAAGAAGTATATCAATAAAAACAGAGCTTGAACTTACTCGCTTTCGCGCTGCAACTGTCCTCTTCAAGGAGCAAAAATGGTGGGGGGATTATGTTTTTGCTTCAGAAAGCTCACCACCACAGGAAACGTTATATCCGGAAAAACTTTTTAATACTCGTACAATAGAAGGCGGGCTTTCCGAAGAATTTCAAGTTCTTGATCTTCTTTCCTCAAGCCTTCTTACTTATGCCGGCAATCTTCAAACATCCAATGTAAATTTAAAACAAAAACTGGGGCAAAAAGAAAAAGAAATATGGAAAATGTATTCATGGGGTATTACCATGAAAGAAGCATGGGAAGAAAAGCTAAATACTAAAAAAATAGAGCTGCAGCAAATAGAAGCTTTCCTTAAAAAAACATTAAATGAACTGCAGGAACGCATAAACAGGGAAAAAGAAGAGATGACGGTAAGGAATAAGGAATTAACACAACAGGTAAAAGAATTCTATAAAAAAAATGAGGAGCTTAAAAAAGAAAACGTTATTCTGCTGGAAAACATTGGCCGGCTCAAGGAACAAGTTGCTTCTTTAATAATGGAAAACGAGGAGCTAAAGACCAAAAAGAATCATTTTTTAAGCAAACTTTTTAGCAGGTTCCAGAGTTAAATGCTTACTTTAGGCCTGTTGGCTGCTTTTAAAATTATTTATTTTTTTTTGCATCTCCTTTTACTTGCTGGTCCCGGTAGAATTGTTCATAGAAAAGGCGATAAGTTTTATAATACTGGGGATTTGGAGCAGATACGGTAGTATGAACCTTTCTTTTTTCCTGGGCGATTAGATCCTGTTTTTTCTGAGCTTTTTCCTTTTTTTCCACGACAGTTTCTTCTTTTGCTACAACAGTTTCTTTCGGCCTATTAAATTCTTTCGTAAAAGCAGCTTCCTCAGTTACAGCTTCGCTGTGGCCTTCTCTTTCCGTTGTTTCTTCAGCTTTTATGACAAATACTTCTTTTGTTTTATTTTCCGCGAAAGTATTATTTTCTTCCAGTTCATGCTCTTTTTCCGGGACATTCCCTAAAGGCACAGCATTAATTTTGCCCTGAACGGTAATAGCAACTTTAAAGGGGACAAATTTTATCTTGTTTAATAACGGGAAAAGGAAAAAGGAAACCGGGGTTATCCTATAACTATACTCGGCTTCACATATTAAATTTCTCTTTAATTCTCCCGATTCTTCACACACAAAATCAGTTGAAGGGGTAAAAACATGAGAGAAACCCCTGGGCAGAACCTTTTCCCGGGTTATTTTTTCTTTTTTATGATATTTCAAATAACTAATAACAAGATTATAACTTCCCCAAATAAAACTTTGTAACTGGGCAGGTTTTTCCCCCTGGCTGGCATGAAAATTTTCTATTCTAATGGAAACAATTTCCCAAAAATTTATGACAAAAAAAGAATGCTTATGTTTAAAATTTACAAGGGAACATTGAGGTTTTCTTTCATTTTTATACTGTTTCATCTTTTCACCTCCAAGCCACACTAAAACAGGCTTAAGAAATATCCCAGCCTGTTTTATGGACCGACTCACGGTCAGCTTTGTTTTTTTTCCCTTCAACAGCTTTTAATCCCTACAAAATCTTTAAGGCTGTTCCTGCGTAAACTTCTTTTATTGAGGATAATAACGCCGCTGCTGCTGCTTTGCAAAACTTTTTGGCACTCTTCTTCGCTAAAGCCACGGCGCCCCAATCTTTCCTTAATTTTAAGCTCCGGGTTGTTTACAATCTTGACCAAACCTCATCCCTCCTTTCTGCACTTTTTATATTTTATGAGGGACATAATAAAGTGTTACAAGAAAAACTGTCTCTTTGTAAACTTCGTAGAATTTATGTACGAAGTCATTTTACCATATTTTTGTACTTGCAACTCTGTAACAACAGTTTACTTGTTTTTAACCTTATAAAGACTCCATTTTTGGCTAAAAACAAATTTATTATGCTTGTAAATTTCCTGAAGGTTAATTTTATTGGCAATAAAAGTACGGTGTGAAAAATGATAGATGAAAACATTTCCGGCACAAAATAACTTGAAACCGGCCTGTCTGGCCCTGAGGGCATAATCAATATCTTCGTGGGTACCCAGGCCGTAGGACTCATCAAAGTAACCGATTTTTTCCATTACTTCTCTTTTTAACAAAAGACAAAAACCCACCAGTTTTTTAACCTCAAACCATTTTTTAGGGTCCGGCTTATTGAATTCCCCTGTAAAGCGATAAAATTCCTCCAGGCTGTTGAATTCCCGCTCTATCCTTTGAACTCCGTTAATACGGTTTCCCCTGGGTCCTACCATACCAATTGCTGCATCGCTGCGAGCGCAGGAAAGCATGTTTGAAAGCCAGTTATAACTGACAATGCAGTCATTGTTAATAAGGACAATGTACTTCCCGTTACATGCTTTCATGCCTTGATTGTAACCACGGGGAAACCCCAGATTTGTTTCATTGCGGATTACCCGCGCCCCTGGAAACGTTTCAAAATATTCTTTTGTCCCGTCGCTGGAACCGTTGTCCACCAGGACCAGTTCATAGGGAACTTTAGTATATTCTATGATGGATTCCAGACATGTTCTGCTGTATTCCAGGGCATTATATGCTGCCAGGACGATAGAAACTCCATTAAGCCGCGTAATACTGTCCATTTTACTCTCCCTCATAAAGACGATCTGACTCACTAACCATTATATTTACCACTTGACCGGATGGTTCATTTTTATCAAAAAAAGAGGTCAACTTCTTATCTTAAGTTAGACCTCTGGATCTGACCTTACCGGTATTAATACAGGTAGTTATGGAAAGAATTTAGTATGAATATGGGTGGAAAAAGCGTACCAGTTTAAATTCGGGCATTTTCATCAATTATTGTTACCTACAGGGTCATAGCTGTTTAATATTATACCGTAGTATGCAAATTAAGCTGCAGGGAGTGGGTCATATCCTAAAAACCCGCCAGTTCCATCAATGGAGTTTAATAGCTCGCTATCTTTTCGACATCCTGCCGAGAGTAGAAAAGGAATTGCAGGGGTGGAAAAGTTTTTTAAGAGGATGCCCCCCCTCTCCCCTGCAACAACAGGCCTTGCACAGCATACGGGATAAACGTTTTCACTGCCAGGGAGGAGCCGTTTTTGCTCTTTTGAATCCTGCTGCCTGTCAAAACCTTCTCCCCCTGATTGTTTCTTTCCAGACCATCAGTGACTACCTGGATAATCTCTGTGACCGTATCACCTGGGAGCACATTTCTTCTTTAAGAGACAAAGAAAAAGACCTTTTTATGGAAAAGGGTTTCCGGCAGCTTCATGACTCCATGCTGGCCTCTTTGGAAACCGGCAACCTGTTACATCAGGACTTTTACCAATATTATCCCCTCCGGGCAGATGAGGGCTATTTACAGGGACTGGTTAACTGCTGCCAAAAAAATGCGGCTGCACTTCCCGCGTTGAACAAAGTTAACGCAAAAGTGCTCTTCCTGACCGGGCTTTACTGTGACCTGCAGTCACTCAAGCACCTTTCTTTAAAGTATCGCCAAAAGCGCCTGGAGAAATGGTTCCAGGCTTATCAAAAAGAGTTTTCCTGCCTTTTATGGCATGAATTTGCCGCAGCAGCCGGTTCCACACTGGGCACATTTGTCCTTTTGGCCATGGCCTCTCAGCAAAATGTTTCCCATGATGAAATAGAAAAAATATTTAACTGCTATTTCCCCTGGATCTGCTGCCTGCATATTCTGCTGGATTACTTTATTGACCAGGAAGAGGACAGGAGGGAAGAGGATTTAAATTTTGTATCTTATTATTCCAGCCGGGAACACTGCTGTGAACGTTTATTTTTTTTCATAGAAAATTCCTTGCAGCGTGCCGGAGAACTTTCTGATTCTACTTTTCACCGTACAGTAGTAAAGAGCCTTCTGGCCCTTTATTTTTCTGATCCTAAAATTAAACGTCAAAAACTGGAAAAGACAGCCCGCGATCTCCTGTCAGCTACAGGTGAAAAAGACATTTTTTTTATGTACCATCTCTGCCGGTTGTTGCGTAAATCCAGTCTGCTATGAATAACCATAAAGACAGCTTTCAGCCGGAACTACAATTTTCTCTGCAGCACATAGCCGGCCAGGCTATCCAAGATTTCTCCCTCTACTGTACCGGTAAAGCCCGACAGGTATTCCCTGGCAGTTTCTAGACATAAGCGAGCCTTGTTCAAAGAACGTTTTAGGGGTTCATTAATACAGGAAGGATGCTGGAGAAATTCCAGCGTTGAAGGAGAAAAATCTCTTTTCTCAATAGATTCCTTTAAGTACGGGCCCCAGATGGGATCCTCCAGGACATAAATCAAGGGCAGGGTAATAATGCCTTCACGCAGGTCATTCCCTACAGGTTTGCCGGTAATTAATGATTCTCCGGTAATATCCAGGATATCGTCAGTTATTTGAAAAGCCAGACCTAAATTCCTTCCGTAAGCCTCAAGCTGCAGTACTGCAGCGTCATCCAGACCTGCCAGGCGGCCCCCCGCACTGCAGCAGGCCTCCATTAAGGCAGCCGTTTTGCGGTAAATATTCTGCATGTATTGCTGCTCGTTAAGCTGGAGGTTAAAAGCAAAACGTACCTGTTCGATTTCTCCTTCACACATGGTACCGATAGCCCTGGACAATACTTTGAGCAGCTCGTAATTCCTGCAAAGGGCAACCAGCTCAAAAGCACGGGAAAATAGAAAGTCTCCTGCCAGGACCGCAAGGCGATTGCCCCATAAGGCATTAATCGATGGTTTTCCCCTTCGTTCCTGAGATTCGTCAAGAATATCATCATGAATCAGCGAGGCCGTGTGAATTAATTCCACCGCAGCAGCGGCCCTTATCAGGTTTTCACTATGAACAGGCTTAAAACTCCCGCTCAATAACAGCAAGATGGGACGTAAACGCTTGCCACTACTGCTGACTATATGGTCCATCAAATCCTGCATGATAACAACATTGGAAACTGTATAATCCTGAAGCAGTTCCTCCGTTTCCTCTAGTTTTGCCCCCAAAATTTCCTGTATTTTAAGCCACAATTCATTTTTTTCCAGAGCCATAACTTCTTTAAACAGTACCGTTTTAATTACTTCATCCAAAAATATCGCGCCTTCCAGTCAAATTTTAAACATTTCCTTATCTATCTTCGGGTTTACTACAGTCTTATGAAAAATTATTGTTTGCTGGAGCTGGTCATAAGAGTCGTAAATTTCTATCTGCACGGGCAGCAGTGATTTCTTTTCCAGCCACACCTTCTCCCAGGCATTTCTTCGCCCCGGTGAGGAAGGAATTACCCGTAAAAGGTAATAAGAGCCTGTTTCTCTTTTATCTATACCAATTAATTCTACATCCTGGGCTTGAGAGAGACCTTTTAGAAATGTTGCCAGTAAGAAAGGTGGAGGGTTTAAATCCTGAGAAAGAGGGCTTAATAGATAAAAATCACCTATATCGGGACTAAAAATCCAGGTTTTTTCACCATTAGAAACAAAAATTTGCTCAGGTTTAACCCCTTTTTCAGGAAAACAGGGAAAATACTCTACACGAAAAAAATGCGGGGAAAGAAACCAGACTTCCACGTAGTAATTTTGCATAGAACTGCCCAGGTTAATTGCCGTTTCCAGCAAAGTATAATAACCGGTAATTTTTTTCTCTTTTCGCAAAGCCCTTTCCATAATTTTTTCCGCATTCAAATCCACTGCTGAAAAAAGGTAGAAACCACTGCTCAGCACGAACAGGCTTAAAAGCCAGAGAATTGCCCGGGAAAAGGTTGTTTTCATAATCTACCATCTCCAAAAATAAAAAACATATTCATGTTTAATTTATACTTCTGATTTTCTTTTTATAACACTGGTCGAACAATTCCACCGAAAAAAAAGCTCCCGGTCAGGAGCTGTTTATCTTAGAAATAATGATATCCCTGGCCAAAACTTTATCCGTCATTTTATCACCCTTTCATTAGTTTTAGTATGGCCTGACATAAAAGTATTCTCCGGGTTCAGCAGGGGGGAGTCCGGCCGTTTCGTTTAAAGCCGCGGGGAAAAAGTCTAAAATATCCCCTGCTTTATTACCCCTCTGTCCTGAACGGGCAGCAAGCAGATCTGCAGCCAACCCATGCAGGTAAGTCCCGCAAATAGCTGCCTTTTCTGCCTCCAACCCCTGGGCTGCTAGAGCAGCAATCAGGCCGGTAAGCAGATCGCCCGTCCCTGCGGTGGAAAGAACGGGATTTCCGGTAGGATTTATATAAATCTCCCCTCCGGGTAAAGCAATAACAGTATAGGCTCCTTTAAGGACCAGAACCACCTGCCATTCCCTGGCCCACCTGGCCGCTAAACTCCATCTCTCCTGTTGAACGCCAGTAATAGTACCCCCTAACAGCCTGGCCATCTCCCCGGGATGAGGTGTTAAAATGAAAGGCACATTTACTTCTTTCAAAAAATTCGGTTCCAGGGCCAAAGCACTTACCCCTCCGGCATCAACCACAACGGGTACGGAAATTTCTCCTGCCAGGCTTTTAAGTAAATTTAACGTCTCCAGACCGGCTTTGAGACCCGGTCCCAGGGCCAGGGCCTGGCAGCTCCTGGCATGTTCTAAAATCTCGGACATACCGCCGACCGTTAAGTTGCCGTCTCCATCTCCGGGAAAACCCAGGACGATAACCTCTTTTAACTTCGCTTCCAGGACCGGCTGCAGTTCTGCCGCCGTACCCAGATAAACAAGGCCGGCACCTCCCCTTAAAGCAGCTTCACCGGCAAGTGCCGCTGCGCCGGTCATCCCCGGTGACCCTGCCAGTATAAGTAACCGGCCGTATGAACCTTTATGACTGTCCAAAATCCGGGGTGGTAGTTGGGAGTGAACATAATTTCCTGTTATCAGGTTTTCTTTAATTTCTGCCTGGGAGGTTAGCTCTTCAGGTATACCGATATCTGCCACGAGCAGCCTGCCGGCATACTCTGCACCGGGAAAGAGCATTAAACCCCTTTTAGGTAAAGCAAAAGTGACCGTATAATGTGCTCTGACTGCTACTCCCATAATTTCTCCGGAGTCGGCGGAGATTCCGGAAGGAATGTCTACGGCAACTTTTGTGGCCAAGCTATTATTTATGGCCGTGATAACCTCTGCAAATGGCTGGTCGACCTGGCGCTGGATTCCTGTACCTAAAAGAGCATCTACAATTAAATCCGCAGCTCTTAAATCTTTTATCGATTCAACCGGATTGTCTGCTCCTATGCTGCTAACCTTATGCCCTCTTTTAAGCAGGATATTGTAATTAACGGCAGCATCGCCTTTATAATCAGAGACACTACCCATAGCCCAGGTTTCTACATGGTATCCCAGCTGCCTCAAATGCCTGGCGATAACAAAACCATCACCCCCGTTATTGCCCCTCCCGCAAAATATTACTATTTGCCCCTGCTTCCGGTCAGGACGTATTCTTTGGATAAAGCGTACTACCTGTAACCCGGCATTTTCCATCAAAATAAGCCCCGGTATACCGAACCGGGTCATGGTCAGCCTGTCTAATTGGCCCATTTTTTCTCCAGAAACTATTTTCATTAAAAACACTCCCGGTAAACTAATCTTCTCCATTTTTCTTCGATTATATCATAAATAAACAAATTTTTCCTGTAAAGTACATCTTTTTATTTCCCGGGAAATTTGTTAGTATGAGATTAGGTGGCGAAGGTTGGTGCTCGCTCTAGGGTTCGCGCAGACAGGTTTTACAGCTCTGCTCGGCTTCCGGCGGCCTCCCCGGCTAATATTCCCTCCGGTCATACCCGGCTGCTGGCATCCATGCCAGCAGGACCGCCTTCAGCCCTCGCATCGCTGAACCTGTTCACTGCGCTGCACATGCCCGCTCGCCACAACCTTGCGCCACCTTTGCGGGGCATAATACGGGTTCTAACAAAGACCATTTTCATCTATTGTTGTGACCCGTAGGGTCGTAGCATATCATCTATATTAATAAGGAGGCGTGCTGCAGGGTGTTCCTGTTTACATAATACCTGCCTAAGAAAGATATGAAAAAAAAATTACAGTTACTATTTTACCTGTTTTTCTGCCTGTTACTGCTTTCCTTGTCAATCTCATGCCAGCTGCAGAATTTTCCGGGAGAAAAAAAGGCAGCTTCCGGTCAAGGTGAGGCCGTGAACCAGCAGGAAAAAGACAACGATGAACATGAATATGGCAAAAAAGATAAAACAGAAAAAGGCACAGGGGAAAAGGAGGTAACTCCGGCAGAAAAAGAGGGGGAAGAGCTGGAAGAAAAGCAGGGCCTGATACCCCCGGAAGTACTGGAGCATAAACCCAACGAACTGGGAGAGATTATGATCTTGATGTACCATGAAATCGGTTACCCGGAAAGTGAATGGAGGCGGACTCCGGAAAACTTCCGGCGCGACCTGGAAACCCTTTACGAACAGGGTTACCGGGCCGTATCCTTGACGGACCTGGTTAGAGGTAATATCAATATTCCGGCCGGAACTTCGCCTGTAGTACTGACTTTTGACGATGGCAATAAGGGAAATTTCTATTACCTGGAAAAAAACAGCGAATTGGAAATAGCCCCGGATTGTGCTGTGGCTATCATGGAAAGCTTCCGTAAAGAAAAACCGGATTTCGGCCTCGCTGCCACTTTCTTTATTTATTATCCTAATCCCTTTAGAGAACCCCGGTATATTGAAAAGAAACTTAACTACCTGGCCGCAAAGGGCTTCGAAATCGGCAATCATACTTACGGGCATGCTGATCTTTCACGCCTTGGTTCCGGTGAAATCCAGCGGGAACTGGCCCAACACGTCCCAAAAACCCGGGAATATGTCCCCGGTTATGAGGTCAATTCCCTTGCCCTTCCTTACGGGGGTTATCCCCGGGAAAATTTTGAGCTGCTCAGGCAGGGTGCGTATGAAGGTATCACTTACCGGAATGAAGCAGTGCTTTTGGTGGGGTCAAATCCCAGCCTTTCACCTTTTCACAAAAATTTTAACAGTTTCAGGCTTCCCCGTATTCGTGCCAGCGAACTAAAAACCGACGGGGTAGGTTTGTATGACTGGCTGGAATATTTCGGGCAGAATCCCCACAAACGCTACATTAGCGATGGGGATACCCGCTACGTTACTGCTCCCGAATCATGGAGCGATTTCCTGAATGAAACAGTCTTAGGAGAAAATGAAGCTCGCTTTTATGTAAACTAACAACATAAAAGAAAAGAGGATAGGCATCATGTCTCTTCCACCTTAACTTTTCCCATCATTCTCTTCTGCCTGGGTATTATCGGGACCATCTTACCCTTGCTAACTAATGTACTACAGCAGCGGCCCTGTTTTCCTCTTCCTGGGCGATTTTCTGGTGAAAAGCCGCATCAAGGCTGGCCGCAATAACAAGAGAGATATCCTCAATGAGAGTATCGATTTCTTTGGGAGTCACAATCAGATCGCCCGCAAAAGGCTGCATAACTTCCTTGATAATATTTCTTTTTTCCTCCCAGTCCATTTTTTGAACTATACCGGCAAAAACATTTCCCTGTGGTGATTCTCTTTTCAAAGCCTCTGCAAGCTTATCCATACTGTCCCCGGCAATGGTTACAGCATCTACGACCGTGGGAACACCAATGGCATATACGGGCACACCCATGGTCTGACTGTTAATGCCCAGCCTGCGGTTACCCACACCCGACCCGGGCACAACTCCGGTATCAGATACCTGAATAGTGGTGTGCAAGCGGCTCATCCGCTGGGCAGCGAGGGCATCTATAGCCACGATTATGTCAGGTTTAACATGTGCCGCAATACCACGGATAACTTCTCCCGTTTCTATTCCGGTAGTACCCAAAACACCCGGCGATATGGCACAGACTGAACGGTATCCTTCTCCCAGAATCTCGGGCTTTAGCTCCAGAATATGCCGCGTGACAAAAAGTTCCTGAATAACACGGGGGCCCAGGGCATCAGGGGTAACGTTCCAGTTACCCAAACCGATAACCAGAACACTCTGCCGGCCGTTTAAATTAAGCATACGCTGCAGCTCTTTATAGAAAACCCGCACCACCTTATCCTGCAAAGCGGTATTTTTCTTGCGCAGCCCCGGCACTTCCAGGGTCAGGTAGTTGCCCACCTGCTTCCCCATCCGGGCCGCTGCCTGCTCGGTAGTAATAGAAACCCGGTTGATGATAATATCCTGATCCCCTTCTTTTTCCACGTTCACCCCCGGTATGTCTTCCGTCCTGGTGATGACTTCATGAGCCTCTAAAGCCAGGTCCGTCCGGACGTTGAACCCCGGCACATAGCCTGATTTCTCAGAGTTCTTTAATTCAGAAAAACTAAAAACCATATTATGCCCGGATAACCGGGCCTCCCCCCTTTTTTCATTCTTATTCTTAATTCTCATTCTTATTTAGGTTAACCGAAAACAAGGAGGGTATGCAAAAATGTGAATCGAGATAAAAAAAGTGTCAGTTTTAGACATGGTTGCGAGAATACACATTTTCCAGTGTTTCCAGAACATACAATTCCTGGTTAATAAGGTGTTATGAGCATCCAGTTTACAACTGTTCATCTTAAGGCCAATTCCCCTTGCTCCTCGTAGCCATAGAAGAAAAACCCCTCCTCCATTTCACGACGAAGCTCTTTTGCGGACATGTACGGCTCCTTCCAGCAGTCTGGGGGAATAACCCCTTTGTGTAAGCCCTGGCAGCTTCGTTAATTGTCCTGTAAATAGCAGCAAAATCGCCTTCAGAACACGGCCGGATCATTGTTTTCCTTTAATTCCTCTCAATCATAATTTTCGCCTTTTCCCCTTTACTGGTGATAAAATGGCAGCGCTTTGCTATCCCTTTTGGAGATTTGAAAATCAATTCCTCCTCGCTTTTATTAATGAGGAAAGCAAAGGTTCCGGTCAGGGCTCAGGGCGTCCCATCTCCTTCAAAAAGCAGGTTTTGCTCCGTCAGGGAGAGGAACGCCTCCACCACCCGGGGGTCAAAGTGCCGGCCGGCCTGCTGGCGGAGGTAGGCCAGCGCTTTCTCTTTCGGCCAGGCGGGGCGGTAGGGTCGGTCGCTGGTGAGGGCGTCGAAGACGTCCACTACGGCGAAGATGCGCGCCGGAAGGGGGATCTCCTCGCCCTTGAGGCCCCGGGGGTAGCCCGTGCCGTCCCATTTCTCGTGGTGGCAGTAAGGGATGTCGAGAGCCGGGCGCAGGTAGCCGATGCGCGAGAGCATCTGGTAGGCGTAAACGGGGTGCCGGCGCATGATCTCCCATTCTTCGTCCGTGAGCTTGCCGGGCTTGAGGAGGATGGCATCGGGCACACCCATCTTGCCGATGTCGTGCAAAAGGGCCCCGCGCCGGACGTGGACCAGCTCTTCATCTTTCAGGCCCATCTCCCGGGCGATGCGCAGGGTCATCTCCGTGACGCGGCGGCTGTGGCCCTCGGTCTCTTCGTCTTTCAGGTCCAGG
>QZJM01000052.1 GCA_003605065.1 Dethiobacter sp. | reverse complement strand
TACCGCCGAAACCGCCTGTCGTAAAGAGATATATTGTTCAAAAAGGTGATACGCTCTTCTTTATTGCCAAGCGGTTTGGGGTATCCCTGGATGCGCTTATCAGGGCCAATCCACAGATAAAGGATCCTAACCTGATTTTCCCGGGGGACGTTGTATTTATCCCGCAGGCGCCTGCACCTCCAAAGCCTCCTGCGAGAAAATATATAGTCCAGAAGGGTGATACACTCTTCCTCATTGCCAAGCGGTTTGGGGTTTCCCTGGATGCGCTTATCAGGGCCAATCCGCAGATTAAGAATCCCAACCTGATTTTCCCGGGAGATGTGGTATTTATTCCTTAAATGTTAAGGGATAAATAAATACTTAATTGTTATCCGAACTGGAAAGGCCGGGAAGAAGTTCCTAAAGTGGTAAGAAGGGCTGGTATAAAAACCAGCCCTTCTTTTTTTACTTAAAAAAATTGGCATTATTTGTTATCGCATAGTAATATTTTACATATTTTCCGAAAAAAACTGCAGAGGCATTTATCAAGATATTCTCAGGCGGGAGGCTGTCTAAAGGAAGGACAAGGACTAATATACAGGTTGAGTATAATATGTAAATATGATTATAATTATAACATAAATTAACAGATATGTAAGAAAGGAGAATTAAAGGTTATGCTTGCACGAAAACGACTGCTGGTTATTGTACCTCTGGTTTTACTGCTCGTTTTTTCCCTCGTTTCTACCGCGGCTGCCAACCAGATGTCAGGAAGTGTGGACTACAATGGTGTAAGAGTTCCTGTGCGCATTGTTTTAGAAAGGGGAGGAGAACAACCCTTATACAGGATTGAAATACCCTGGCAGGAGGCACAAGGTAACAGGAGAATTATTATCTTTTACAGGTTTAATTTACAGACGATCTATCCTGTCACACCGCCGGCACCCCAGCCGCCGGCACCCCAGCCGCCTCCACCACCGGCACCGCCGCCGCCGGCACCTCCACCACCGCCGCCACCGCCGCCAACGCCACCGCCGGCACCTCAGATACCGGCACCATCACCGTTATTAACGGCTGAAGAAATACAGATGTTCAATCTGGTAAATCAAGAGCGCGTCAAAATGGGTTTAAAAGAATTAAAGATTCACGAAGACCTGGTTAAGCTGGCACGCCTGAAAAGCAAGGATATGATCGACCTGCGCTATTTTGCGCACCAATCACCCACGTATGGTTCCCCCTTCGATATGATGCGTAGAGCAGGAGTTGCATTCAGTTATGCGGGAGAGAACCTTGCCGGCGCCCCTACTGTTGACCGTGCCCATACAGCTCTGATGAACAGCCCGGGACACCGTGCCAATATTTTAAACCCTAACTTTACGCATGTGGGAATTGGTATTATAGATGGCGGGCCTTACGGTAAAATGTTTACCCAGCTCTTTATTGGAGTAAGATAGGCAATATCTTTTACTTGCTCTCCACATGTTCCGGTGGGGTACAAGTTGAACTGTAAAAATAGAAAAACTTAAAGCCGTTGTCTTGATTATTTAAGGTGGTGCCGCGCTGTAAATTTGCGGGTTTGCCGCCCCTTTTTATTACTATTTTTCCCGCGGCATGCAGATTATTTCTTTAACTACGGTATCAAAGAAGTTGTTGGAATGTGCAGGGAGTATAACGCAGGCTGTATCGGCTCCTTTCCCGCTGCCTGCTACAGAAATTATCTCTTCTCCATAGGGTATGAGACCGGCATCAAGGGCCATGCCGGCTACCTCCACACAGACTTTTACTCCCTGCCCCAGCATGCGCAGGGAGGCGGCGATAATTTCTGCCGGGTATAGCCCGCCGAATTTTAAACGTACTGCTCTGTCCACACCTGCCAGAAGATGGGTGGTGGTAAGAACCCGGGCTCCTTTTTGCAGGAGGTATTGTTTCATTTCCGGCCCCATTTCACTTTCCCCGGGTTTGGAAAACCCTACGTGGTGAGTGACACAGACTACCTGGATATCTTTTTCCAGGAAATTTTCTGCGGTTTTCCCGCTATTGGAGGCTACAACAATATATTTAATGCCCAGCTCTTTGGCCCGTTTCAGGGCTTCTTCCACGGTTGGGACGGTATTAGCCGGCCCGCTTTTTTTCCAAAGCAAGGGAAACACTCCTTTGTGATATGATTAATACCTGCCGGGAAATGAGACTGACTTCAGAATATGAGAGAAAGCCCCTCTTCCGGCGTCGTCTTTATTTTACTATAAATACCCGTATTTTCCAAGTTTCCGGGCCAGGAACATTAAAATGATTTTTTTTAAGGGTCACTGTAAAGCAATTATGTTTTCATACATTGACACGGGAAGCCTTTATCTGCTATGATCAGAAAAAGTTCTATCCTGATAAATATTGGGGGTGCAGGTTTTTTGGAAGAGCGGTTTATAGAGGAAGGGATAACATTTGATGATGTACTGTTAATACCGGCTCGTTCCAAAGTCATGCCCCGGGATATAGATATAAGCACCAGGATGACCTCCTCAATACGGTTAAATGTTCCCGTTATAAGTGCGGGTATGGATACTGTAACCGAATTCCGCATGGCTATAGCCATTGCCAGAGAGGGCGGTATTGGGGTAGTCCACCGGAACCTATCTATTGAACGGCAGGCGGAAGAAGTTGACAGGGTTAAACGGTCCGAGCACGGTGTTATAACCAATCCTTTTCATCTTTCTCCCATGCATACTATTAATGATGCCGCTGCCCTGATGGAACGTTACCGTATTTCCGGTGTTCCTATTACGGTAGAGGGAAAGCTTGTGGGCATTTTAACCAACCGTGACCTTCGTTTTGAAAGAGATTTCAGTCGACTGATCAAGGATGTTATGACCAAAGAAAATCTTATTACAGCACCGGAGGGGACTACACTACAGGAAGCCCAGGAAACACTGGCGCGCCATAAGATTGAAAAGCTGCCTATTGTTGACAAGGATTTCAATTTAAAAGGGCTTATAACTATTAAAGATATTGAGAAGACTATTGCTTATCCCCGTGCTGCCAAGGATAACAAAGGAAGGCTGCTGGTGGCTGCTGCTGTAGGTGTGGCCAGAGATACCATGTCCAGAGTTGCTGCCCTGCTGGAAGCTGGTGTTGATACTCTCGTGGTTGATACTGCCCATGGACATGCCGAGCAGGTCATACAAACGGTACGGTCAATTAAAAAGGAATACCCTGAAGCAAATGTGGTTGCCGGTAATATCGCTACTACTGAAGCAGCCCGTGATCTAATTCGTGCCGGTGCAGATGCTCTTAAAGTGGGGGTTGGACCGGGCTCAATCTGTACTACCCGGGTTATTGCCGGCATAGGTGTTCCTCAGGTTACCGCCGTTTATAATGTTTCCCAGGTGGCACGCAGTTATAAGATTCCCGTTATTGCTGATGGCGGTATAAAATACTCGGGAGATATAACTAAAGCCTTAGCTGCAGGGGCTGATTGCGTTATGATCGGCAGCCTCTTTGCCGGTACCGAGGAAAGTCCTGGTGAAATGGAGATTTTCCAGGGTCGCAGCTACAAGGTATACCGCGGTATGGGTTCTATCGGGGCCATGAAAGAAGGAGGCAGGGATCGTTATTTCCAGGAAGACGATCAGAAGCTCGTAGCTGAAGGTATTGAAGGCAGGGTTCCCTATCGGGGAACAGTAGCAGATATGGTCTTTCAACTGGTTGGGGGCCTACGTGCCGGGATGGGCTACTGTGGTGTACGCAATATCGAGGACCTGCAGACCAAAACGAAGTTTATCCGTATCACCAATGCCGGATTACTTGAGAGCCATCCACACGATGTTCAGATAACCAAAGAAGCTCCCAACTATACTTTGCGTTAAACCCCTAGAAAAATTTCTGTTGATATTAGACCGCCTTCCGGCGGTTTTTTTATAAAAGAGGCAAAATGTATTTTGCCTGCATAACATAAACTAACTTACGTCACGACCCTATGGGTCACAATAATGGATGAAAATGAGTGGGTTTAGATCCCGCTATTGTCCCGCACACGCTGCGCCATTCTCATACTGAGTAGGTGAATACATGACTGCTGTCGGTATCAAAGAAAAGTGTTTCTTTTGTCAGGCAGATAAAAACACCGGAGTTAATGTTTTAACCGCATTTATCTGCTTTGATTGTGAAAGGGAGATAGCTGCCCTATCACTGGATGATTATCTAAAATACCGGATTTTTATGAGGGATATTAAAAGGCTTTGGAATGGACTGGGAGGGGAAGAAAGGGTCTTTGATCGTTAAAAAAAAGATGACTTTAGCATTTCTTATATTCTTAACCCTGATTAACTTCCGTCAACAAAGCCCCCCACAAAGAGGTGGTTTGAAATAAACGGAAATTTAAGCCAGAGGGAAGCCCCTCTCTTCAGGGCAGCCAGTAATTACATAAGAAAAGGGTTTTTATCATTCCATGTTCCCCTGCACGGTAGGGGATTGGGTGCTCCTGATTTGCTGCATAAGGGTTTTAATGCCGCCATGCGTTGGGATTTAACTGAACTTGATTCTCTTGACGACCTGCATCTTCCCCGTGGAGCCATAAAAAAAGCTCAGGAACTGGCTGCCCTGCTTTTTAATGCGGAAGAAACTTTTTTCCTCGTAAACGGAGTAACGGTAGGCCTTATTTCACTTTTTTTAGCCTTTTGCCGTCCCGGGGATAAAGTCCTGCTTACCAGAATTTCTCATAAGGCGGCTTTGCACGGGATTGCACTTTCCGGGGCCAGGCCTGTTTTTCTTCCTGTGGAAAAGGACAGTTCGGGCTTCCCCCGGAATATATCAGCAGCGGTAGTGAGACAAGCCCTGCAAGAACATCCTGATGCCAGGCTTTTGCTTGTTACCTCGCCTTCTTATTGGGGTATTACGGCTGATCTGCCGGCCATTAAACAGATCACGGCCAGGCATGGCGTAATTTTTGCTGTTGATGAAGCTCACGGGACACATCTTCCTTTTTATGGGGGCAAACTGCCCCACAGTGCCGCGGCAGGAGCAGATATATGGTTACATAGTGCTCATAAGTCTCTGGGGGCACTGACACCGGGAGCCTTTTTACATCTGGGGAAGAAAAACCTTGTTTCTCCAATAAAATTTTGGCTGCAGGTTATGCAGACAAGCAGTCCTTCTTATCCGGTGATGATTTCCCTGGATCTCATCAGGCGCCAGATGGCCCTCAAGGGAAAAGTTCTTTTTTCCCGTTCCTGGAACTGGGCGGGTTATTTCCGACAAGAGCTGGAAAAAAAAGGAGTTCAACTTTTATCTCCGTTAAAAAAAGATGGTTTCAAGCTCGATCTTTGCCGCATTACTTTGTTTTGTCCACGGGGGGAAGGGCATTACCTGGCCAAGAGACTGGCCCAAAAGTACCGCTTTCAGGTCGAGATGTGCGACAACAGCTTTTTGTTGGCCATCGTAGGGCCTTCCCAGCTGCTTTTTTCTGCTGATGATCTGGCCAGGGCTTTTTCCAGGGCCAGGAGGGAAAGTCTTGTATTTAACCCCGGGACCACCGCTTCAAGTATAGCCATGGATTTTTCCCCTTCTTTTTTTAGGGAGGAAAGTAAAACGTTTTTTCACGAGCATAAAAAGGAAGAATCCTTCCCTGCCTTTTGTTTAACGCCCAGGGAAGCAATATATTCCCCTTCCCTTGTCGTTCCTCTGGAGAAGTCGCCCGGAAAAATATGCAGTGAAATGGTAGTCCTATCACCTCCGGGAATACCTGTTTTATCTCCGGGGGAAGTTATTACGGAGAAAGTTGTCTGTTACCTCCTGCAGAAAAGAGCTGAAAAAACGCTCTTCCAGGGGGCTTCTGATCCTGTCTTGAAAACAATTAAAGTTGTTACAGGAGATAATAAAATATGATAGAATAAAATAATAAAGATCATACCGAAGTAGGTGAAGTATGCCAGAAGCAAACGGGAAGGGGAAAAGGGGCCTTTTCTTAAGTATGGAGGGACCCGATGGCGCGGGCAAAACAACCCAGGCCAGTCTGCTAAAAGAACGGCTTGAAAATCTCGGCTTGGAAGTTGTTTTAACCAGGGAGCCGGGTGGAACCCTTATTGGGGAAGAGATCAGAAAAATTCTTTTAAATCCGGATTTCCAGGAGATGACTGTCGCCTGTGAGATTTTACTTTACAGCGCGGCCCGGGCTCAGCTGGTCAGCCAATGTATATACCCGTCTCTAAGGCAGGGATTTATTATTATCAGTGATCGCTATCTTGATTCTAATATAGTTTATCAGGGTTTTGCCGGAGGAGAGAAACTGGAAATCATTAATAAGATTAACATGTGGGCCACGGCACAGCTTCTTCCGGATGTTACCTTCCTTCTGGATATAGATGCCGAATACGGGCTTCTTCGTTTACAAAGAAAAGGTACAGGCGGGGCAAACTGGCGGGGCGATCGTATGGAGCAAAAAGAGCTGGAATTTCACCATAAGGTACGGCAGGGCTTTTTGCAGTTGGCATCACTGGATCCCGGACGCTTTTTTGTTATACCGGCAGGGGACGAGCCGGAGGTAGTCCATGAGAAAATCTGGGGGAAAATGCAGGAACTTTTAGGAAAAAACCCCCTGTTATTCTTAAGGGAGCCATAGGTAATCCAGCCTTCGTCTCAGGTTCTTCGTAGAGGAGTGAGATTAAGGTGAGCTTTAACGAGATTATCGGCCAGGATTTTGTGTTAGAAGCTTTAAAAAGGACTGTTAGGAGCAGGGAAATAGGTCATGCTTATTTATTTTCCGGTCCTGCCGGAAGCGGTAAAAAAACCCTTGCTCTTCTTTTTGCCCAATCCCTAAACTGCAGCAATGAACTGGAGATTCCTTGCCAGCAGTGCCTTCCGTGTCGTAAAATTCTTAGCGGTAACTATCCCGATCTTTATATTATCAAACCCGAGGGTGCCTCTATAAAAATCGGGCAGCTGCGGGAATTAAAAGAAAGCCTTTATCTTCTTTCCGGGGAAGGCCGGAAAAAAATCTGTATCATTTATGATACTGAACTATTGACTTTGCCGGCAGCAAACAGCCTCCTAAAAATTTTGGAGGAGCCTCCACAGGATCTGGTTTTTATCCTGCTCAGTGCCAGGCCATGGGACCTGCCTCCCACTGTTATTTCCAGGTGTACTCATTTTTCTCTCAAACCTCTGGCAGGAGAAAAAGTGAAGCAAATTTTGGAAAAGCATGATTTTTTAAATCCTGAAGAGCGAGAAATTATTGTCGCTCTGGCTGGAGGAAATCCTGGCAAAGGCCTGGAAATGGCTTCCCGTGGTGGCTGGGAAAATAAGTATAAGGAAGCTTTTTTATTAGTAAAAAGGATTGAAGACGGCCCGGCAGAAGATATTATTAATAAGGCTGAAGAATTTTCCAGAAGGAATGATTTACAGGAAATTTTAGAGCTCCTGCTTCTTATTTATCGTGACAGGCTCGTCTTTAAACTAAGCGGTCATAGTGGAAATGCTTTCATAAAGAGTCTCATGAAGCCGAATAATAAGGTAAAAGACGAAACATCCATTAATACCGGCACTATTTCAGTTAGGGAAGAAGAGCAAAAAAATGCTTTTTTCCTGGAAAAAGTATACCGTGCCCTGCTGCAGTTACAGGGAGAGTTACAACATAACATCAATCCGCGCCTGGCTGTGGAAGCCTTGTTTTTAAAAATGAGAGGAGTTGTTTGAGGTTGCCCAAGGTTGTAGGAGTCCGCTTTCGGCGGGCAGGGAAAATATATTATTTCGATCCTGGAAATTTAGAGCTTAGTACAGGTTGGGATGTAATTGTGGAGACCAGCCGGGGATTGGAGTTTGGTGAGGTGGTCCAGCAAAATAAAGATGTATCCGCGGAGGAAATTGTGCCCCCTTTAAGGCTGGTCCGCAGGAAAGCTACGGAGGCTGATTATAAACAGCTTGCAGATAACAGGCAAAAAGAAAAAGAAGCCATGCGTATTTGCCAGGAAAAGATTGACAAGCACAGGCTGGACATGAAACTGGTGGATGTAGAATACACTTTTGATCATAATAAAATTATCTTTTATTTTACAGCCGATGGCCGGGTTGATTTTCGTGAACTGGTCAAGGACCTGGCAGCTATTTTTCGTACCCGTATTGAACTGCGTCAGATTGGTGTAAGAGATGAAGCTAAAATGATAGGGGGGCTTGGGCCTTGTGGAAGGGGTCTCTGTTGCACCACGTTTCTGGGTGATTTTGGACCCGTTTCCATTCGTATGGCCAAGGACCAGAATCTTTCTTTGAATCCAACAAAAATATCCGGTATTTGTGGGAGGCTTATGTGCTGCCTGCGTTATGAAGTAGAGCATTACGAATTTTCCAGAGGGGATTTTCCCTCCCCGGGGGACCTTGTGATAACGCCTCATGGTGACGGTAAAATTATCAACCAGAATTTGCTTAAAAAAACTGTTCTGGTCGAATTGTTGGAAACATCCAGGCATGAAGAGTTTCCGGTAGAGGAGATTGAAAAAGTGCCTCCCTGCCAGGGCCGTAAAATGGAGTAATATCTTTTTATGAAAAAAAAAGAGCTAAACAACAGTTTGGAAAAAGGGATTTTATATCTTTGCGCTACACCCATAGGTAACTTGCAGGATATTACCCTGAGGGCGCTGGAATGTTTAAAAGAAGCTGATTTAATAGCAGTAGAAAGCCTGGAACGTTCCAGAAAGCTGTTAAACTATTATGGTATAAGCACCCCCCTCATTTCTTACCGGGAGTCTAACAGGGAAAAAAAGGGCAGGGTTATCCTGGAAAGGTTAAAGCAGGGCGCAAAGGTGGTTTTAATTACCGATGCCGGCATGCCCTCTATTTCCGATCCCGGTCATTATTTGATACAGCTGCTGCTGGAGGAGAAAATTTCTTTCACCGTTTTACCCGGTCCGTCAGCTGCTCTTACTGCTTTGGTAATGTCCGGTTATTCTGCTAAAAGGTTTGTATTCTGGGGATTTTTAAGCCGTAAAAAAGGAGAATTAAGAAAAGAACTTGAAGCTTTGGCCGTGGAAGAAAGGACAGTTATAATTTACGAATCACCCCACCGCCTGCCGGTTACGCTTACAGAGATGGCAAAAATCTTAAAGGACAGGCAGCTGGCCGTGTGTCGTGAACTGACCAAAAAATTTGAAGAAGTTCGTAGGGGAAGCGCCGGCCAGCTAGTAAGCTCTTTTCTGCAGCAGCCTCCACGGGGTGAAATTACCCTGGTGATTTCTCCCTTAAGCCAGCACAAGGATAATATTCTACATTTGAATGAAGAATGTGAAAATAAGCTCCTGGAAGCCATCAAAAAAGGAAACACACCTACAGAAGCTGTAAAAAAGGTGGCCAAAAGTTTGTCCCTCAAGAGGAATGAAGTTTATGTGGTTTTGATGAACCTTAAAAAAAGGATTTATGATGAAAGAAATTAAAAAATGCAAGGTTTTAGAATTACCTTGCATTTATATTTTAAAATATATTCAAGTAGACCAATTTTTTAGTTGAGCTTGAATAAAATCTTGTTCCCAGGTAACTATTAATATAAAAGAAATAAAGTTATTATAAGTATTAGTCCAACATTTTACTTACACATTCCTGGCATACTATTCTTCCGCTGAACTGTTTTACGTTGTCTGCGCTGCCACAGAAGATACACGCAGGTTCATACTTTTTAAGTATTATTTTTTCACCATCTACATAAATTTCCAGTGCATCTTTTATTTTGATACCCAAAGTTCGCCTGAGTTCGATAGGAATGACAACCCTCCCCAATTCATCAACTTTCCTGACTATTCCTGTAGATTTCAACCCCTCTCCCCCTTTTTACAAATTTCGACAATATTTGTCAAGGGTTATTATACCAGTTATTGCCATGAAAAGCAATACCTTTCTTGCACAAAAAAGTAAAATATGTATAAAAAAGTACCAGTTTGTAATATTTTAATTTTTACATATTATGGTATATTTGCCTTAATTATTTTTCTGTGGTATAATCTAAAATTAGAGTTTTGCTGTAAAAATGGCGCAGCGTTTGCGGAACAATTACGGGATATAAACCCGGACATAAAGGAGGGGCCCTGCTGGCAATATGTCAAACAAAACCTTTTATATAACCACTCCTATTTATTATCCCAGCGATAAACTGCATATCGGTCATTCCTATACCACCGTTGCTGCCGATGCCATGGCCAGGTTTAAAAGGCTGACGGGTTATGACGTGTGGTTTCTTACCGGAACTGATGAGCATGGGCAGAAAATACAGCGCAGTGCCGAAAATGCCGGTAAAAGTAACCAGCGTTTTGTAGATGATATCGTAGACTGGATTAAGGAGCTCTGGTCTGCTCTGGATATTTCCTATGATGATTTTATCCGGACGACAGAATCGCGGCATAAAGAAGCTGTTCAGGAAGTATTTAACAGACTTTACCGCCAGGGTGATATATACAGGGGTCGATATGAGGGTTGGTACTGCACACCCTGTGAGTCTTTCTGGACAGCCAGGCAGGTTGAAGGGGGCAACTGCCCGGATTGTGGCAGGCCGGTAGAACTGGTGGCTGAAGAGGGGTATTTTTTCCGCATGTCCAGGTATGCGGACCGCCTTTTGGAACATATTAATAATAATCCTGACTTTATTCAGCCCCCCTCCCGCAAAAATGAAATGGTTAATAATTTCCTGCGCCCGGGACTGGAAGACCTGTGTGTTTCGCGAACAACATTTAAATGGGGTGTTCCGGTACCCTTTGACAGAGAGCACGTTATATATGTCTGGCTGGATGCCTTGAGCAATTATATTACTGCCCTGGGCTATACCAGGGAGGAAACTCTTTTTCATAAATACTGGCCGGCTGATGTACATCTTATCGGTAAAGAAATTGTGAGATTCCATACCATTTACTGGCCCATTTTTCTAATGGCTCTCGGGCTGCCCCTGCCCAAGCAGGTTTTTGGCCACGGCTGGCTGATCATGAAGGAAGGCAAGATGTCCAAATCAAGGGGCAATGTTATTGATCCCATGATTCTTATGGAACGTTATGGCTCTGACAGTATCCGTTATTTTCTTTTAAGAGAAATACCATTTGGTGCTGACGGGGTCTTTAACAATGAGTCCATGCTGCAGCGGATTAATACCGACCTGGCCAATGACCTGGGCAACCTGTTAAGCCGTACTGTGACCATGATCGAACGCTTTTTCTCAGGTGTAATTCCGGCTCCTGTGGTTGGTGAGGAACATTCCAGCGATAAGGAGCTCCGTAAACTGGCTTTATCCACGCCTTCCCGTATGGCAGAGCTTATGGATAAGCTCCAGTTTAGCAGCGCCCTAGAGACCCTCTGGGCCCTGGTAAGGCGTTCTAATAAGTATATTGATGAAAATGCACCCTGGCTGCTGGCCAAGAAGGAGGAAGACAGGAAGCGGCTGGGAACGGTTCTTTACAATTTATGTGAATCACTGCGCTTTATCAGCGTTCTCCTTTTGCCTTTTATGCCGCGGACGCCCATGCGCATCTGGTCACAGCTGGGTATTGATACTATGCAGCACCTGCACCAGTGGGACAGCCTGGAAAAATGGGGGCTTTTAAAACCCGGGGTAAAAGCGCAGCGCAGCGCGGATCTTTTTCCGAGGCTTGATATTAAAAGAGAATTAGCCTCTTTGCTGGAAGGAGAAGATGGTGATAAAAAGGAGCAAAAAGCTTCTTTTCCCGGCGGTGAGCATACCCCTGTTAAGGAGGAGAAAAACAACATGGAAGAATCTTTTTCTAAAAAAGGAAACGGGAGGGAGCAAGGCTCTCCTGAAAAAACGGAATTTATTTCTCTGGAGGAATTTTCCAGGGTTGATATACGTGTAGGTGAAATTATTTCTGCAGAACCTGTGCCAAAAACGGAAAAACTTCTTAAATTGATGGTAAGTTTGGGAAAAGAAGAAAGACAGGTGGTGGCCGGCCTGGCGCTTTATTATTCCCCCGGGGAACTTACCGGGAAAAAAGTCTTATTTGTTTCTAACTTACAACCGGTAAAGATACGCGGGTTATTATCCGAGGGCATGATCCTGGCAGCATCCAGCCCTGAAGGCAAAGTCGTCCTTACTGCAGTTGATGACGATATACCTGCCGGAAGTAAAATTTCATGAATACGACCCAGAAATATCATGATCTGGTCGATAGCCATGCGCACCTGGATTTTAATAATTTTGACCGGGATAGGGAAGAGGTTCTGCAGAGGGCAAAGAACCAGGGTTTAAAACTGATAGTTAATATCGGCTTTGATCTGGCTTCCTCCAAAGAATCGATTAAGCTTGCCGCTCAATATCCCTTTGTTTATGCAGCTGTGGGTATTCATCCACACGATGCCGTCAATGCGCTGTCCGGTTATCTTGGAGAGCTGGAGGAAATGACGCATCACCCCAAGGTTGTCGCCCTGGGGGAAATGGGGCTTGATTTTTACCGGGACCGCTCCCTGCGTCCGGTACAGCGGGAAGTTTTTCGCCAGCAATTGCGGCTGGCTGGAAAAATAGACTTGCCGGTAATTATTCATGATCGCGATGCCCACGAGGAAGTTTTGAAGATTTTGGAAGAGGAAGGGTTGCCAGCCCGGGGTGGTGTTATGCACTGTTTTTCCGGCGATCTGGGGCTGGCCAGGAAGCTTGTAAGGCTGGGGCTGTACATCTCCATTGCCGGTCCGGTAACATATCCCAGGAATCATAAATTGAGCGAGGTTGCTGCGGCGGTACCTCTGGAGAGGTTGTTAATTGAAACGGATGCTCCTTTTTTAACACCCAGCCCTCTGCGTGGAAAACGGAACGAACCTGCCTATGTAACCTTTGTTGCTGAAAAGGTTGCGGCTTTAAGGGGCATTAGTGTAGAAAGTCTGGGTCGTGCTTGCTTGGAAAATGCCCGGAAGTTATTTTCCATAGAATAAACGGAAGCAGAAAAATGCTTCCAGGTGGGGGAGGTTTTTGATGACTTTCAGCCGGTTATGGTTTTCAAGGCTGAATTTCCCCTTATGTTTTTATTTTTTGGTCTGCGTTTTAACTTTAACTACAACAACTTACCTTTACCGGCAATTTCATTCCCTGGAAATTGTCATCAGTGATAACGGGGAAATTTTTAGTGTGGATTCCAAAGCGTATAATGTGGAAAATTTGCTTCAGGAGCAGGGTTTTATCCTGGAACCCTTTGACAAAATTTCTCCAGGTTTAAAGGAACCTCTGGCCGAAGGAATGCAAATTGTTATCGCCAGGGCATTCCCGGTAACCATAACTACCGATGCAGGAAGTTTCCAGCATTATACACACGCAACTACTGTTTCCGGAGCCTTGCAGGAATTCGGTATCCTCTTTGCGGAAGGTTATTATGTGGAACCGGAATTAAATGCTCCTGTTTATCCCGGTAAAGAGATTTTCTTCTTCCGGCAGGTGTTCGCTACAGACACCATCAGGGAACAAATACCTTATACTATCGAAAAACGAATGGATAACACTGTCTATAAGGGCCGTAGAAACATAATCCAGGAGGGAAAAGAGGGCCTGAAAGAGCTTAATTTCAGAGTTGTTTATGCCGGAGGAAAAGAGCTGCTCAGGGAATTTATAGGAGAAGAAGTTGTGGCGGAACCTGTTCCGTTAATAGTGGCTGTGGGGACTAAACCTTTACCAAACCCTCCGGTCATGATCGCCTCACGGGGTGAGAGCGTTGAAGGGATGGCCTCCTGGTACGGGTCTGAGTTTCATGGCAGAAGAACTACCAGCGGGGAAATTTTTGACCAGAATGCTTATACGGCAGCGCACAGCAGTTTACCATTTGGCACTTGTGTTAATGTTACATTTTTAAAAACGGGCAAAAGTATTGTGGTTCGTATTAACGATCGGGGACCGAATACAGCAGGCAGAATTATAGACCTTTCACGGGGTGCGGCAGAAGCTATTGGCTTAAGGCCTCACGGGATCGGTAAGGTCAGAATCGAAGTGGTAGAGGTGCGCAGGTGACAGTGAAGTTTTGATGATAAATATTTAAAAAATGTTTTTGAAAAAGCACTCACAAGCGGGGTGCTTAAATTTTTGTACATTAAGCCCAAAATGCTTAAACCGTAAAATTGGGAAACAAGTATAAAAAAAGCCTGTTTTGTTTATACTAAGAATTGTGTTTTGTAAAAATGTCCCCAAGAGAAAAAAGGGACAAAAATATTTCGGAGGGAGTCATAATGGAAGAGAGTGACGTTGAACCTTTATGCAGGCAGAAAGAGGAAAATAAAGAAGGAAACCGGAAAAGAAAAATACTGGAAGTTTTCTGCTTGTTTCTGCTTGTTGCCCTGGTATTGACGTGCTTTTTTATCCAACAATATAAAGCTGTTTTTGTGGTTGAAGGAGAGGAAAAAAAACAGTTCTTTACTTTTAGCAGGACGGTAGGGCAATTTTTAGAGGAAAAGGGCCTGGAAGTCAGTGTTTACGATAAGGTTTTTCCCTGTAAAGAAGAAAAGCTCAAAGATGGGAATATAATACTTATCAGGAGAGCCATGCCGGTAACTTTAATCGTGGATGGAAATGTTCAGGAAGTGTGGACCCACTCCTTAACTGTAGCGGACTTTCTTCAGGAGAAAGGTCTGCGGCTGGGGAAAGAGGATCTGGTTTTCCCCGCCCTGGGGCAACTTTTAAGCCCGGAGGAAGCGGTACAGGTAATCCGGATCATAAAGGAAAAGCAAATCGAACGGGAAACCATACCTTTTAGTACGGTCAGAGTTAACAACCCCCAGCTTGATCAAGGTATGGTAAGGGTTATGAACGAAGGCTCCGAAGGAATCAGGGAAAATATTATAGAGTTAGTTTTACAAGATGGAGAAGAGATATCCAGGGAAGTTATCTCCAGTCAGGTAATAAAGGAACCTGTGAAACGAGTTCTTGAATATGGGGAAAATAATTCCTTTTCCCGTAGCGGCAGGGTTTATGAATTTGAAAAGTCTTTGGAAGTTATGGCTACAGCTTATTGCCCGGGGACACCTGGCTCCGGTTGCCCGGTTGACGAACGGGGAGCCTCACGCTGTACAGGTTTTAACAATGACGGCTATACCTATACAGGTATAAAAGCGGTGGCTGGAAACGGGACTTTGGAAAAGCCTCATATTATTGCGGTAGACCCTGCAGTTGTTCCTCTTAAATCCCTGGTTTTTATTGAAGGATACGGTTTTGCCCGGGCTGAAGATACAGGATCAGCTATTAAGGGGAACAGTATAGATCTTCTTTTTGATCAGCATGATGATGCCTATATGTTCGGACGTAAAACTTTGAAAGTATATATATTAAGTCATTAATCTCTCTATTGATATCACGGCGACAGCCCTACTGCTTTTTGAAGCCGAAGTAAAGACAGCAGGTTCCCGGGGGGGTAGGACCAATTTTGCTCCAGGATTTTTTTACTCCTTTGGGCAGCGTCCTGGAACCGGAAGAAATGATAGTGGAGATACATGTTCCCAAGCCTCCTGAAAAAGCCAAACAGCATTTTATTAAATATACTGTCAGGAAACCTGTCGATTTTGCCATAGTAAGTGTAGCTACCCTGGTTGTTATGGATGAAGGGGTCTGCTCTGAAGCCAGAATTGTTTTGGGGGCGGTAGCCCCGGGGCCTCTCAGAGCAAGTAAGGCAGAGCAGGCGGTAAAAGGGAGAAGGCTTGATACAGCAGTGCTGCTGCAACTATTCCTGACCCACAGATACCCTTTGCCGGTGATTCTCCGATTACCCTTAAATTTACTCCCCCATCATTTATTTTTATATCTTCTATTGCGCCGGATGCGGCACGTATACCAAAAGAGATGGAGGCTCCCTCCAGGGCCGGTCCCGCAGCGGTTGAACAGGCAAGAAGCTTTCCATTATGGGCCAAAACAATTTCACCATTTGTTCCAATATCGATCAATAGACGGGTTTCTTTTTTACGATGGAACCCCGCAGCCAGCCCGTTGTATCCGCACCGATAAAACATCCTATTAAGGGTAAAAATGTTACAGATCCAGCCGGGTTAATATTTATGTCCAGCTCACGAGCCGATGTTTTTACGATACTTTTTGTTACAGCTGTAAAAGGTGAACGCCCCAGAGAAGCAGGCGATAATCTTAAAAAAAGGTGCTGCATAGGGGTATTCCCAACCATGACCATGCTGTAAATCTGTTTACTGCTCACCCCTGTGTTATTTGATGTAGACTCTACGAGATTATTGATTGTAGAAATAATCTTTCGGTGAAGGAGTTCTAACCCATCTGCGGTAGAAGCAGTAGCAATTCTGCTCATTACGTCGGCACCTTCGCTTATCTGTGCATTCAATGCTGATGCCACTGCTGCCTGTTCCCTGCTGTTTAGGTTATACAGGTAGGCTGCCACCGTTGTGGTCCCAATATCTACTGCCAGGCCGTACATTTCGTGGGATGTGTCGCCTGCTTCTAATGTCATTAGTCTTCCATTTTCAAGGACAGCAGTAATCCCATTCTCTCTTTGATTAAAGAAAAAAGGAAGCATGCGTAATGTAGAAAGGGGAATGTCTGAACTTAATTACCATAACAGGCTAAGATAAACTTCAGGGGATCGTCAGTTTATATTTTTTTAATTTAGCGTAGAAGGCGCCACGGCTAATACCCAGATATTTAATGGCCTTGCTTTTATTGTAGAAAGCTTTTTCCAATGCTTTTTTAATAATTGCTTTTTCCGTATATTCAATAGCACGGTTTAAATCCAAGACAGAAGGGTCTTTAATGTTTGCATGCTCACTCAAGTTTAAATGATTTTCGTTGATAGTATTTCCTGTGCAAATGACAACCGCATGTTCAATGATATTTTTTAACTCCCTGATATTGCCTGGCCAGTGATACTCCTGCAGGCATTCCATGGCTTCCATGGAAAATCCAATCTTTTTACTGTATTTCCTCGTAAAATAATCTAAAAAGTAATGAGCAAGAATTCCTATGTCTTCAAGTCTTTCTCTCAGGGGAGGAATGTGAATAGGTATTACGTTTAACCTGTAATATAAATCTGCCCGGAATTCTCCCTGTTGAACCATTAGTTCCAAATTTCTGTTTGTAGCAGTAACAATCCTGACATCAATGGGAATCTGTTCATTGCCGCCAATTCTCTCCAGATATTTTTCCTGGGTAAAACGCAGTAGTTTAACTTGTGTGCTGGGGGATAAGTCACCTATTTCATCTAAAAATAAAGTTCCTTTATGGGCCATTTCAATCTTTCCCGTTTTTCCGGAAGTACGAGCGCCTGTAAATGCCCCGGCAGTATATCCGAACAATTCAGACTCAATAAGATTTTCAGGTATAGCCGCGCAGTTAACTGCAACAAAAGGATTTTTACATCTGTCGCTGCAATCATGAATTGCCCTGGCAAAGAGTTCTTTCCCCACTCCTGTTTCTCCTCTGAGCATAACAGTTGCCTCTGATTTGGCTACCTGAGCTGACAAGTTTAAGCAATTTAAGAGCTTGGGTGCCTCTCCAATGATGCTGTCAAAACTGGAAGGAAAATTCTTTCTGCTTAAATTGTCAGATAGTTTGTCCTGTTTAAAAGAATGTATGGGGCTGAGCCGAATATTGAGTTTATAAACAGGAGATGTTGTGCCGATACCAGCAACGGCAATTGTCTCTCCGTTATCATCCTTTATGGGAAGGAAACTGGCTACAATACTATATCCCAGGGTTTCGTTGTAGTGCTCTTCATTTATTATAGGTTCTCCTGTGCGAAGTGTTTCTAAAAGTTTGTCTTGCGGATATTTGTTTTTTAAGTTGCGCCCCAATATTTGTTCCCTGGAAATTCCCACCTGCAGCTCGTATCCCTGGTTTACATAAATGATTGCACCTTCCTTGTCAATAATAATAACCGGATCGTTAAACATATCCAGGATTGAATCCAAATAATGTTCGATAATATGCCAGTACTTGTTGTCTTTTGGAAGCAAAGAATTCCACCCCTTGTTTTTTATCTTAATCCAAAACTGCTGTAATTTATTATACTAAATACTGTTCTTTTTGTGAATAAGGCTGTCTATCTACTAGACAATTATGATGTGGTATCTCGTCCAATTCCCCTCCAAAAAGATTGATGCAAAATGTCCTTATTTTTAGCCTCTTTCGTGAGTTAAAGAAATAATTTTATTTGCTTTCGAATGATGGAAATCTATCTTTGCAGTTCGCTTCTCCTATATTCTACTAAATATTATCCTTGTTGTGAAGAATAATGTCTTGCTTTTAGACAGTTTAGTGCTGGTAATATTTAAGATGTATTATTTTGTGGAGTACTTCTACTTTTTTATCTTTAATGATTGTTGATATTAGCGGTTAATTGCTAGATTTTCAAGAAAGTTTCAAAAAGGCACAAAACTTGCTAATATAATATATTGTTGCCATTGTGGATGAATATTTCTTCCCTTACAAGATTAATCATTCTGCCCTGTGGAGGTGATGATTAGGAATTTTCAAAAGATGCCGGTTTCAAATGCTCTTCAGGAAGAAAGGGCTAATAGTAAACGAATGAGAAGGGGTTGCGAGTTGTTTTTGTAAAGAAGGAAACGGATTTATACTGAATCAGCAATAGTTCACCCATAATTAAATATACACCATAAACCGGAAAGGCTCAAATAAACTTGAACTCCATATTTGTCTAAAAGAGGAAAGGGGGATGTGTAAAGGCGCAGTAAGTAGGAAAAGAAAGGCAGAATAAAAGCGTTGGCTTATGTGATCCTTATTGCTCTTCTGTTATTCCATCTCCTGGAGCGCAGGGTCCGGGAAGCTTTAAAACAGGAAGATGAGCCGCTTCTTATTCCCGGCAAAAAGAAAACATTCAAGCCTACCGGCAAAAAGATTTTACAGAGCCTGGAAAATATGATTGTAGTGACCACAGCCGATCCGCTTAGAAGGGCGTTCCCCAGGAATCTGAAAGTCCCGGAAAGGCTGTTTCGTCTGGCCGGCATTGAGCCGGAAGTGTACCTGCAAGTTCGAGAAAAACCTTGACAATTACCAGAAATTAACTATTAAAGTTTACGAGCTCAGGGGTGTTGAATGTCCGTTTTATAATTATATAAAGATCATATTGTCTAAAAACCAAATCTTGGCACAAAAAATGCAATAGAGAATTTTAAGTTAAAATTTAGATATAATAAGAAAATGCGACAGTGAAAGCAGGAATACTACCATATTAATATTATGATATATTATGACATCAAAATCTCAGATAAAGAAGCTTTTAACATCTGGGAAAGGTTAGCTGTTAGCTGGTAAGGATTCTGGTGTAGAAGAAACCAGGTAGATAAATGCGGAAATCCTTTAAGCGCACCGTAAGCAACCTATATTATAGTAACCACCGAGGAAATCATAGCTGCAGAACTATCTGGCGGAGACAGGAGGCGGGATGCCAAGAATAAAATTATTTGTAACTTGAAAAAGTATTGGAGCATTGTCCACTATTTTCACCATGAAGACAATGCATTTTGGTCATATGCTGGTTCATTAGGCAGAACAACAAAGGAAGGTAAGAGCATTGACTTTGATGAGACATAATAGGAACCGATGGAGGTGAAAAGTCTACCTAATAGTGTAAGTAATTGGGTTGTGATATGCCAGGGATTTGATGGATAACTTCGAGTTACCTACAATCTTTACGACTGCTTAGGTAACCTTCGAATTAACCACATATCCACAATATAGTAGCTATGGTTTTTTCAAAATTTAAGAAAACCAGAAAAATTAAACACATAATTGAAAAATAATGTGATAAGGAGAGAGGATAATGAATATAAGATCAAGCCATTTAGGAAAGGAGAATTCCAAGTCCTTGACCCGTGGGCAGAGAATCTGGGAAAGGTTACGGGATCTAAGGGATACTGCGGAGATTTCACTAAATCGGGCACTGTTGGTTACAGAAGCATATAAAGAAACTGAGGGGCAACCAAAAATTTTAAGAAGAGCAAAGGCCCATGAAAAGATTGTCACTGAGTTGTCTATATATATTGATGACGATCAGTTGCTTGTCGGTGATTTTGCTAGTAAGCCTATGGCATACGAGTGGTGGCCCGAACTCACGGTGAGATGGGTCGGCGAAGTGCTCGAATCAGGCGGGTTTCCCTACAGAATAGAACCGGATAAAATCACCCAAATGAAAGAGATTGTTGAGTACTGGAAAGATAGAGAGGCCAAGGAATCCTTTATGACTTACATTGGGGAGGATATGCGAAATACACTCAATGCAATGAATGAAAATGGTTCATTGGCGTTTTTCGCTGAGGTTGAGGCGCAAACAGAGAAGGGCTGGCATGTACCCAATTATCCTAAAGTGATGAAAATAGGTCTTACAGGAATAATTACAGAGATAGATGAAGAACTTAGTAAAACTGAACTATTAGACAATGACTCTTATGCCAAAATCAACTTCCTTAGAGCCTTGAAGATTTCTTGTCAAGCGGGTATCAGGTACGCCAAACGGTATGCCGCTCTAGCCAAAGAACTTGCTGAGAAAAGCGAGGGGCAAAGAAAAAAGGAGCTTGAAAGGATTGCAGATACATGTGGCTGGGTACTAGAGAAACCGGCCCGGAATTTTCGTGACGCCATGCAGACCATGTTGTTTTGCCATCTTTTAATCTTTTGGGATGTAAGGTTGTCAGGTATTTCCTTTGGCAGAGTAGATCAATTTTTGTACCCTTATTATAAACAAGACATTGAAAACGGGACGATAACCAGGGAAGAAGCGCTTGAACTCCTGGAATGCTTCCGAGTAAAATTGTCGTCTATGCGCCAATTCGATAGCAAAATAACTAAAGAGGCTCGCTCCGGTGAGACGCAATTCCATAATTGTACACTAGGAGGTCAGCTTACAGACGGCACAGATGCGGTTAATGAAATGTCCTTCCTTTGGATTGAGGCGGCAGAAAGGGTAAGGACTCCACATCCCACGCTTACTGTTCGGTGGCATCCAGGATTGAATCCTGATTTTGCTATGAAGGTTGCCGAATTGAACAGGCTTGGCCTTGGATTCCCAGCATGGTATTGCGATGAGACATCTATCAGTTATTTAAAAAATAGGGGAGTTACTCATGAGGACGCAATGAATTATGTTGTTTCGGGATGTGTTCTCCATACTATTCCCCATAAGTCTGCTTCTGCGTGGCCAGCCATTGTGAATTTACCCAAGATTTTGGAGATAACTATGAATAACGGTGTTGATCCGAGACTTGGAACAAAGATTGGGCTAGAAACAGGCCATCTATATGATTTTAAGACCCTCGATGAGTTATTGGAGGCATTTAAGAAACAGGTAAGTTTTTTCACAAACATTTCGAAAAGTTATCTCAATCATGTTCGAGTGTTCCGTGCTCATGAATTGCCTAATCTTTTTATTTCAGCTCTGTTTGATGACTGTATTCAACGAGGAGATGGGGTTTTTGGTGGTGGTGCCTACTATCAGCAATCGTCCATGTATATGCTTCCTGTCGGAGTTGTAGATGTTGGTGATTCTTTTGCAGCAATGAAAAAATATCTTTTCGAAGAATGTTCGATTGGCAGCGAAGAACTCTTGAAAGCTTTAAAAGTTAACTTTGAAGGCAAAGAAGATCTGCACAAGAAACTCTTAGATGCACCTAAATTTGGTAACGATATCGAATATGTGGATTACATTGTTCGTGATATTTATTCTTTCCTCATCGAACTTATGAATTCGATTAAAGCACCCTATGGATCGGTATATGAAGTTGCGCCCCATAGCCTTTCATTTCATGGGGCTGCAGGTAGAAGAGTTGGAGCACTTCCCAGTGGCCGGTTGGCTGGAGTTGCCTTATCCGATGGGGCATGTTCACCCTCTCAGGGCCGAGATGTCAATGGCCCAACAGCTGTTATCAATTCTGCGGGAAGGATAGATCATACACCTATATATGGAACTCTATTCAATATGAAGTTCCATCCTTCAGCTCTAGAAACCAAGGATGATCTTGAAAAATTCCTGGCCTTTATCAAAACTTACTTCGGTACTTTAAAGGGAAAACATATCCAATTCAACGTAGTTGACAGAGAGACCCTATTAGATGCCCAAAAACATCCAGAGCGTCATAGGAATTTGATTGTCCGTGTAGCTGGATATAGTGCCCTCTGGGTCGAACTGGATGAAAAGATTCAGAATGAAATTTTAACCCGTACGGCGCACGGTGCATAACATGACCGGGATTTTATATCTATAGATTTTATGAAGCTGTTTGCCGCAAATGATTACGACTATATGGTACTGGGAGGTAGTTATTTTGGAAAAAAACGATCAAATAAAGAGCTCGACTGGAAGTGTCTTTAACATCCAGCGTTACTCTATCCACGATGGTCCCGGTATCCGGACTACGGTGTTCTTAAAGGGGTGCCCAATGGAGTGCTTTTGGTGTCAGAATCCTGAGTCACAAGCAATCAAGCCAGAGATTCTTTTTAACAAGAGTAGCTGCACACTTTGCGGCTACTGCGCGAATGTGTGTCCAACAGGTGCGAACAGTTTTTCCGAAAAGAGTGTAATAATCGATAGAGCTAAATGTGCTGGATGTGGCATATGCGTTGAAGTCTGCCCAGTTAATGCGAGAGTGATTTCAGGAAAGGAAATGACTGTCGAAGAGGTTATGGATTTAGTTTTAAAAGATAAGGCGTTTTATGACAACTCTAATGGAGGGATCACTTTATCCGGCGGTGATCCGATTATGCAAAAGGAATTTGCTCTTCAACTTCTTCGAAGAAGCAAAGAGATAGGGTTAAATACTGCTATTGAAACCTGTGGATATGCTACTTGGCCAATATTAAAAAGTATAATAGAATATACGGATTTTATTTTTTACGATATTAAGTGCCTTGATTCGAGTAAGCATCTTAAAGCAACAGGAAAAGACAATATTCTTATACTTGAGAACGCTAAAAAATTGGCAAAAGAAAAAGCAATATTGGGGAAAGAAAAGACAATGAAGATTAGAGTACCTATGATACCCGGGTTCAACGACTCCATTGAAGATGTCCAAGCGGTACTGCGTTTTGTAAAAGAGGAATTGGGACCGACAGTGTCGGATTTAGAAATACTCCGATATAACAACTTAGGTGAGGCTAAATATGATCGTTTAGATAGGGGAAAGGAGAGGCCAGGGATGGAACCCCAATCGAATGAATATATGGAAATAATTAAAACGATAATCAAGGCTTGATAGGCAAACAACATAATTTATGTAATTGACCTTGTTTAAGAGAGTTTCGAAAAGCTGCCTAAATAAAGGGGGGGTGTAAATAGTCAATCCTGTTACATTATTATCAGAATGGGCCTGATAAAATTTTAAATTAAAAATTCAGGAGGAGGATGAAAAAATGTTTTTTAAAAAAATGTTTTTTTTAGCATGTATATTTTTATTAACATTTACAATGGTAAGCTGTGCACCTGCAGGAAATACAGATACTATAGCGGATGAAAGAGAAACTGTAGAAGGAGAAATAGTAGATAAACTAGAAAAAACAATTACACTGAGCTTTACGGGCGGCCTACCAGTCGGTTCCCCTGTAACTGATTTACAGTATAATTTTGCTGATAAAGTAAAAGCACTAACTGATGGAAGAGTTGAAATTGAAACTTATGTTGGGGGAGAGCTCTTTGACACTGTAGCTGGTGTTGATGCAGTTGTTACAGGTGCAGCAGATTTGGCTACTTGTTCTGAAGGGCACTTTGCTGGATATAGCCCGTTTTTTGGCTTTACAGAATTTTTTTGGATGGTTAGAGATTTTGAACATTGGGACCGGGTTCGGGACGATGTAAACCCAATACTATCTTCAATTTTTGAAAATCACGGAGTAAAGTTATTAGCTACTTATTTAGGTGGTGAATGCTCAATTGGTGCAAATAAACCAATAAGAAGCTTAGAAGATATTAAAGGTTTAAAGATCAGAGGTGCTACTGGACCAATTGCTAAAGGTTTAGAATTATTAGGAGCTTCACCAGTAAATTTAGCACCCGGAGAAGTATATGATGCACTTGCGAGAAATGCTTTAGATGGAGTTGCTACACTATCAGCTTCAATGTATACAAGAAAATTTTACGAGGTAGTTGATTACTTTATTGCTCCTGTTTGGAACCCAGTATGGGTAGTAGTTATGAATATTGATACTTGGAATAGCCTTCCTGAAGATATTCAGGAATTAATATTAGAAGCTGGGGAAAAAGCAGAAGAAGAGTCAAGGCAAGCTTTAAAAAATTATGATGAAGAAGCCTGGGATATTATAGCAGATAATGGTAAAGAAATATATTTTTTATCATCAGAAGAAATTCCAATATGGTCTGAGCAAGTAGAACCAATTTATAATAATTGGGTGGAAAATTGTAAAGGAGTAGGATATGAAAATGAAGCAAAAGAAATCCTTAACATCTTAAATAGATGAACAACTTGTGAATTGTTGTAAAAAGAGAATACTGTGAAAAAACTAATGTAGTTCAATAGGGAAAAAATGGCTGTATGAATTTTTGGAGCAGCCGGGGTAAGGGGGCTCTGGCTTTCAGGTAAAAATCAGTTATGATGTAATAACCTGAAGAACGAAAAAGAGTACTTAAAACTATCGTTTTAGCAAAAACGAATTAGTGATTAGTCTAAGTAGCATCCAGTAGCTATTTCATGGAGACTAACTATAATATACATATTTAGTTCGTAGGAAAGCAAGGTAGTAGCCCTGATTCTAAAGAGCGTTGGGACTGATTTGGCCTTATGAAATTCTTAGCCCCTCTCCCCCCTTAGTATTCACGCAAAAATAAATTCCCGATTTTGCTCAGTTAGCGATTCGCTATCCGAGTTATTGGTTCTTTGACAACTAACCTCACACTGGTCTTGCACTTGGATTGGTTGTGGCATCAGCGTATAATTTTGTTTTGGCTGAATAGAGTGTGGTTTAAGAGCAAGCTCCTTCATTTGC
>QZJM01000075.1 GCA_003605065.1 Dethiobacter sp. | reverse complement strand
ACGCAGCACAGCGCTGTCATTTCTATACTACTCCATTACTCTGCGGGTCATAATAATGTATGAATACGGCGAACTTAAACTGATACGCCTCCTCCCCACCTTGGGCGGAAATGTTGCCGCTGCTTTAATCGGCAAGTTCGGAATTAAAAGTGCGAGGAGCGAAGGTTAAGGCGGCCAACTGTCTGAGCGAAGCGAGTTGTTGGCAGCCTCCTGAGAATTTCCGCCCACTTATTGTTGAAATCTGAGGTTCTGATATAAAATACCAAAAAGTACCAGTGTAAAGGAAAAGCGGTAAAAACAGTTTTTCAGTCAGGTGGTTTTAATCCCCGATGTCGGTAGACATCTTTTTTTGAAGAAATTTTCAACACAGTATTTTTTAAATTCCTGTAAAAAAGGCCAACTCTTCCAAATGGAAGATGCCGTAATGCTCACTAGCGAAGATAATCACGTAGTCGAGGTACTCTTTAACTTTTTTACGTCTCCAGCGCCAGAAACCATTGTCAAAAGATCTATAAGATGTTTGATCATATCCTTCATTATTTTCCCAGTTACGGTAGACCTCTTACCGGGCAACAGCAGCGATAAAAAGGAAGCCTTAGGGACCGAGCCGTATTTACCAAGCAGAACATCCCCGTGCTGCAAGGGAAGAACATTCATTACTTGGGCCCTTTTGCCGCTACAGAAAAAAATTCATCCTTCCATACTTGAAGAAGAATTCATACTGTAAATATCAATTCAAATTGGTACATTTATGGGCATGGAAAAAGGTACAGATATGGGCGTCGAAAATTCCCCATTTATGGGTGGTACGTACATGGTATTGAGTATGTATCTGGTTCCTCTTAAGGGGGAGAGGAGGAAGGAATTTACGATTTCCTTCTTCCCCGGTGTTAAGTTTTGCTTACCCTTTAGCCTGTAACTTAACTGAAACACGTACAAGATCGTTCAACAATCGAACAAGAAATAAAAAAATGCGGAGATGATGTTGAATTCGTGTACCTGCTTCTAAAATACGCTCATTTGGAGATATGTAAGGGTTTACGTGTGTTTCAAAAGATGAACAACTTTGTCTGCTAAAAGGATGACCATGAAAAATACTTTTGATCGTATATAACATACAATATCAATCGGATTATTTGTTAAAAAAATATATTGTTTTCAAGTTCTTTTGAGAAATATAATAAATTTAATAATTCTTTAAGAGTGACAAGAAAGAAACTAAAGTTAATGTTACGGATTTAATTTATAAAGAGCAGGTAAAAATTGAGTATTGTTTGTTTTTTGTAAAAACTCGGAAACCAAAGAGCTAGTAATTAAATTGAAGGCAGCCCAAAAATCCGGCTATTGGAGCGAAGATCATACCTATTATTGTAACTTCTATGTGAGATCCATGGGAAGATGGATTGTCACAGAATTAGGCAGGCGTTTTGCCGAAGCTGGATGCATCGACGATCCGGAAGATGTCCATTTTCTCCATCCTAACGAAATAAGGAAAGCGGCTATCCCCCCGATGGGAAGAATTAATCTCCGTCATTATGTAGAGCCCAGAAAAAAGGCGTGGCAGGAGAATTTAACAATGGATCCCCTGCCTTTTTATGGAGACATAAGCCAGGCACAGGCGGTATTGAGAAGCGATCCAACCCTATCCGTATCAACACAAGTGCCCATCGTGAGAGAAGAGCTAAAAGCGGATCTTTACGGTGCTGCGGCAGCTCCTGGATTGGCGGAGGGCGTGGCCAGGGTGATTATGAGTGCAGATAAATTATCTGAACTAAAACCTGGAGAAATCCTGGTAGCGCCTGGAACTTCTGCCGCCTGGACAGTTTCTTTCAGCATCATCAGCGGACTGATTACCGATGGTGGTGGTGCACTTTCCCACCCAGTCATCATGGCTCGTGAGTATGGCCTCCCCTGTGTAGCCGGTTGTTTGGATGCTACCGCAAAGATTAAGATGGGCTAGAAGGTCAGGGTGGATGGCGATCAGGGTGTTGTTTACATTCTGGACAAGTAAAACGAGTAGGGAGAGATAAAAATATGGAAGCAACAATTAGTGCAAATATACCCGGACTGGTTGGTAGGGTTATTGTAAGTGAAGGAGACCAGGTTTCAAAGGGGCAGACAATTGCTGTTATAAATTGCATGAAAACCGAATTGGCGGTTATCTCGGAACATGACGGGAAGGTAAAACAGGTACTTGCCAAAGAATGGGACGAAATGGATGTTGGCAGCCCCATGATAATTCTGGAATTGAATGAGGTAGAATAGCGCTATGTTTAACAAGATATTAATAGCGAACAGAGGCGAAATTGCCAGGAGGATAATGAGAACATGCCAGGAGTTCAAAATAAAAACCGCAGCAATTTATTCTGATGCTGATAAGGATGCCTTTTATTTGCAGGAAGCAGATGAAATATATAACATCGGCCCGGCAAATCCTTTAAAGAGCTATCTTAATATTGAAGCCATTATTGCTGCTGTCAAAAAAGCAGGGGCTGATGCGGTTCATCCCGGTTATGGCTTCTTGTCCGAAAATTATTCTTTTGCGGAAGCAGTTGTTTCCAGCGGTGTTACGTGGATAGGCCCCCCACCTGACGTGATGAGAGCTATTGAGTCCAAATGCTACTGCCGAGAGATCGCTTCCAGGGTAAACGTTCCGATTATACCGGGGACGATAGCACCTTTGGGGAGCTTAGATGAACTCCATAAAGTTATCGCTGAAATCGGATTGCCCGTATTTCTCAAACTTGATAAAGGAGGGGGCGGGAAAGGCATTGAAGTCATCCAAGATATGGCCCAGATCAGGGATGTGTGGGAAAGGGTTTTGCGGGTAGGCATGGTTGCTTTTGGTTCTACCGATTGCTACCTGGAGACACAGATTATTAATCCAAGGCATATCGAGGTACAGTTTCTTTCTGACAATTCCGGTAAATGTATTTGCCTGGGTGAGAGAGAATGCTCTACCCAGAGGAAACACCAGAAAATCATTGAAGAATCTCTTTCCCCGGTAGTGGAGGAAAAAGAGCGCCGGTCTCTTTACGAGTATACTAGGAAATTGGTTGTTGCCATGGGGTATGAAGGAGCAGGAACAATTGAGTTTCTCAGGTCGGACAAGGGAGAGTTTCACTTTATGGAGGTGAATGCCAGGCTGCAGGTTGAGCATCCGGTAACAGAATTTTTAACCGGAATAGATATTGTTAAAAGCCAGTTAGAAGTTGCTGCGGGAGAGAACCTTTCCATGAACCAGGAAGATATTATGCTGGAAGGTCATGCTATTGAGGCCAGAATTTATGCTGAAGATCCAGTTTCTTTTTCTCCCTCTCCAGGGAAAATTTCAAAACTGCGGTTTCCAGAGATAGATAGCAGGCATCTCAGGATTGATCATGCCATTGAAGAAGGATCTTCTGTTTCACCCTACTATGACCCTTTAATTGCAAAGGTTATTGTCTGGGACGCGACACGCATGAAAGCTATTCGTCGTTTGGAAGAGGCACTGACCGCTTTTAAGGTAGAAGGCATTAAAACAACAATCCCCCTAAATTTACAGATTCTGGCAAGCAAGGAGTATAGAGAGGGTGACTTTAATACCTCGCTTATCGAGAAATTGTTTAAAGAAGAGCATAAGACAGTGTAACATTTTTAGCAATAATGATGCAACTTAAGTAAGCTGGTAAAAATTTTGCTTATTATGCTACCTGAAAGAACTCATACTCAGGAGAGGTTTCCGGCCTCTTATCATTGATATAGGTTCTGGGGGAGAGCCCAGGCTGGAGGCAAACATTACTGCTGATGAAGTAGCCAGGGCTGCCGGTACAGAGATAGAAAAGCTGTAAAGTTCACTGGAAAGGCAAAAAGTAACCGAGATGATGGTTAAGGGTGCAGTAGCCAAACTAGATACTCTCTGCCGGAATGGAGAGGTAGAAGGGATAATTTCCATCGGTGGCATGAGCAGCATGATCATGGCCTCTAACATCATGATAAAAATGGCCCTTCAGCATTCCCAAGCTTATCGTATACAGTGCAGCCTCTATGCCGGGCTCAACCGTATCTTCGGCCCTACGGGGATAACCTTGATGCATTGTTTGACATTGGAGGACTTAATTGCCGAAACTTTTGCTTAACTTTGTATTCACCTTAGTTAGCCAGGGGGTGTACACTATTGGACATTGTAAAAGACCTTTTAAAAGGTGATCGTAAAGCCCTAGCCAGAGCTATTTCCATGGTAGATAACGAAGATCTTCAAAGTAAAGAAATAATCAAAGAGATTTTTCCTTATACTGGAAAAGCATTTATTATTGGAATTACCGGACCTCCTGGTTCCGGTAAAAGTTCTCTTATTAACAGGCTTGTTTATGTTATGCGCAAAGAGGATTTAAAGATAGGAATAATAGCTGTTGATCCGACCAGTCCTTTTACAGGAGGATCCATTCTAGGCGACCGTATCCGTATGCAGGAACATAACAGTGATAAAAATGTTTTTATACGCAGTATGAGTACCCGTGGCAGTCTTGGAGGAATATCAAACGCTACCAGGGGTGTTGTCCACCTGTTGGATGCTTTTGGGAAAGATATTGTTATTATTGAAACAGTAGGTGTGGGGCAATCAGAAGTCGATATTGCCAAAAATGCTGATACTACTATATTAGTCCTTACCCCGTTAAGCGGGGATAGTGTCCAGGTCCTTAAAGCCGGGATAATGGAGATACCCGATATTGTCGTCATAAACAAAGCAGACTTGCCCGGAGCCGGTATAAGCCAAACGGACATTAATATCATGCTTGATTTTAAGAACAAAAGAACTTGGCGTCCACCGGTTGTCCAGACCATAACTTTAAACGATGTAGGAACGCAAAAGCTGTGGGAAGAAATTAAAAAACATCGCCGCTTTCTGGAAAAAGATGATTATCTGGCAAAGTTGAGGGCAGAGCGACATCAAAAAGATGTTTTATTGTTTATGGAAAATATTATTAAAACCAAGATCTGGAATACAATTATGGGAACAGCTATGTTTGAAGAAATGATTACAAAAATTAATAACAAAGAGATAGATCCTCTTTCTGCGGCTCAAGAAATTCTTAACAGTATTGATCTAACAAATCATGAATAACTGGTTAAACCTCGGGGACATTCCCCGACGCTTTATCAGGGGTGTGTTCCCATACCTTAGCGGAACAGGGGGGTGCTTAAGATGAAACTGTATGAATACATGGGCAAGGATCTTTTAGCCGGTTTCGGTATAACCATCCCGCAGGGGAAAGTAGTCTGCCATCCTCAGGAAGCGGCGAGCGCCTTTAAGGAAATAGGGCCTGCAGTTATTAAAACCCAGGTTTTAACCGGTAAACGTGGAAAGGCCGGGGGAATAGCTTTCGTAAATAACCCCCGGGAGGCCCAAAATGAGGCCGGG
Organism: Dethiobacter sp.; assembly: GCA_003605065.1. Classification (GTDB taxonomy): domain Bacteria; phylum Bacillota; class Dethiobacteria; order DTU022; family UBA8154; genus UBA9862. Next base: position 20,517 of record QZJM01000075.1, on the reverse strand, counting down.
CGTCTTTTGGGTATGACTATAGGTGGCTTTAAGGTTGAACGTCTCCTGGTGGAAAGTAAATTGCAGATTGACAGGGAATTATACCTTGCCATTGTCCTGGATGGAACCCTGCGCTACCCGGTAGTACTGACTTCTACCAGGGGAGGTATGGATATCGAAGAGGTCCCCCCGGAGTTTATTGTTAAATACCCGGTAAGGCCTTCTCTGGGCCTGCAGCCCTTTATGGCCAGGGAGATCTGCCGGCGGCTTGATTTAAAGGCGGATTTGGCCAAGGAGTTCAGTACTGTTTTACTTAAGCTTTACAGGCTTTTCAAGGAAAGAGATGCCGAACTTGTCGAGATTAACCCCCTGGTCTTAAGTAAAGGAAGATTTATTGCTGCTGATGCCAAGGTCACCATCGATGACGATGCTCTCTTCAGGCAGAAAGATCTGGTCAAGGTTGAAGAGAGGACGGATCTTGAAAAAAAAGCTCACGAGCTGGGGCTGGCTTTTGTGGAGCTGGACGGTGATATTGCTGTTATGGCCAATGGAGCCGGCATGGCGATGGCTACCCTGGACATGATCCATTACTATGGAGGCAGGCCGGCGAACTTTCTCGATGCCGGCGGCGGTGCCGGGGTGGAGCAAACGGCACAGGCCCTGGAACTTCTCCTGGCAACTAAGCCAAGGGTCATTATGATTAATATTTTCGGCGGTATTACGCGCTGTGATGATGTGGCTAACGCTTTTGCCAAGGTGAAAAGAGAAAAAAACATAAATGTTCCGGTGGTTTTCAGGCTGGTAGGTACCAATGAAGAAGCAGGCAGGAAGATACTGGACGATATCGGAGTGAGTGCATACGGGACCATGCGTGAAACTGCCCAAAAAGCAGTGGAGCTGGCTGGTTAAGAAAGGAGCGCAAGCCGTGGCAATTTTTATTGATGAAAATACCAGGGTAATGGTTCAGGGAATAACTGGTAATCAGGGCACCTTTCATACAAAACAAATGCTGGCTTATGGGACAAATATCGTGGCCGGTGTTTCTCCCGGTAAGGGGGGGCGCATGGTGGAGAAAATTCCCGTATACGATACGGTGGAGTCGGCTTTTCTGGAACATAAGCCTGATGCAGCCATTTTATTTGTACCTGCCCCTTTTGCCAGGGACGGAGTCCTTGAGACTTTGAGCGCCGGGATAAAAGTGATCGTAGTTGTCACAGAAGGAATACCGGTTCATGATGCCATGGACATGATTGCCATGGCCCGGTTAAGTGGCGCGATTGTTGTGGGTCCGAATACTTTTGGCGTTATTTCCTCGGGAAAGTGCAAGCTGGGAATTATGCCCCACCAGTATTATGTTCAGGGCCCGGTAGGTGTTGTAGCCCGCAGCGGGACCCTTAGTTATGAAATTGTTGCCAACCTGAAGGAGGCCGGTTACGGCACCTCTACGGCTGTAGGGCTTGGAGGGGACAGGGTTGTTGGTTTAAGTTTTACTGATGTTATTCGGGAGCTGGAAGCTGACAGTGAGACTGAACTTATCGTTATGGTCGGAGAGATAGGAGGCACGGCGGAGGAAGAAGCGGCACATTATATCAAAAATAATGTGAAAAAACCTGTTATTGCTTACCTGGCGGGAAAAAGCGCCCCCCCCGGCAAAAGGATGGGGCACGCCGGTGCCATTATAGAACGGGGCCAAGGCACTTTTCAGGCCAAGGTGCAGGCCCTGGAGTCAGCGGGTGTACGTGTTGCAGAACTTCCTTTTGAAGTTTCCTATTTAGCTAAAGAATTTTTAGATTAGAGAATAAAGTAAATATTTAAAAGGGGAGTATAGCCTGTGTTTGAAAAAGATAAATTAGAACAATTAGATAAAAGAAAAGCCGCCTGGCAAAAAAACTTAGACAAAAACCTGGAAAAAAATCCGGAGCGAAAAGAACAATTTTTCACAGATTCTAAAATTCCACTGGATACGACTTATACGCCTTTAGTATTAAAAAATTTTGATTATGAAGAAAAATTAGGGTTGCCAGGTGAATACCCGTTTGTACGGGGTGTTCAGCATAATATGTACCGGAGCCGTTTATTTACGATGCGCCAATATGCCGGATATGGAAATGCTGAAGAAACCAATAAACGTTTCCGTTATCTTCTGGAACAGGGACAAACGGGCTTGAGTGTTGCTTTCGACCTTCCTACTCAACTTGGTTATGATTCAGACCATCCCCTATCTAGGGGCGAAGTTGGAAAAGTAGGGGTAGCTATTGATTCTTTACAAGATATGGAGATACTTTTTGAAGGTATTCCACTAGATAAGGTTACCACTTCAATGACCATAAACTCTCCTGCTGCCATTATCCTGTCTATGTATATTGCATTGGCTGAAAAGCAGGGTATTCCCTTCACAAAATTAAATGGTACTATCCAGAATGATATTCTTAAAGAATATGTAGCCAGGGGAACGTACATTTTCCCGCCAGAACCCTCCATGAGACTGATTACCGATATTTTTTCTTACAGCAGAAAGCATCTGCCCTCCTGGAATACCATCAGTATCAGCGGTTATCATATCAGGGAAGCCGGCTCCACTGCAGTACAGGAGATTGCTTTCACTTTGGCCAATGGTATCGCTTATGTGGATGCTGCCATTAAAGCAGGCCTAAATATCGACCAGTTCGCTCCCAGGCTTTCCTTTTTCTTCAACGCTCATCTAAATTTTTTTGAGGAAATAGCCAAGTTTCGTGCAGCGCGCAGAATATGGGCCCGCATCATGAAAGAGCGTTTTGGCGCTGTAAACCCCCGTTCCATGATGCTGAGATTCCACACTCAGACGGCAGGTTGTACTCTTACTGCCCAGCAGCCTTTAGTAAATATTATCAGGGTTGCTTTTCAGGCTTTGAGCGCCTGTTTGGGTGGGACTCAATCACTGCATACCAACTCCTATGATGAGGCTTTTTCTCTTCCCAGTGAACACGCTGTCTCAATAGCCTTACGTACTCAGCAAGTCTTGGGATATGAAATAGGGGTTACCGATACTGTTGATCCCCTTGGGGGGGCATACTTTATCGAATATCTTACTGACAAAATCGAAGAAGAAGTAATGAACTATATTCTTCGTATTGATGAACTTGGCGGTGCTATAAGGGCCATAGAAGAAGGATTTATGCAACAGGAGATTCATCAAAGCGCTTACGAGTACCAAAAAGAAATTGAGAACGGAAGAAAGGTTGTTATCGGTTTAAATAAGTTTGTCTCTAAAGACGAAGAAACTATTAAGCTGGCAAAATCGAGCCCTGCCGTGGAAGAATATCAGCAAGAAAAGTTAAAGAAGTTACGTCAGGAAAGAAATGATGAAAAAGTTACTGCAGTTCTTAACCGCTTGTATAATGCAGCCCAATCCAGTGAAAATCTTGTGCCTGTAATCATTGAAGCGGTCAAAGCTTATGCCACGGTCGGAGAAATTTGCAATGTATTAAGGGACGTATTTGGAGAATATCGACAGCAGGTACTACTGTAATTTGGGTAGGAGAGGGGAAGAAAATAAATGATAGAAAAGAAAATCAGAGTCCTTGCCGCTAAAGTTGGTTTGGATGGCCATGATCGAGGCATTAAGGTGATTGCCCAGGCTTTAAAGGATGCAGGCATGGAGGTTATTTATACGGGAATAAGACAGACTCCCGAGCAGATAGTAGAAATAGCTATTCAAGAGGATGTCGATGTTATCGGTATCAGTATTCTTTCTGGTGCACATCTGCAGCTTTTGCCTCTTGTGACCGAATTGTTACGTAAAGAGGGGGCTAATGATATCCTGGTGGTGGCCGGAGGGGTTATACCCCAGGAAGATATTGCTTTGCTCAAGGAATGCGGGATTAAAGAGGTTTTTACATCGGGGACACTTACCGGAGATTTAATTAAATTTATCAAAGAAAATATCATAAAAAGGGAGTAAAAAAACATGTTTAAAAAGATTGATCATATTGGTATAGCAGTTAAAAACCTGGAAGAAGCCCTACAGTTTTATGAGGAAATTTTAGGTTTAAAGTCTACAAAGATAGAAATTGTCGAAGACCAGAAAATTAAAGTTGCTCTTTTACCCCTGGGAGAGAGTAAACTGGAACTTATTCAAGCAATTGATCCTGATAGTCCTATTGCTAAATTCATCGAAGTGCGGGGAGAAGGCATTCAACATATCGCTTTAAGAGTGAATAATATCGAAAAAAAGTTAAAAAGTCTTGATGAAAAAGGGGTTCGTCTAATAGACAGGGTTCCACGTTATGGAGCTGGCGGTGCTCGTATTGCCTTTTTGCACCCCAAATCCACTTTTAATGTATTGTTAGAATTATGTGAAAAAGAAGAATAATTTTATGAAAATTTATAAAAATTATTTCAATAAAAGCATGTTAAATAAACAGAAACAGTTGATGGGATGCTTACTGATTTTAAAGAAATTTTGCGATTAAAAGGGAGGGCAAGATGCGCACAGTAAACGTGAAGCTGATTGTGGATGCGGTAGCAGAAATGTGCAAAGAAGCCAATTATTTCCTTGGTGACGATGTTATTCGAGCTTTTGAGAAAGGTCTTGCGGAGGAAGTTTCACCTGTGGGTAAAGAAGTTTTTAAACAGTTGCTGGAGAATGCTCGTATTGCCAGGGATGAAAAGGTGCCCATGTGCCAGGATACGGGCTTTGCCGTTTTATTTGTGGAACTGGGGCAGGATGTCCATCTTACAGGAGGAGATTTTAACGAGGCCCTTAATGAAGGCGTCAGGCGTGGGTATACGGACGGGTACTTAAGAAAATCTATTGTCAAAGATCCCCTGGAGCGGGTGAATACAAAAGACAATACCCCGGCAGTTATACACGTAGAGATTGTACCTGGAGATAAGATCAAGTTAACCCTGGCCCCCAAAGGCGGCGGAAGTGAAAACATGAGCGCGATCAGGATGCTTACACCCTCCCAGGGTACGCCGGGCTTGGTGGATTTTGTAGTCGAAACCGTAAGTCAAGCCGGAGCAAACCCCTGCCCTCCGGTTATTGTAGGGGTAGGGTTTGGGGGCACTTTTGAGAAAGTAGCGTACCTGGCTAAAAAAGCGCTGCTGCGCCCTCTAAACCAACCGAACCAGGACCCCTTTTACGCCGAGCTTGAAAAAGAAATGCTGGAGAAAATCAATAAAACGGGAATAGGCCCCCAGGGATACGGCGGCAGGTTTACGGCACTGGCCGTACACGTTGAAGTTTTCCCCTGCCACATAGCCAGCATGCCGGCAGCGGTTAATATAAACTGCCATGCCAGCCGCCATGCGGAACGGGTAATTTAACATAAGGAGGTCCATGTACATGGAAGTTAAAAGAATTAGAACCCCTTTAACCGATGAGGTTGTTTTAGACCTGAAAGCTGGCGATAACGTTCTCTTTTCCGGTGTCATTTATGCCGCCAGGGATGCTGCCCATAAAAAACTGGTGGAGCTTTTAGAAAAAGGAGAAGAGTGGCCCGTAGATTTAAGAGGGCAGGTTATCTACTACGTGGGCCCCGCCCCGGCTAAACCCGGTCAGGTTATCGGTTCCGCAGGTCCAACCACCAGTGGTAGGATGGACGCTTATACCCCCGCCGTACTTGAATACGGTGTAAAAGCTGTTATCGGTAAAGGTCTCCGCAACGAGGCCACGCGTAAAGCTCTTCAGGACTATAAAGCAGTTTACCTGGCAGCTACAGGAGGTGCCGGTGCACTCTTAGCCAGGACTATTAAAGAATCAGAGGTGGTAGCCTACCCTGAACTTGGTCCTGAAGCTATCCGCCGCTTAGTGGTAGAGGACTTTCCGGCTACAGTCATTAACGATGCCTATGGAAACGATCTCTATGCAGAGGGGCGTAACAAGTATGCTCTACCATAATTTAATATTGTTCCCTGACCAGCTGGAAGGTACTGTATTTCCGCTCGTATGAAAACCAATACTAACCGAGGAGGTTGATCTTTTTGAATAAAGACGAGTTGTTGGCAAAGGCCCAAAAGCCCGCCGAAGATGCCCTGAAGCTGCACCCGTTTTACCAGGGCAAGGTAGAGGTAACATTGAAAGCAGCCGTTCGTGACTACAATGATTTCGCCATCTGGTACACCCCCGGTGTTGCCGCACCCTGCCGGGCTATTCAGGCCAGTAAAGAAGAGGTTTACAGGCACACGAATAAGGCCAATTTCGTGGCTGTGGTTTCTGATGGGACCAGGGTCCTGGGTCTCGGGGATATCGGCCCTGAAGCCTCCATGCCGGTAATGGAAGGCAAGGCCCTTCTTTTCAAGTACCTGGGAGGAGTTGATGCTTTCCCTATCTGCCTGGATACCAAAGACCCGGACGAACTCATAAATACCGTCAAGCTATTGCAGCCCACCTTTGGTGGTATTAACCTGGAAGATATTGCCAATCCCAAGTGCTTTTATATCCTGGACCGTCTGCGCCAGGAGTGCCACATTCCCGTTTGGCACGATGATCAGCAGGGAACAGCCTGTGTTACCCTGGCAGGCCTCATCAATGCCTTGAGAATAGTGGGTAAGGACATGAAAAAGGCCATAATTGCCATGATCGGGGTTGGAGCAGCCAATGTAGCTACCATAAGGCTTTTACTAAGCGCCGGTGTCCCTGCTGAAAATATTATCGCCTGCGACAGCAAAGGGATTTTGCATCAAGGCCGGGCTGATATAAGGCCGTCTCACCAAGATAAACTGAAAATTATGCAGATTACCAACGCCGGCCGGCGCACCGGCGGAATCCCTGAGGCCATGCAAGGCGCAGATGTGGTTATCGCTCTTTCCAAACCAGGTCCCGATACTATTAGAAAAGAATGGGTCAAGGCTATGGCTGACGATGCTATCGTCTTCGCCTGCGCCAACCCTGTTCCGGAGATCTGGCCCTGGGAAGCCAAAGAAGCCGGTGCCGCCATAGTTTCTACGGGTCGCTCAGACTTTCCCAACCAGGTAAATAACTCCCTTGGCTTTCCGGCTATCTTCCGCGGCATCCTCGACGTTCAGGCCAGTACCATTACCGATACCATGTGCATAGCAGCAGCCGAAGAACTGGCCGCCTGTGCTGCGGAAAAGGGTTTAAACCCCGAGGAGATCCTTCCGACCATGGACAACTGGGAGGTTTTTCCCAGGGTGGCTACGGCCACGGCCATGCAGGCCATCAAAGAAGGGGTAGCTCGACTGGAACTGACCCGCGATGAAATCTATGAGATGGCAGTAGGGAAAATTAAAAGAGCCCAGGAGCAAACGAGGCTGCTTATGAAAAACGGTATTATCCCCCTGCCCGAGCACCAAAAAGATTAAGCCTGAAACGCAAGGTTTCAAGGAGGTCCAAGGAAAATGACCCAGGTACCCCTAGTAGATATCTATATTATGGGGAAGAAATATACCGTACCCGAATCATTAACCATTATGGATGCCATGGAATTTGCCGGCTACCATCTAAAACGTGGCTGCGGTTGCCGGGCCGGATTCTGCGGCGCTTGTGCTACCGTCTACCGTATCGCTGGCGATTATGAACTTAAGGTGGGCTTAGCCTGCCAGACCAAGGTCGAGGCTGGTATGTATCTGGCCCAAATCCCCTTTTTCCCTGCCTTAAAAGGCATTTATAATATTGACGAGTTAACCCCCGGCACTTCATCTATTGCTGCCTATTACCCGGAGATCTACCGCTGCATCGGGTGCAATTCCTGCACCAAGGTATGTCCCCAGGACCTCAATGTGATGCAATACATCGCCTATGCCCAAAGGGGAGATATTGCCAGGTGTGCAGTCGAATCCTTTGACTGTATCATGTGCGGTCTCTGTGCCTCCCGCTGCCCGGCACATATTGTCCAGTACCATGTCGGCATTTTAGCGCGCCGCCTTTATGGCAAATACCTTTTACCCCGGGCGTTGCACCTGCAGCAAAGGGTTGACGAGATTACAGACGGTAAATATGAGGCAGAACTGCAGTTGCTAATGGAATTAGATCCTCAGGAGCTCAAGAATCGTTATAATAACCGTGACCTAGAAGCATGACTTCATACTTTAAGTGTTTAATTAAAGGTCAAAGGGGGTTTTAAGCCCGGCTCTACCGGGCCGGGTAAGAATTATGTATACATCCCGGATGAAGGAGCTTATTAGAAAAGTAGAAGAAACGCGCCCTGTGAGGCTGGGCGTTGATTTTCCCCGTATGACGCCTGAAGAGCGCCAGGATGTGCTTGAAAAATTCCATCCTGATTTTATTGAAGCTGGTTTCCGGCAGCTCCAGGCAGGAGTAAACAAGGGCGACAGGGTTTCCCGGGAACTGGCGGACCTGCTTGAAGCCCGCAGTATGATCGGGCATGTTGAGCTCGACCTGCAGGAGATCGTCCACGACGTAGATGTTCTCGTTGTCGGCGGCGGTGGGGCCGGTGCCGCAGCAGCGCTTACAGCGAAAAAGCAAGGAGCAGATACCCTCCTTGTTACTAAGCTGCGCTTTGGTGATGCCAATACGATGATGGCCCAGGGAGGTATCCAGGCTGCTGACAAAGCAAACGATTCCCCGGCAATCCATTACCTTGATGTCATGGGAGGGGGACATTTTACCAACTTGCCGCAGCTCGTTTATACCCTGGTCAAGGACGCTCCCATGATCATTAAATGGCTGGAAGATATGGGCACGATGTTTGACAAAGAAGAAGACGGCACCATGATTACCATCCACGGTGGTGGCACCTCCAGGAAAAGGATGCATGCTGCCCGTGATTATACAGGGGCGGAGATCATGCGTACCTTAAGAGATGAGACCAGGAACCAGGGTATCAATGTACTGGAGTTTTGCCCTGCAGTGGAACTCCTGCTGGACGAAGAAGGCAAAGCTGCCGGAGCAGTTCTTTATAACCTGGAAACGGAACAGTATCTTATTGCCCGTGCCAAAACGATAATTTTAACCACGGGTGGTTCAGGGAGACTGCACTTCCAGGGTTTCCCTACGACCAACCACTACGGCGCCACTGCCGACGGGCTGGTTATGGGCTACCGTGCAGGGGCAAAGCTGGCCTTTATGGACACCATTCAGTACCACCCTACCGGTGCTGCCTATCCTCCCCAAATCCTGGGCCTTTTGGTTACAGAAAAAGTCCGTGGACTAGGCGCCACACCGCTTAATATTAACGGTGAACAGTTTATCTACCACTTGGAGACACGGGATGTGGAGTCTGCAGCTATTATCCGGGAGTGCAGCGAAAGAAAGCTCGGTATTACCACTCCTACAGGCATGGTCGGTGTCTGGCTCGATTGCCCCCTTATCGATCTGATCCACGGGGAGGGGACCATCGAGAGGCAGCTGCCGGCCATGCTGCGGCAGTTTGCCAGGTTCGGTGTTGATATTCGCAAGGAGCCCATGCTCATTTATCCTACCCTCCATTATCAAAATGGCGGCCTTCTGCTCGACGAATGGGGCCGCACCAATATAGAGAACCTTTATGTTGCAGGTGAAAACTCCGGCGGTGTTCACGGCCGTAACAGGCTGATGGGTAACTCGCTTCTCGACATCCTTGTTTTTGGTTGCCGTGCCGGCTTGCATGCTGCTCAAAAGTGTGAGGAGGTCAAACTAAGTAAGCTTACCCTGGATCATGTTCACAGGTACCATCAGCAGTTGCAGGAAAGCGGTATCGATACAGCGGGCAGGGTTTCTCCCCTTCTTCTTCCCCGCTATAGTCACCGCGAAGCTCTAGAAATCTAAATTAAAAGATAACTTCTTTGATCGTTCCAAAACGGACTCATCTATGAAAGTGAGGTGAAGCCTGGTTTTCCGAAGCGTGATGACAAAGGGAACCAGGCAAGTGAGCTGTGCGTTTCAGTTATTATCCGGGCTGTACCTTGAAAACTACGGCTGCTGTTTTAGAAAATTCAGCCCTTAAGGCTGCCAGGGCACTGGGAATAGAGCTGCTGGAGCAGGAGGAGTGGCAGTGTTGCGGCGCGGTTTTTCCCCTTACTGTTGACGAGATTGCTCCCTTTCTTTCTTCTGTGCGCAGCCTGGCTGCAGCTAAGGATACGGGAGAGAAACTGGTAACCCTTTGTGCAGCCTGCCACCATGTCCTGAAAAGGGCCAACCATGTTATGAAAACTGATAAGGATGTTTGTAATAAGGCCAATAATTATCTCCAGCTGCCGGATCAGTACAGGGGTGGGACAGAGGTTATTCATTACCTGGAACTGCTGCGGGATGAGTTGGGATTTTCCGCCCTGGCCCAAAAGGTAAAAAAACCTTTAACAGGCCAAAAAATTGCCGCTTTCTACGGTTGTTTACTCCTGCGCCCCCCGGCAGTCATGCAGTTTGACAATGCTGAGAACCCGAGCATCATGGAGGATTTCCTCCGGACTCTGGGAGCTACGGCGGTGGATTACCCCTATAGGACGGAATGTTGCGGTGTATATCTCTCCGTGCAGAACGAAGAAATTGTGGCAGGCATGGTGGAAAAGATCATCAATTCAGCCCTCCGTCACGGTGCTGAAGCTATTGTGGATGCCTGTCCCCTCTGCCATTATAACCTGCTGGAACTGCAGCAAAAAACAACACATGGGAAATTGACTCTGCCCGTATATTACTTTACGGAGCTCTTAGAAGAAGCCCTGGGTTTAGAAGACAGAGCAGAAGAAAAAATGGCTATTTAAGTTCTTGTTTCCAATCCCCTAGAAAATGCTCACGGTCCGAGGAGGAAAGGAAATTGAAAATTACGACGCAAAGTTTATGTGGAACCATGGTTAAAGAAATCGCCGCAATCAGCGGTGAGAATGTGGCAAAGTGCTACCAGTGCGGCAAATGTACGGCGGCCTGCCCTGTAAATATGGCAATGGACATCCTGCCCCACCAGGTCTTACGCTTTTTACAGTTAGGTCTCGTTGAAGCTGTTTTGAACTGTAACACTATCTGGATCTGCGCCTCCTGCTTCACTTGTGCCGGGCGCTGCCCCCGGGGTGTAGATCTTCCCGGCGTCATGGAGGCGCTACGGGCTATCCTTCTCAGGAAGCGTGGCTTCTCCCGCTTCAAAGCCGGGGATATGCCCCGGGTTTTGAATAAGGGGATGCCCGAACAGGGTATTGTCAGCGGGTTTCGCAAGTACACCAAATAGACACGAGCTGCAAAACCTTTTCTGTTTCGGGCTCGCTGTATGCTGATAAGGATATTATAAATTACCTTGGGTATATTCGATCCAAAAGCCAGGTAACTGCCACTTCATGCTTTTTGAAGGGGGGAATGTTCGTTGAGGAGAATTGGTGTTTTTATCTGTTGGTGCGGGACCAATATCGCCAACACCGTGAATATAGAAGGTGTTACAGAGGCGGCCGGAAAAATGCCAAGCGTGATTTACGCCGATAACTATAAATATATGTGTTCGGAAATCGGGCAGTCCATGATTAAGGAGGCCATCATTAAGGAAAAGCTGGATCGGGTCGTGGTAGCCGCCTGTTCTCCCCGCATGCACGAGTTAACTTTTTTTAAAACAGCGGCGGCGGCCGGGCTTAATCCTTACCTTGTTGAGATCGCCAACATCCGGGAACACTGTTCCTGGGTGCATAAAGATAAACAGGAAGCTACCGGAAAAGCCATCGCCCTCATCCGCACTGCCGTGGCCAAGGCAGCGCGCAACAAGGAACTGTGGGCAACGCAGATTCCGGTAGAGTGCCGTGCCCTGGTCATCGGCGGGGGCATCGGCGGTATTCAGGCTGCTCTGGATATCGCTGATGCGGGTTTCGAGGTGGACCTGGTAGAAAGAACTCCCAGCATTGGCGGGCGCATGGCCCAACTGGATAAAACATTTCCTACTTTGGACTGTTCAGCCTGTATTTTAACCCCCAAGATGGTTGAGGTAGCTTCCCACCACAATATCACTCTCTATACATTTAGCGAGGTAGAAAAAGTAGACGGCTTTGTGGGCAATTTTGAAGCTACAATCCGGAAAAAGGCTCGCAGTATAGATCTGGAGAAATGTACCGGCTGTGGTATCTGCTGGGAGAAATGCCCCAGCAGGGTTAAAAGTGAATTTGACGAGGCCCTGGTGATGCGCAAGGCCGTTTATGTCCCCTTTCCCCAGGCAGTACCCAATGTGCCGGTTATAGACAGGGCCTCCTGCCGCCGGTTCACCAGGGAAAAATGTGGCATCTGCAGGAAAGCCTGCCCGGCAGGGGCTGTAAATTATGATCAGGAAGACGAAGTACTTCAGAAAAAATATGGTGCCATCGTAGTGGCCACAGGCTTTGATATTCTAGACCTGGACGACTTCGGTGAATTCAGCTACGGCAAGCACCCTGATGTACTTACCAGCCTGGAATTCGAAAGACTTGTCAATTCCTCCGGGCCGACTGGCGGCAGGCTTTTACGTCCTTCCGACCAGAGTCCGCCTAAAAATGTGGTCTTTATCCAATGCGTTGGCTCCAGGGATAAGTCCCGCGGTAAACCCTACTGCTCCAAAATATGCTGTATGTACAGCGCTAAACACGCTATACTGCTCAGGGAAAAATATCCAGAGGCCCAGGCTTACGTCTTTTATATCGATATCCGAACCGCCGGTAAGGATTTTGAAGAGTTCCACCGGCGCGCCGTGGAAGAATACGGTGCCTTGTACCTGAAAGGAAGCGTCGGCAAGGTTTTCCCCGATGGTGACAAGCTGCTGGTAAAGGGCGTTGATTCCTTAAGCGGGCATGCTGTGGAAATTGAGGCGGATATGGTGGTTCTGGCCGCAGCCATAAAGGCTAAAAGCGATGCTCCACAGTTAGCCCGCCTCCTGGGTATAAGTACTGATACTCATTCTTTTTTCACGGAGGCCCATCCTAAACTACGCCCCGTCGAGGCTCACACGGCAGGCATCTTCTTGGCCGGTGCCTGTCAGGGCCCCAAGGATATCCCCGAAACCGTGTCTCAGGCCAGCGGCGCAGCCGCCAAGGCTATCATTTTGCTCAGTAAAGATAATCTCTTAAGCAACCCCTGTGTTTCAGAAGTTAATGAATCGCTCTGTACCGGCTGCCTGTCCTGTATAAAGGTATGCCCTTACGGTGCTGTTGCGGAAAAAACGATTGAGGAAAAAATTCACGGAAAAGCACTTAAACGCCGGGTAGCAGAGGTTAACGAAGCCCTCTGCCAGGGCTGCGGCTCCTGCACGGTTTCCTGCCGGCCCGGTGCAGTAAATCTGAAAGGATTTACTAACGAGCAGATCATGGCGGAGGTGGATGCCATATGCCTGTAAACCTTAAGCTACAGTCCTTTGAACCCCTCATCATTGCTTTTTGCTGCAACTGGTGCAGCTATGCCGGCGGTGACCTGGCCGGGACCAGCAGGATGACTTATCCTGCCAATGTTCGTGTTATCCGTGTTCCCTGCTCCAGCCGTGTCAGCTCCAACTTTATCCTGCGCGCCTTCCAGCGCGGCGCAGATGGGGTAGTGGTTGCCGGCTGCCACCCCGGGGACTGTCATTATACAAGCGGGAATTACTTTGCCCGCCGTCGCTTCTTACTCTTACAGCGTTTCCTGGAGTTTCTGGGCATGGAACCTGAGCGCTTCCAGGTACACTGGATCTCCGCTTCGGAAGGGAACAGGTTTGCGGCGGTAATGACAGAAACTACAGACAAGATCCGGGCCCTGGGTCCCAACAGAAAGTTGAGGGATACAAGATGAAGCAGCTTTCGGAGATACTCAAAGAGGTGGCGTTTGGCTCTTTATCAAGCGGGGAAGCGGAGATGGTTATCGGCTGGCAAAAAGGTCCTTTCTGGTGGCAGTCCTTTCCCGCCTTTATCACAGATCCCGGCGGAACCGGTTCTCTCATTTGGGATCCCTTCAGTGTATCCAACCTGAGCAAATACCTGCTCAAAGAAGTTCCCGAAAAAAAAATAGCTCTTTTTCTTAAAGGCTGCGATGCTCTGGGTTTCAACCAGATGCTCCGGGACGGGCGCGTGGACAGGGAAAAAGTTCTGCTCTTCGGTATTCCCTGTGACGGCCTGGTGGACCCTGCCAGGGTAGAGGCTGCAGGGTTGAGCAAGGGCCTGCTTCAGGTGAAAAAAGAGCAGGAAGAACTCATCTTTTACTATAAAAAAGGCCAGAGGAAAGCTCCGGCCCGGGATTTTTACTACGCTAAATGCCTGAGCTGCCGCTATCCCAACCCTGTTATCTACGACCAGATGCTGGGTGAGGCCGTGCCCTGCCAACCTGTGGAACGCTTTGCAGATGTCAGTAAACTGGAAACTACACCCCTGGAGGAGCGTTTTTCCTACTGGTCCCGGCATTTTTCCCGCTGTATCAGGTGTTTTGCCTGCCGTAATGTTTGCCCGGCCTGCAGCTGCCGGGAGTGCATTTTCGATCTTGCCGAGCCTCGCTGGCTGGGTAAAGCAAACGAGCTAAGCGAAACCCAGTTCTACCATATTACCCGTGCCTACCACGTGGCAGGTCGTTGTGTGGACTGCGGTGAATGCGCCAGGATATGCCCTGTAGGGATACCGCTTGCCGAACTAAACCGTAAATTTATCAAAGATATCAATGAACTTTACGGCGAGTACGACGCCGGTGCAGATTTGGACAAAGAAGCTCCGTTACTTACTTTTAAGACCGATGATCCCGATGTTTCTTCAGGAAGTTAAGAGGGAGGGTCCATAATTGAAAAAAATTGCAAAAGAAAAACTGGCGCTGCTTTGGGAACTTTTAGCCCATAAAGCAACTCTCTATTTTCCCCTGCAGGAAGACGGGGCCGTGAACTTTGCTCCCTGGAAAAACGGAGCCCAGGTGGATTTTGGGGTAAATTCCATAGTGCCTCCCAAAAACGTATTTTTCCCGCAGGCAGAAACCTACCTGCGTTTCAAAACGGGGGCTAAAAGGTTGCAGCTGGAGAGTGTAGAGCCGGAGGAAAAATTTATTCTTTTCGGGGTCCGTCCCTGCGATCTGGCCTCCTTCAACATCCTGGATAAAATCTTTCTTGAAGAGCCCACAGACGGGCTTTATGCCAAAAGGCGCCGGCTGGGGACGTTGGTTTCCATGGGGTGTAATGAACCCGGTGAAACCTGTTTTTGTACCTCTTTTGCCTTGGAGCCCGCTTTTGCTCCCGGGGCTGATGTGATGGTCTGGGATATGGGCGAATTTTTGTTATGGGAACCACGGAGTACAAAAGGAGAAGCCTTGACAGCGGTGATAAATGAACTCCTTGATGAGGCTGCCCCGGAGGAAACCGCAGCTGCTGTAAGACTCAGGGATACAACCGCTGCCGGGGAGGCTGCAGCGGCCCGCCAACGGGGGTGGAATACAGAAGGTCTTCAGGAAGCGCTCCGGGGAAAATTTAATGACGAATTATGGGAAAAGTTGTACCATCGCTGTTTAGGATGCGGCATCTGTACCTATTTATGCCCCACTTGCCACTGTTTTGACATACAGGATTTTAGCAGGGACCTTGAAGGAGAACGCTTCAGCTGCTGGGATTCCTGCATGTTTGCTGAATTTACGCTGATGACCAGTGGTGAGAATCCCCGCCCTACACAAAAGGAGCGGGTACGCCAGCGCTTTCTGCATAAACTGCTTTACTTTCCATCCAAATTTGGCCTTTATGCCTGCGTGGGCTGTGGCCGCTGTGTACGTAAATGCCCTGTTCACCTGGATATAACCCAGGTTATCAAAGAGGCGGGAGGTGTTGTAAGTGGCTCTTGAAAATTCCCTGCTGCCCAAGGTTGCAGTAATCGAAAAAATTACACGGGAGACAAAAGATATTAAAACCTTTCGTGTCGTTGCTCCTGCAGGAGGTTCTCCCTTTAATTTTTTGCCCGGACAGTGTGCCATGGTTTCTGTACCTCCAGTAGGGGAAGCCATTTTTTCGATTACTTCTTCACCCACGGAAAAAGAGTATCTAGAATTTAGCATAAAAAAATCAGGCGCTGTGACACAGTACCTCCACGAAACAGAAGAAAGCTATCATATTGGAATCAGGGGGCCTTATGGGAACGGTTTTCCCATTAAAATTTATTTGAGAATTGGCCCAAGGCTCCCGCTACCAAAGTGTACCTTACCGTCGATGTAAAGCAGGAAAGTTGGGATGGTCATGTCGGTTTTGTCCCTCAATATGTGGAAGAAATTGCTTTTTCACCTGAAAACCGTATTGCATTAACCTGCGGCCCCCCAATTATGATTAAGTTCGTGTTACAGGGGTTGAAACGTTTGAATTTTGCCCCGGAACAAATCATTACTACATTGGAATTAAGAATGAAATGTGGTGTGGGAAAATGCGGCCGCTGCAATATCGGGGATAAGTATGTCTGTAAAGACGGCCCTGTTTTTACTTATGCTGAACTGCTGAATTTACCACCTGAATACTAACAATTCAACTGCACAAGGATGGGAGGGAAGACCATGGTCGAGATATTCGACTCAGTTGCACTTATTTCGGCATTGTACGACTCACTATACATCGGTAAAACCATTGACGAAATGGTCAAGTGGGACCCGATCCGATGCCGGTCCTTTCAGATGGCAATGCCTTAATATTCTGCCGTACTCTATTTTTTAGACGAATTCCAAAGGCTCTGGAGAAGCTACTTTATAAAAAGATAAGCTAACTATTGACTCTATCAGAAAAAGGGTAGAAATATCCATAACAAAGCATAATTCAAAACATATTTTTATAGTCGGTCATCATAATTGCGCCGGAAATCCTGTTGCAAGAGAAGTACAGATTATACATATTCAAAAGTCGATCGAAACCATACGATCATGGGGTTAAAAAGTAATATAAAATGTTTATGGATTGATAAAAACTGGAAAGTACATAAGGTGGAATAAAAATTAGATATAACAAAATATGTTTCATAGTTTTGTATATATTTTATATTGATACTAAATCTTATTGTAATAAAATTTAGTATTGTATATATATTTAAAAATAGTTATAATGTTTTTCAACAAACAAAATAAAAATCTGAAGGACTCTGGAATTCTATTATGCAACAGACAACTCGTCATTCTTGGAACTGGCTGACATTGAAGCATGCCGAGGGATGTACGGAATCCGGGCATTTCTACCATGTCAAGCTATATGGGAAAGTAAACAAACATTGTATTGACAGATCTTAGATCGTTATTTAAAATTTAATTTAACTTCAAATTATTTAGAAGGTTGCAATAATGGTGGCGAATACAAAGCGTATATATTCAGTAACCAAAGAGTATTTTGTTAGGGGTGACTGCTCTAGACTGGCTATACGGCTTGGCTATAGCGAAAAAATGTTGGATAATTTAGTTCGTAAACTGCGTATTCTTCTCCAATTAAAACAGATGGCAATTCTAATCTGTACACCCGAAATTGAAGAAATATTCTTTACCAAAAGAGGAGTACGTACGATTCAGCATGGCTCCTTACATACGTTTATTGATCCAGCATTTTCTTTGAATAAAATTATCTCCTCTGAAGAGAAGAATAACTTTGTAAAAGCATTGTTTTATAAATTAGGTGGGACAGAACCGGAATATATTATTTTTTTGGAGGAGGAAAACGAAGACGGCCTCTTCGCATTGTGTGGGGGGGCAGATTGTTCAATACGCTATTCCAAAAAGATCTTAGGTGAACAATTATTACATAACTTTATTACTACGCTAAAGCAAAACAGGTGGAATAAACAGAAAGATAAGCATCTGGAGATTATTACTTCTTGTTCAAAAATCTGGCAGGTAGCTCTTGAAAATGAAAACATAGACACGGTATTTAATGAAATCAACAATAAGGTCAAAGCCATGACCTTGGCCAATAATGCCGGTTTTTTCCTTTATGACGAAAAAAGCCAACATTTGGTTTTACAGGAACCTGCCTTCGGCCTCAAAAAAGAGAAGGAAAGTGCCACTTACGGTTTATCGCTTACCGAAAATAATATCATAGTAAATGTCTATAAAAATCATAGATCCTTTTATAATAACGAGGCAGCCCAGGATCCGATGATCCTGGGCTGCCTGTCCAGCTTCCTAAAAGTCGATAATATTCTGGCGGTGCCAATACGTAGAGGAAACCTTTGCATTGGGGTGTATTGTTTATTAAATCGACCTGGTGGTTTTAGCCAGGACGATGAAATGCTAATCTGGCAGATGATGTCACAAATTGAAGTTATTATTGAAAGTGTACAAAAACTTAAAAAACTACAAAACCTTGAAATGGAACTGAGGCGTATCTATCAACAAGAGAAAGAGAATTCCATGAAATACAAATATTTAATGGATGTTCATCAAACATTAACTGGATTCCTGATTAAGGAATCCGGATTTGAAGAAATCATTAACAGAAGTGCGCGACATTTAAACATGCCGGTAGTACTCTTTGACTATCTCTGCTGGAGGCGCATTTCATCAGATATCGGCAAGGAAAAGACAGATATTTTTCAACTGGACTCTCTTGCCGACTACTTTAAGCGACTGTCTCAGAATCCGGAGATGTACTCTATGAAACCCTTTCGGGAAACTTTCTCCTTAAACGGTTCAGAGGAAACAGGGGTCATTACTACAATTAGAGTGAAAAATGAGACTATGGGGTTTCTTGTCGTTTTTGAGGATACCAGGAAACTAAGTCAGCTGCAGATACTAGCTCTGGAACGAGTTGTACATACGTGCACGCTGGAGTTTTTAAAGCATAAAATGGCTTTTGCAGTGGAAAAAAAATTAAAGGATGATTTTATAGACGCACTGATTTACTGGAACAATTACAAAGAGATGGATATTGTCAATATGGCTGCTAATTTTGGTTATGATTTTTCTCGACCATATCTGACTGCTGTGCTATGCCTCAACGGTGTTGAATTTCCAAAAGGGGAGCAACAATTTTTACAGGAGAAGAAACTTATTCTGCGGGTGCTTAACGATACACTGAAAAAAAACCTGACTGGAGAAATGATTTTCTTCAAAGGAGATGACGTTATTATTTTGACCCCGTGCCCAAGCGAAAACGATTTTTCAGAAGGGTATAAAGAGACCCGTCTTCTTTTCTCCAAAATACAGCGTGCTGTATTTGATGCCATCGGTGCATCAGTTTCTATCGGTATCGGTTCTGCAGCTAAGGAGCTGAAAGAAATAAAACAGTCCTACCATGAAGCACGTGCTGCGGTGGATTTTTTACATCAGACCGGTAAGCAAGGAATATTGTTTTTCTCCGAGCTGGGTTTTTATCAACTATTCGCAGACCAACGGGAGCGGAAGCGCCTGGAGGATATTGCCAAAAACCTGTTAAAGAAATTGCTTAAATCAGACTGTTCGAAGGGAACCTCCTTTCTAAAAACATTGGAGAGATACTTTTATCACGACGGAAATCTTCGCGCTACATCAGAAGATCTTCATGTTCATATTAATACCCTTCGCTATCGCTTACAAGTTCTTCAAGATACCTTCAATATTGATCTTACAGTAGAAAAATGCAAGTTTAATACTTATTTTGCTATTAAAACCCTCTATTACCTTTGCCCGGAGCTTTTTGGACCGTCTTCCCGGAAGGACTGAACCAGTAATGCTAAGATTTAAGTGAACTAAAAATGTGACCAATGCTATGTAAAAGTATACCAGAAACGTGGTATACTTTTTTAGCGGTGTGCCCGGCATGTGCGATAGCTTGGCTGTGAAAGTCAGCTATGGGCCTAAAGAAATATATGGTTTCCCCATTAAAACCGTTTCTGTGTCTATAAAAGATGAAGCGGGCGTTATAGGTGGACTTGGAGTTGGATTAAGCCTTAAAAATCAGGATACTCTCATCGACGCTGCACAATCCTTTGCATCAACAAGTGAAGAAGTTGTTACTTCTACGGAGGAACTATCGGCTTCTGCAAATGAACTTGCTGCCGGGATGGAGATACTCAATACCGTTAAAGGAAGAAATGGAAGAACAAGTAAACAAGACAGAAGTGATATTGAACTTTATTAAAAAAGTGGCAGCAAACTCCAAATTGTTAGGTCAATCGGGGATACCATACTACATTTTATACTCTAGTGCAAAGATGTCATTATCTACCTTGCACTATTATACCATAAAAAGGACTGTAAAGCGTTTTTATCGGGCTTTGTGAGTTATTCATCAGGACCTAAATACTGATTCGCCCCCAAAAAGGTCAGATTCCAGCAGAATTGCCACTTGAAAACGGCCTTTAGAGCTGCCGGAGGCAGTAATAACTGATTATCAGCAATTGAGCCGGACATCCGATGAAAAGAACAGATTTTACTGCTATTTACGCAATTTATCTTGCAATATCAAGGCATTTTAGGTATAATGAATATGTAATAAATCTCATTTATGCCATATTATCGGAGGATAACCTAAAATGTTCAAAGAAAACCCCAACTCAGGACAGATGAATATCATGAATCCTTACAATAGTTACCCTCAATATATCAAAGATGCCTTGCACAAGAGCTGGGCGCCCTATTTTCGGCAGTATCTTTTCCATAAAATCGATGAGCAACGTTTTTCTGTACTTTACAGCAACAAGGCTAGCCGTCCCAACACACCGGTGAATATCCTGGTAGGGTTGTTCTTCCTCAAAGAACTCTGCGGGTGGACCGATGAAGAGATGATCGGCGCT
>QZJM01000074.1 GCA_003605065.1 Dethiobacter sp. | reverse complement strand
TTGCCCGTCCCCGTTTCCCTTTTACTTTGACCGGTGGCGGGTTTTCCAGGAACCCTTTCTCGAGGATGTGTTCATAACGCTTTTCGAACCCTTTTATTTTTTCCGGCGTTAGCCTGTCGGTGAAGGTTTTTTTCTCGTCTACCACGGCCTTGACCTCTAGGAGCAGGTCTATCATCTCCTGGGTCCAGCCCTGCCCGGTTAGTTCCAGGATTCCGGTAAGTTCCCTTAAATAGTGGGCGTTGCACAGGGCGTGGCCGCACTTGTAATTAAAGTAGAAATAATTCTGCAAATCAGAACTGGCTTGGCGAGGGAGGTAGCGGCTATTATGACAGGTCTGGCCTTAGCATTAGCAATTTTTCTTTTCCTGCTGGGTCTATCCGGTTTATTCCTTCCTGTTTTACCTGGTACGATTTTAATTTTTGCTGGCATGCTGTTGTACGGTTTCCTGACCGGATTTGCTACCTTAGACGCCAACTTCTTTATTTTTCAAGGAATGGCTGTAGTACTAACCTTTGTTATCGATTACGCGGCCACCGTCATTGGCACTAAACGCTATGGTGGCGGTAAAAGCGCAGCATGGGGAGCAGTAGTTGGCACCGTCTTGGGTGTTGTACTGTTGGGCCCATTCGGCGTTATAATCGGCCCATTTCTGGGTGCGGCCCTAGGCGAAGTGCTTACCGGTGCAACCCCCAACGCCGCCATGCGAGCCGGCTTCGGCACCCTCATTGGCTTCTTCGGTGGCACCATCCTAAAGCTCATCATCTCCTTGGCGATGATTGTGTGGTTTTTTATCCGAATTTTTCCTTCTTAGACAATCATGCTGCCAAGGCAGCACCATCAGAAGGATGAAAACCTTGTTGAAATATTCTTTTGCGGCTGGCGAAGAGAGGTCGCGATTTCTTGGTGCTTCGAGCCCGACTAATAGACGGACCTCGGCGATCTGGTGCACCACAGATTGTTGCTCCCGTAAGGGAAGCACGCAGGGTAGATTATTCTACAAAGATTACTGCACCAGCTGTAAAATATAGCCGCAGAAGGAGACACTTAGGTTTAGGAGGCGGTCAACGGTCCTGATGTAGTCGTCCACCGCTGCCTCCACGATAGCCCGGGCCAGGGGATGGTGGGAATATTTTTCTGACGAGGCTGCTGCAGCCAAGACGTAATCTTCTGTTGCACCGTTTAGGGTTTTGATGGCGGAAACCCTGGGCCTGCCGGTAGTAAGTGTCCCGGTCTTGTCAAACAGGACGGCGTTGATTCTGGATGTCTCTTCCAGGATGTCCCCCCCTTTGACCAGAATGCCGTTTTTGGAGGCGTTTCCCAGCGCCGAGACCACGGCGGTTGGTGAAGCCAGGATAAAGGCGCAGGGACAGCCTACAATGATTACCGTGATGGCCCGGTAGACATCTTTTGTAAAAAAGAAAATGGCCAGTCCCAGGGCGATTATAGCCGGGGTAAAGTAGCGGGCATAGCGGTCGGAAATCCTTAAAATAGGAGCTTTCTGCTTTTCAGCTTCCTGAACCAGCGCGATTAGTCTCCCCAGGGTCGTGTCTTCCCCCACCTTTTGAGCTTCAATCTCTAACATCCCGGAATAGATTACCGTTCCGGCATAAACCGTATCGTTAACTGCTTTTTCTACGGGACTTGATTCGCCAGTGAGCGAGGCCTGATTGAGAGAAGCGTGCCCTCGGATGACTCTCCCATCCACGGGAGCTTTTTCTCCCGAGCGGATTAAAACACGGTCACCCGGGCGAATTTCCACAACGGGGATACAGATCTCTTTTAGAAGAAAGTAATAATACTTGAAATTCAAACTATATTTTATAGGTTGATCTGCTATTTGTCAAAAAAAATTTATTTCCCAAGCAGGAGATGGGAACAAAAAAATAGAATAAAATAACACTAATTTAAAATTTGTAGCACCAGAGGGATAACACATGTGCATGGAAAAGACCTTATGGGAGCGAGTGGTGGACTTTCACGGACACGAATGCATCGGGCTGGCGTCGGGTTACCGCGTTGCCGAGGCGGCCATGGACGCCCTGGGAGATGGGCGTGATATCGACGAGGAGATGGTGGCCGTTGTGGAAAACGACAGCTGCGCCGTGGATGCCATCCAGGTGGTAACGGGATGCACGTTGGGAAAAGGAAACCTCATCTTTCGCGATTGAGCGCAGCACAAAAATATGTCGGAATCGGCTTTCGGTCTCAGCTTGTTCTTATGAAAGTAAATAGCCTTTGGTTAAATTCGTGGGAAAGGAAAGTAGAGATTCTTATGGACATCCAGGAGATTTTATCCAAAATCCAAAAAGAGGCTGTCACCGTTATTTATGAAAAGGTACAAGTTCAATTTGATAATGCCCAGCAGACCCCGCTGGGTTTTCAGTGGCGTGGCAAACATTACGAGGTTTTGAAGCCTCTCATGGTTTCTAAAAGCCCAGGAGGGTACTTGCAATACCTTTTGCTGACCGGTGAGGGGGTATTTTGCCTTACCCTGGTACGCGACAGAGAGGATCTCTATCTTTCAAGAAGCAGGTGGATCCTGAAGTACCGGGTAAAAGACAATGAACCACCAAAGAACGCGGGGGAGACTGTTACTCTAGCCCACGATCCTCTTCAAACGCTCTTATCCCTTCCACAAGGGGTAAGCAGGCTGGCGATGGTTCCTTTGCTGTTATCAAATGTGGCTTATTACCACGGTCATCTTTGCCCCGAGTTGGCTATAGGTTATCGCGCCGCAATGGTTGCCTGTCAGGAGTTGGGCCTGTCCCGAAAAAACGCGCACGAATTCTATGTGCTGGCAGAAAACATGAGTTCAGCTATTGAAGCCCTACAGCTGTTGACAGGCTGTACCATTGGAAATCAGAATTTTTTTGCTTACGACCTGGGCAAACACGTTTATTATTTTGGCCGCTTTTCCACGGACCGTAAACCACGGGAAGCTTTGCGGGTAGCCCTGACAAATCTTGTTGTTGACCTCAGTCACAAATCTGGGGTTGAAAAAAAGATCCTGGCCGGCAAAGCCAGTGCGGTCGAGCTTAAAAAATACCAGCAAGCTATTGACGCCGCAGTGGGGGAGATCTTGAACCTCCCAGAGGAGGAACTGTTTTCCAAAACCAGGATCTCTCTGCGCCCGCCGCGGGTAGCCGGCCGTAAGGATTATACCAAGTGTTCCTGCTGCGGTGAGGTGATGGCGGTGGAAAAGAGCATTTCAGGAGAAGACGGATATTTTTGCCAGGTCTGCGCGGCGAAAGCAATTTAAAGTATAAGCTTAGAAAAGCTCGAAAGGAGAAAAAGCAATGAACACAAAAAAAATGCTCTCGTTGGCATTGACAGCCGTACTGCTGTTGAGCCTCGTAGCAGGTTGTTCTCTGAAAAGCGGAGTTGAACAGGAAACGGCTCCCAACGCTGGAGAAGCGGAGGAAAAAGCAAAAACAGAACCCGTGGTTGTAAGGCTGGAGGGCGGCGACTGGGGCTATCCTACTCCTTTTGCCCACTATTCCCGAGGGCCGGGTTCAGCCAAGATGCGCTATATCTTTGATTCTCTTCTGGAGCGGGATGAAAAGGACAATATTTCCTGGCTGGCTGAAAACTGGGAGATTCTCGATAACGGCAAAAGGTACATATTTCACATCCGCCCCGGGGTAAAGTGGCAGGACGGAAAGCCCCTGACAGCCCATGATGTGGCCTTTTCTTTTCACTATTACCGTGACAAACCACCAGTATCCATCAACGACCTGATCCTGGACCGGGATTTCCTGCTGGAAATTAAGGCACTGTCCGACCACCAGGTGGAATTTGTGGTCGCGGAGGCCAAGGCCACTTTCCTGGAGGCTGCCGGACGTGTCAGCATCATTCCCGAACACATCTGGGCAGGCGTGGAAAAGCCCGAAGAGTTTACAGGCCCGGAGTCAGTCATTGGCAGCGGACCCTTCCGTCTGGTGGATTACAGCAAGGAACACGGCACCTACCGCTACGAGGCTTTTGAGGAATTCTGGGGTCCCCGGGTACGGGTGGATGTTCTTGAGTTCGTCCCCGTCAGCGACCCTGTGCTGGCCCTGGAGAAGGGGGAGATCCACCTGGCCGAAATACCAGCCGACGTGCTTTCCCGTTTTGAAAAAGATTCCGCTTTCACTTTGATGAAAAATCCCGGCTTCTGGGGCTACCGCATGCGCTTCAACATGAAGAAACTGCCCGAGTTCAGGGAAAGGGAACTGCGGCAGGCTTTTGCCTACGCTATTGACAGGCAGGAGTTAGTGGACAAAAATGCTCGCGGCGAGGCCGTACCCGGAAGCCCCGGCATCCTCTCGCCTCACCACCGCTGGTACAACCCCGATGTGCCCCAGTATGAGCACAACCCCGAAAAAGCCCGGGAAATCATTCTTGGCTTAAAAGCCATCCTTAAACCAACCTACGAACTGCTGGTGGGAGAGGGGCGGGAGGTGCGCATCGGCGAACTTCTAAAAGAGCAGCTTTCCAGGGCGGGGGTCGAACTGCGGGTCACTTCTGTGGACATGAAAAGCCGGGATGCCCGCATCGCCGAGGGCAACTACGAACTGGTGCTGGTCGGCCACGGTGGCTGGGGCCAGGACCCGGATTTTCTGCGCACCCGCTTTTACAGCGCCGAAACCACCTGGTTCAACGGCACGCCGGAGTACGTCAACCCCGAGATAGACCGGCTGGCCGGGGAGCAGTTAAGGGAAACGGACGAAAGCAGAAGAAAAGAGCTGATTTACCGGATGCAGCGATTGCTGGCGGAGGATGTGCCGGAGATTCCCCTGTACCTCACTACAGGGCATACCGTTTTCCGCCATGAAAAGTATGACGGGTGGATGCACGTCTTCGATCACCACGCGCCCACGCACAATAAACTTTCCTACCTGGAAAGGGAGTAGCGCAAAGGCAGCCTTGCCTCTAAAAAAAGATGTCAACGAAGGGAGCGGGCCGGGAAACCATCCCGGCTCCGCGTCCAGGGAGGTTTTCCATTATTAGACAAGCTGTTCAGTGAACTGTCATGTTTTTAAACTCAGATAACAGGGTTTCTCCGTCTTCAATATGTTTTTGCAAGTGCTCTATTTGGTGACGGTCGCCGTTTTTCTGCAACCCTCGCAATTCCAGCCTGTGGGCGTCGAGAGAACCTTGCAGGTCGTTGTATAAATTTACTACCTTATCAATTGTCAAATTTCCCTGGTTTTTTAGTTGTTCAAACTGCTGCTTGATGCTTGAACAGCTCAATGTGCTCACTCCTTTACTAGATGATATTTTTCTTTTTAGTATGCCAGTGAAAAAAAATGTTATGCATTGCTAGAAAAAGGGGATGTAACGTATGGATAATGCTAAGGAGCAAATACAAAGTTTGATGGAGTTACAATCTATAAAGACGCCCGCTTTCTGGGCCTCGGCCTGGCAGCAGGCCAGGGAAGAGTCCCTTTTTCGGAAAAGAAGGGACCCTGCAGGAGACTGTGGACTTCTGGAATAAAAGGTCGGAAAACTTTAAAAACAATACAGGCGGGGAAAAGGGAAAGAAACGGGTTGAAAAAGTAATGTGCTGGCTGGAGGGCCAGGGAGTACCAATGGACGGGATCAGCGTGCTGGACATCGGCGCCGGGCCGGGAACTTTTGCGCTGGCTTTTGCCCGGAGAGGCTGTAAAGTAGTAGCCCTGGAACCGGCCGGGTCCATGGTTGCCTTTCTCCAGGCTGAGATCGTCCAGGAGAGGCTGGACAATATCACCATCGTCCAGAAGACCTGGGAAGGGATCGACCCGGTTAAAGAAAACTGGGAGGGACAGTTTGACCTGGTCTTCGCCTCCATGAGCCCTGGCATAAACAACCGGGAGACTTTGGATAAGGCCCTGAACTGCGCGCGAAAGCACTGCTATATCAGTACTTTTGCCGGCAAGAGAGAAAACGATGTCTTAATGGAGCTGTGGCCCATCCTTTTCGGCGAAGAAATGCCGCCCTGGCCCGGGGATATCATCTACATGCTTAATTACTTGTATGCCCAAGGGTATGAATTGACCTTCAGGGTATGGGAAGAGAGCTGGGCGGAAGAGACATCGGAAGAGGAGGCAGCAGGTAATTTATTAGGCATGATGCGAATGTATGGAAAAGAAAACCACCACCTAGAGGGTCGGATAAGGACTTTCGTCCGAGAAAAATCCAGAAAAGGCCAATTCAACCAGGAGACAGTAACGAGACTTGGGCAGATCCTGGTAAGTAAAACTTGAGAGTAACGTACCAATAAAATGTTAAAGGAAGTCTGTTATGAGTATGACAGAGAAATTTTTAAACGCAAAAGAGCTGAACGAGCCCCAGTCTTCCCTGCTGCAGGTGGAGGACCTATCTGTCCTTTACCGCGGGCAGCAGAAAGAAGTCCAGGCCTTGCACGATGTTTCCCTTTCCCTTGGTAAAGGCGAAACCCTGGGGATTATTGGAGAATCCGGCAGCGGCAAGACCTCCCTTGCCCTGGTGCTGCTGGGGCTGATCAGCGCTCCCCACCGCGTCTCGGGCCGGGTGCTTCTGGGCGGGCAGGATATCCTGTCCCTTTCCGAGGAGGAGAGAAAGAAACTGCGCTGGCGAAGGATAGCACTGGTTTTCCAAAACTCCCAGGAGGCCCTGAACCCGGTCCTCAAAGTTCGAGAACAGGTAGGCGAGCCCCTGAAAAAGCACCTGGGCCTGGAGGGGTTGGACCTGGAACGAAGAGTTGGAGACCTTTTTGATCTTGTCGGCCTGGAACAGTACTGGCAGGAGGCTTACCCCCACCAGCTTTCCGGTGGGATGCGCCAGCGGGTGCTTTTGGCCATGGCCCTTTCCTGTGGCCCGGAACTCCTGGTAGTCGATGAGCCAACCGCCTCCCTGGACGCTGTATCCCGCGGGGAGATACTGGAGATGTTACAAAATATAAGGAAACATGTTGGTTTTGGTATGATCACCATATCACACGACCTAGCCGCCATCTCCAGCATGTCCGAACGACTGCTTGTCCTTTACGGGGGGCAGGTGCTGGAAAGCGGGAGCACCCGGGAAATTTTAGAGGATCCCCTCCACCCTTACACTCGGGGGCTGCTTAACTCCTCTGTTGAGCTTTTCCCCCATAAGGATTTGTGGGGCATCCCCGGAGAGCCATCCGGAGGGACTGAGCACCAGGCCTGTTCTTTCCTTTCCCGTTGCACCCAGGTTGTCGACAAATGCTATAAGAGCAGACCTTCTTTAATGAAAGCTACTCCAAAACGTCTGGTTCGCTGCCATCGCGGCGGTATCGCCACCCTGATGGAGGCCAGGGGGATCGGCAAGGAATTTCGTTTAAACCAGAGAAAGATCCAGGCCCTTGCAGGGGTAAGCCTGTCGGTGCGCCACGGAGAAACCGTTGCACTGGTGGGCGCCTCGGGGTCGGGGAAATCCACCCTGGCCCAGATCCTGGCCGACTTCCTGCCGCCGGAAAAAGGAGAGGTCTTTTTCCAAGGCCGAAAGGTGAAGGACAACTGGGTCTCCCGGCAGGAGGGAGGAATCCAGTTGGTATTGCAGGATCCTTTCAGCGCGGTCAGCCACCGACTTACGGTACAGGACGCTGTGGCCGAACCCCTTGACATCAACAGGATCGCCACAATAAAAGAGAGAAAAAAAAGGGTCAGGGAGGCCTTGTTATCCGTCCAGCTTCCCGTCGATGAAGATTTCTTACAGCGCTACTGCTATTCCTTAAGTGGCGGGCAACGCCAGCGCCTGGCCATCGCGCGGGCGCTGGTCATGCACCCGTCCCTTTTGCTGGCCGACGAGATCACCTCCATGCTTGACGTCTCTACCCAGGCCAACTTGATGCGCCTGCTGAAAGGGCTGCAGAACAGCCGGGGTTTCGCCATGCTCTACATCACCCATGACCTGCACCTGGCCCGCAAGGTAGCCGAGCGTATCATTGTCCTGCACGAAGGACAGATCGTTGATGAGGGCTCCGCAAAAAGCGTAACGGAGCATTCCTGCTGCTGCCATACACGTGAACTGATGGAGGCGGGACTTCAAACTGAACAGGCCGGGCTATCTTACCTGGAAAAAGAACTGAGGTATCAGCACTGTTAAAATAGAAACGACCGGTAGTCAGAGCATGAATTTTTTCGCTCCAGTTCCCGGTTTAACCTGGAGTTTGTTGATATGTACGTGAAAAAAACTTGGCAAAGAGTTATTGAATATGCCCTGACCTTCCTGGTTATCATTACCCTGAATTTTTCTCTTCCCCGTCTCATGCCCGGGGATCCCTTCCTGCATCTTTCCGGAGAGGCCGGAGAGATAGTGGAGGTGTACACCGAGGAACAGCGGCGCTACTTTATGGAATACTACGGCCTTGACCGGCCCATGTGGGAACAGTACTGGAACTACCTGGGCGATCTCGCCCGGGGCGACCTGGGCCTTAGCTATTACTATAAGGAACCGGTAAGCGCTCTCATCGTCCGCCGCCTGCCCTGGACGCTTCTTTTGGTTTCATGCGCCACTTTGCTAAGCGTGATTTTCGGTATACTATTGGGAAGTTTTTCCGCCTGGCGGCGAGACGGCTGGCAGGACCGGGCCCTCTATCTGTTCATGGTTGTTTTCGGAGAGATTCCGGCCTTTCTGATCGGGCTGGTATTGCTCGTCTTCCTGGCTGCCGGGCTGGAGCTTTTCCCACTGGCTGGATCCATGTCCCACTTTGTCCAGTACGCTTCTTTTTGGGAAAAAATTAAAGACATTCTCCATCATGCTGCCCTGCCGGTGCTTACCCTCACCCTGGCCCGCACCGGAGGCATTTACCTGCTGGTGCGCAATACTCTGGGGACTGTTTTAACCAGGGATTACATGTGCACGGCCCGGGCTAAAGGGTTAAAAGAGCTGCGTATTCGTTACCGGCACGCACTGCGCAACGCCCTTTTGCCGCTGGTGACCAGAATTGCCCTGCAGATGGGGGCTTTGATCGGCGGGGCGGTACTGGCGGAAAATGTCTTTGCCTATCCCGGCCTGGGAAGGCTCATGCGCGACGCCGTTTTTGTGCGGGATTATCCCCTTCTACAGGGGATTTTCCTGACACTGGCCGTGGGGGTCATGGGAGCCAACCTCTGTGCCGATCTGCTCTACAGGCGTCTGGATCCCAGGGTCAGAACAGTAGATGTAAAAGAAAATAATACGAGGAAAGAGCATGCATGATAAAGCCTGGATCTATAAACATTAAAAGAAATACTTTTTACCAAAATATTCTAGGCCTCTGGAGGAATTTAAGTATCTTCGGCAGGGTTTCTCTTGTTATCCTTTTCGGACTTGTGTTTATGGCCATCTTTGCACCTTTCCTGACTGGACATTCTCACAACATTTCTTCGGGGCCTCCCCTGTCTCCACCTGGGGCAAAACATCTTTTGGGAACAGATGAGCTGGGGGTGGATCTATGGTCTATGATCTGCTTTGGGGCCCGTGTAAGCCTCATCGTAGGGCTGTTTACCGCCCTGCTGGCGGGCCTGGGAGGGGGAACAATCGGGATCATCGCTGCCTACCGGGGTGGCTGGGTGGATCGGGTGCTCATGCGTGTCGTAGACATCATGGTGGTGCTGCCCGACCTGCCTGTCATGATCGTTCTGGCAGCTTTCTTCGGCCCCAGCCTGCGCAATATCATCATCGTACTGGCTCTTTTCTCCTGGTCTATACCGGCACGCCTCGTACGGGCTCAGGCCTTGGCCCTTAAAGAGCAGCCCTATATCAAGATGGCCGCTCACTACGGGGGTAGCACCGTCTATCTTTTGACCAGGCATTTTCTTCCCGAGCTTTTCCCCTTGCTCGTGGTCAGCATGATCCGCCTTGCAGGGATGGCTATCATCACTGAGGCATCCCTTTCTTTCCTGGGGCTGGGCGATCCTACCTCCCGCAGCTGGGGACTGATCATTAACCACGCCGTTAACTTTCGCGGGATTTACTTTACTCCTTTCTGGAAGTGGTGGCTGCTTTACCCATGGATCTTTTTGACTCTCCTGGTATCCTCCCTTGCCTTGTTGGGCCGTGACCTGGAAAGAATAGCCGATCCCCGGATTAATAAGGGCTAAAAAGCTTGTACAGTTAGAAACGCTGGATAACTCATAAAACGGCTGGAGGACTTTCTCCTTCTTTCTGTAATATAACCCTTTAATACAGAGCGAAAGGAGAAGCCAGATGGCCAAGAAAAAGAGGAGGTTATCCATGCGTAAAGTAAAAGAAATACTGCGTCTGCGGCTTGAAGTCGGGCTTAGCCACCACAAGATAGCCAGCAGTGTAAGCGCTTCATCCAGCACGGTCTCAGAAGTGATGGTACGGGCCAAGAATATCGGCCTGGATTGGCCTGTCCTGAAAGAGATGGATGAAAACAAGTTACATGAACTACTCTACCCCTCTGTAAAGCGGAAACGACCGGAGTACGGGCCGGAACCTGACTACAGATATACTTACCATGAGCTTCGCAAGAAGGGTGTCACCCTTCTGCTTTTGTGGGAAGTGTTTCCAATTAAATTATACGAGTAGGAATAGTTAGTCAGGATGTTTTGGAAGTAAAGAGAGATGCATAAATTCAACGAAAATACGCATAATATATACGTACTTTTTTATACTATAGACATACGCATGAATTAGGCGTATAATTTACAGTGTAGGGAGGGAGTA
Organism: Dethiobacter sp.; assembly: GCA_003605065.1. Taxonomy (GTDB): domain Bacteria; phylum Bacillota; class Dethiobacteria; order DTU022; family UBA8154; genus UBA9862. The sequence goes on along the minus strand of QZJM01000074.1, from coordinate 15,858 downwards.
AAAATTACCGTTAGAGAGATATTAAATATCTTGTATAAAGATGGATGGAGGGAGGTTGAATTAAGAACGAAGGGTTCTCACATTCAACTGAAACACCCGATTAAGACTGGCAAAGTTACAGTACCAAATCACAAAGGAGATATTGCTCCCGGTACACTCAATAGCATATTAAAACAGGCAGGGTTAAAATAAAGTCCTATCCTGACTTAGAGAAAGGAGAAATATTATTATGCGTAAGCTCACTTATTTAGCTGTGTTTGAGCCAACTAAAACAGGTTATAGCGTATATTTTCCCGACCTTCCGGGTTGTGTGAGTTATGGAGAAGATTTTGAAGAGGCACAAAGACAGGCTGCCGAAGCATTAGGACTGCATGTATACGGTATGGAAAAAGACGGTGATGAAATACCTGTTCCGTCCAAAACACCAAAAGTGGATCCCGAAACAGCAGCAGGATATATTGTATCTCCTGTTACAGTTTTTCCTGACCTTGTAAGGAATGAGTTGGACAATAGGGCAGTAAAAACAAACCTGACTATACCTGCCTGGTTAAAGGAAATGGCAGAGGCTCAGGGCGTGAATTACTCAAAGGTATTTCAAACTGCGCTTATGGATTACCTCGGCATTTCCAAAACGCCCAAGGCAAAACCATAGAGGGATTCGCTATAGGACATCCCTTCTCTGGATTAAAGTTGGAGATTATCCCAGGTTTTATTTTGACACATCGGAGCTAGCCAAATGGCAGCCTACAATTTACGATAGAGCTGGCCAGGCTGTAAGAATACAGGTAAATGATATATTTGACTATATCATTCAAACTGATCCTGATGTCAACGATAGAGATGAAGCTGCCGGAGTTCTTTTCAGACATGATAAAATCAGCCTGGGAGCCAAGATCGAGATATATAATACAGCCACGGGTGCTGTTTTAGCGTGGACTGACAACGAAAGCGAGATTGAAAACATAGCAAGGCCGTATGGTGTTTAAAAAAGTGTTAGAAACAAATAAGGCATTCGATCACGACAAACTTATGGAGGCGTATCATGTTGCCGCAAATTTACTCAACGATGTTATCGGTTGAAATTGGCCCCAACCTGGCCTTTTTCGGCAAAAGTGTACTCCGGATAAAAAAATGTGCCCTGAAAAAGTTGGCAGTTTCAGGACACTTTTAACTGATCAATCTGGTGCGCCTGGCAGGGATCGAACCTGCGGCACCCGGATTAGGAATGCGTTTTAGTGCCTTTTGCGGCATTTTGTCAGGATGTGCAATGCCCTGTACATCGGCATTCTTGTTTTACAGGGGTAGGTAGAAATGGGCATGTTTTTGTTTCGATAAACCCCAAATAAACCCCAATATTTTCATGCTCAATTACCATAAACGCTGTATTTTACTTTTTTATAAACCCCAATTTAACCAATACCAGCTTGTTCATATTTATTGCCATCCTCAGGGCAGCTTCACCCGGGCCAGTAAAAACCTTCTCAGGCCAGCCCTTTAGGAGCAGGCAAAAGCTACAGGGTAAAGGAAAGGGTATTCTCCAGGCAAAAGAAGGCCCACCAGGAAGCAGACAGGAGGGGAAGCAAGGATAGCCAGGCTGCCAGGCTAAGCCCCGAGAGCTTCTGCCTATTCGCAACAGGTAGGCACAGGCAAGTGGCAGGCTGTAAACAGGTATTCATAAGCACAAGCACGCACGGGCAGGCAGGCATTGGGGAGGGGGATATCCCCCCCACGTGTGTCGCTCCGGCCCTCGCGATTTTTGGAGTCCCATATCCACAATGCCAGTACCCCGCTAAAGCCCGAATATGTCCTGCCATGTTTTACCATATATAAGCAAAGGGGGCAGAGTTGGGAGAAGGTAATTTGGCTCAAAAATATATTATAAAAATGAAAGTTTAGGCCTCCAGGTATACCCCCCTCTATTAATAAAATTAATCTAGCTAGAATTCATAACGCCCCCAGGAAAAGGGTTTTAGTTTTTCTTGAAACAGGCAAGGCATTACCATTGCCCATGGCTTTTCACAAAAAAACGCCCTCAGGAGAGGGGTTTATTACAAATGCGGTGAAATTATTGGCGACCTTATATCGCAATAATGAAAAGGAAGATTTGGTGAAATATATGTCTTTATTAGTTTTCTTTATTAGGATATAATGAAAAAAAAATATTTTCAAAGACCAGACGATTCTCCTTCTCAAATAATCAAAGTTTTAATTCAGTGTAAAGCATATAGCCGTAGTGTTGGAAAGGCCAACGTTCAAGATATTCGTGATACCATTGATAAATATAATGCAGATGGGTATTTTCTAGTAGTCTCAACAGCATTGTCAACCCCACTATTTGATTATCTTACACAGTTAAGGAATAAAGGTAACTTTTGGGTAGATTGGTGGACTCGTAATGAATTAGAAGACAAGTTAAGAGAAAACCCTGAAATAATAAAAAGATATTCCGATATTATCAAAACAACCCCTTAATTTGGCGTTAACCAGAAACTGCATTTTAAATCTTGAAAACGCATATCTTTCTTACACCAATGGGTAAAAGCCCATGCTACCATATGTGTGCTAAGCTATCTTTTGCTTAATGCACTGGAAGAAAAGCTGAGCCGGCTCGACGAGTCGCCAAGCGGGCCGACTACCCTTGAGCTTTTTAGCGAGTGTCTATTAAACCGCCTCGCTCCCATCGGTAGCGAGGCTTATGTTGAAAGCATCACAGAATTAACTGCAAAGCAGGAAAAACTTCTGGAAAGTCTGGGACTTGGGCATCTTACCAGGAAAAAATATCTCAATAAATTGCTGGAATATTCTACCGTGTAGTAGAGAAATATATTTTTCAATCCCCGTGAAGCCCCATGGGCTCGCAACTGGAAATATATTACGCCAAACTTGGGTTTTAATGTCTATCTCAAAATAATAGTGTATACTTTCCAATTATCCATATTGTCACCAGATGAATGTTTGCATAGAATTATGTCGTAGAAGAGTAATTCTATGATATAAATCCCATAAGAAGAGCTATATTAAGCACGAAAAAGGGCAAATAACGACCAAATAATATTGCGTAGAATTATTTAAGATGATCTTTGGGAGGGGCTAACTGTGGCAAGTGGACTTATAAATGAATACCTGGAAAAGGGGCTTAGGGGCAAATCCCAAACAACAATCAAAACATACCACCATGCTTTGCTCCAATTTGAAAACTGGCTGCAGAGAGCAGGAACTGATTTGAAAGGATTTACCAGGACTGATGTCCAGCAATATGTTGACTATCTTGCAGCACACAAAAAGTCGGCAGCTACAATTAATAAAGTTTTCAATGCGATCAAGTCATTTTGCAGGTGGTATGGGAAAAAAGAGTTTGTTGAGGATATTATCGTTGTAAAGCAGCCGAATATTTTACTTGAAGCTCCCAAGGCACTGGAAAAGGCAGAACGGCACTGGCTGGCCAGGGAAGTGGACCGGGATGGCAGCAGACGAAATTATGCCATTGTTATATCACTGCTTAATACTGGGATTAGGTTGAGTGAGCTTGTTGCGCTTGACCGGGATGATATTGATATTAGCGAAAGGAAAGGGACCTTGAGGGTCAGGAGTGGCAAAGGTAATAGAGAGAGAGTAATTCCCCTGAATGCAGAAACAAGAAGAGCTTTAACAAAATATCTTGAAGAGAGAACGGACGGGAAAAAGCCCCTGTTTCTCAGCAATAGGTTTAGAAGGATAAGCCCTAGGACGGTGCAGCATATCATGGAAGGGCACGGCTTTAATGTTCATCAACTTCGCCATACGTTCATAACGGGCTTGGTTCGGGCTAAGGAAGACCTGTCAACTATCCAGTCTCTGAGCGGCCATAAATCGGCTGATATGATCCTGCGCTATTCAAAGCCTACTGAAGCAGATAAGCAGCAGGCTGTGGAACGTTTGTATCAGGATTAAAGCGGGAGTTGGATTTGGGATCACTGGGGGAATCCTTGGAGTCTCTATTGACCCCAAGATGAAAGCCGGGGAAAATACTATATAATACATCAACTTATTGGAAAATTTGCAGGAAAATATGATTAGTTATTGAATTAACCAACAAAAGGCCGGATAATGTAATTATTAAGGGTGAAAAGAAGGGAAAGTAGGCTTGAATAATCGTATTCAGCGCTGCATTGGGAGCTTGGTCAATTTAAAGCCATTAAAAGCAGGACTTACTGGCTAAAATATAATATGGGAACACAGAAGGAGGTGCGATTATGGGTAATATCAGTAAAATCAACTTTTCTCATGCTGCCATTGCATCGTTTTGCCGTAAGCACCATATCAGGAAGCTTGCACTATTTGGCTCGGCTCTGCATGATGATTTGCATTTGGAAAGTGACATTGACTTTTTGGTCGAATTTGACGAAAAGTATATACCAAGTTTATTTGAGTTAGTAGAAATGGAAGCCGAGCTGTCTGCTCTGTTGGATGGACGCAAGGTTGACATGAGGACGCCTAATGATTTAAGTAGGTATTTCCGCAATGAAGTAATGGAAACAGCGGAGGTGCTGCATGTTGAAGCGTGACCTGGTAAGGATAAAGCATATGTACGATGGAGCAGATGAAATAAAGCATTTTACCCATGGCAAAACGCGAAATGACCTGGATAATGATAGGCTATTGAGTTTGGCCATAGTTCATTTGCTCGAAATAATCGGGGAGGCGGCCAATAAAGTAACACCGGAATTTCGAACTAAATACAGTCAAATTCCCTGGAAGTCTGTTGTAGAGATGAGAAACCGCCTTATACACGGCTACTATGATATAGATTTGGATATTGTGTGGAAAACGGTAGCTAATAAATACCTTCCTTGCATAAGAAATTGGCACAAATTATAAAGATCGAAGAATCTGCTGACGGCGAAACAAAGAGTAACTAAGCTATGCGTCAGCATTATATAGCCCGTTGTTCCGCCAGCCTTTTTGCCAGCAAAGTGTTCCGCTGCTGTATCTTGTCATTCGAAACAGCAATGCCAATAGCTTTTTTGGTTCCCACCAGCACGAACACTTTTTTTGCCCGGGTCACACAGGTATATAAAAGGTTCCTTTGTAGCATCATGTAGTGCTGCATTGTTAATGGTGCCACCACAATGGGATACTCGCTGCCCTGGCTTTTATGGACTGTGCATGATAAGCCAGAACAACTTCGTCCAGCTCCGTGACATCGTAGTCCACGTCATTCCCGTCAAAAGTAATGACTAAAGTCTTCTTTCAGGATTACGGACTTTTCATTTATCATCTGGTCAAGAGTTCTTTCCAGTAAGGGTTCTCCTGCATCGAGTATCTTAACAGCTTCAGAGATGAGCTGGGTTCTGGTGGCGTAACAATGACCCTGGTTAGACAGTTCACTTAGGACATACATGATACCACTGCGGCAGCGTTCATAGGACTCTTTATCAAAACCCAGCTGCTGTGCAATTTTGTCCGCTGTTTTGAAGCCGATGCCCCAAATGTCATCAGCCAGCCGGTAGGGGTTGTTTTTAACGATACTGATACTTTCATTCCCGTAGGTTTTAAATATTTTAATAGCATAGGCAGTGGAGACGCCGCTGCTCTGCAGAAAGAGCATGATGTTCTTAATCTCTTTCTGTTCCGTCCAGGCCTTTTTAATCATCTCCACTCGTTTTGTGCCAATACCTTCTACCTTGACTAGTTCATCTGGCGACTCTTCGATAATTTTTAACGTATTCTCTTTGAAGTATCTTACAATACGGCGCGCATTGACCGGCCCGATGCCCTTAATAAGACCGCTGCCCAGGTATTTTTCGATACCGGCAATGGTGGCTGGGACTGTTTCTCTATAATCCGCAGCGCTGAACTGTCTGCCGTATTTGCTATCATGCTTCCATTCACCTTTAAGGCGCAAAACTGCGCCCACGTTGACAGCGGCCAAATTGCCCACCACTGTTACCAGCTCCGGGAAGCCCTTGGCTTTGATCTTGATCACGCTAAAGCCGCTTTCTTCGTTATTATAGGTGATGCGCTCAACGATGTGTAGAAAAAATAAGAACAGGCGCTGTGCCATTGAGAAAGATGATCTCAATTTTTTCCTGGAGAAAATGGTAGAAGCCGACGGTATAATCATTGGTTCTCCTACATATTTTGCTACATTAAATGCAGAAACCAAGGCCCTGATAGATCGGGCTGGTTTTGTAGCCAAGGGGAATATGTCTTGTCTTCCCGACAAAAAAAGGAAAACCTATTTTTAACTCGACGCTTAGCAAGAGCTTTACTGCGTTTGCCAGTAGAAACGGCTTTAATATTGACTTCCACGGCTTGAGGCATACACATGCTACGCTGCTTTTAATGTCCGGAATTCCCGTCGAAGTTGTAGCACAAAGGCTAGGTCATCAAAAAACTTCAACTACTTCGGATGAATATGCACATGCTATTCCGTCCATGCAGGCCCGAGCTGCAAAAATTTTCGATTACATTATCGATGAAAAGGACGTTATCACTCCGGAAAGGCTGCTTGAAAAACAACGAGAGGCCGCAAATTATTTTGATAGCCTGGTTTAGGCATCCTGAATTGAATGGAAAGGAAACGGAAAGGAAATGGGATTTAGGGTCAAAAAAGAACAAGCCAAAATAAAAGGCGGACACCCTTTAAACATCGATAAAATGGGCATCCGCATTGTTCGCAGATGGTGCGCCTGGCAAGGATCGAACTTGCGGCACCCGGATTAGGAATCCGGTGCTCTATCCACTGAGCTACAGGCGCATGTATAATTATTATATCATAAAATGCTCGAAAAACAAGAGATTCAAGTCGGTTCTTCTTTGTGACGGACTCGTCAGGCATGTATTTATTGTTCCAAATCAGCCTGGTGCTCCAAGAGCTCTCTAATTTTACGTTCAAATTTTTCTAAATCTAAGGCGGCTTCTTTCTTAATGCTTTTTCTTAACATGGGACCGACCTGGCTGATGTCATCTAAAAAGTCTTGGAGTAGTTCAAGAGCAGCTGTAGCTTCCAGAATTTCTTTGGGAGTTTCAACAACGTTTGCAATAATGGCATGCTCAGTTCTAGAAGCAATAACAGGGTAAGGCATTTGGTCAACGTAAACCTTGGTGCGACGGCCAGGCCCCCTGTTATCTTCTATAGGTTCAAGAGCAATAATTTTATCTGAGCGTACGAATTTACCATAACCTAAAGGAACTATAACATGCTCCCTAATTTCCAATAAACCCACATCCTTGGTTATCTTTTTTAGTTAGCGTTTCCAATAAGGAGACGCTTAATTCTTTATTGGGAGCGTAATCGCCACAGGCAGAGCATATTCCAACGAAATAAGAAAAGCCCGCTGTTTAATTTACAGCAGGGTTTGAACCGATAGCGGGATAAAAATCCTATAAAGGCTGTTACTTTTTCGGTGGGCGCTCTCCATAGTATTGGTAGAAATCAACCTTGATGTTTCCATTATATAGTTTTCTTTTACGGTGGGCTTTAGTTCCATAAAGGCTTTCAAAATTTTCCTGAGGAGTGAGCACGTAAACTGACCAGGTTGGATCAGCTCTAAAAATCCTGCCCATAGCCTGGTATATGTCCGCAATTTCCTTTCGGCTGCCGATCCGTTCACCATAAGGCGGGTTAGTGATAACCACTCCGAACTTTTCTTCTGTCTTAACCTGCACCAAGGGCTTTACCGAAAATTCGATGCAGTCATCAACACCGGCCTGCAGGGCGTTTTCTGCTGCTATGGCGATGGCCTTGTGATCAATGTCGGATGCTAAAATACTAATGGGCGTGTCCTGGTCAATGGCATTGTAAGCTTCCACTCTTGCTTCCTTCCAAAGGTTTTTGTCAATGATGGGCCATTCCTCGGAAGCAAATTTCCGGTTCAAACCCGGGGCGATATTCCGGCTAATCATGGCCGCCTCGATGGGGATAGTCCCGGAGCCGCAAAAGGGGTCCAATAAAATTCTGTCCTTATTCCAATAACTTAATTGAATCATGGCCGCCGCCAGTGTTTCCTTGAGGGGGGCTTCACCTGCTGCTTCCCGGTAACCTCGTTTATGTAAGCCAGCTCCGCTGGTATTGATAGTCAAAGTTGCGATATCATTAAGCAGAGCGACCTGGATGGTGGACTCCGGGCCCGTTTCTTCAAACCAGTCGGCAGCGTACCTTTGTTTGAGTTTTTCCACTACCGCCTTTTTGACAATGGACTGGCAGTCGGAAATACTGAAGAGTTTGGACTTAACGGATTTTCCATTTACCGTGAATTTAGCGTCCCGTGTAATCCAGTCGTCCCAGGGTAAAGCCTTGGTTTTTTCGAACAGTTCATCGAAGGTTAAAGCCTTGAATTCCCCCATTTTTAACAGCAGCCGGTCTGCTGATCTCAGCCAGAGATTAGCTCTGGGGATGGCTTTCTCATCAGCTCTAAAAGAAACTTTTCCGTCGGATACATTAATGTCAGTATAGCCAAGATTCTGCAGCTCTCTTTTGACAACGGCCTCCAACCCAAAGGTGGCTGTGGCGATTAACTCAATTTCAGACATGCAATTAATCTCCTGTAAGTTTATTTATGCAGCATCCATTATATCTCAATTTGTTAGTGTTTTGTTACCGCTATTTTAAATTCTTGCAGGAACTGACGAAAGGCGCGGAGTCCGGCGCCCACGATGCAGCCCTTAACGCTCTGAAATGCCTCTGTGAAGCCGGCGCCTGCTTCGGTTTCGCGGCCACGAACACTACCGTAAATACGGTCTATCTCGGTACGGATGCGTTTATCGATTTGATGGTAAAACTCGGCTGTTCTGTGGGTTTCTTCACGGAATATGTGCCCTGCGGCCTGAACCCGAGGATGGAGCACCCGGCCGAAATTGAAGGCCTTGCGGCGCAGTTTGAAAATCATAATTCTTAAATAAAAAACGGCTCTTTCCCGAGCCGTTTAGTTTTTTCCGTGGTGCGCCCGCAGGGATTCGAACCCCGACTTCAGGCTCCGGAGGCCTGCGTGATATCCCTTTCACCACGAGCGCGTATTTCGCTGTCACTGGTTGGCAGCAATTTAATGATAGCATCTTCCCCGGGAAAAGTCAAACTACATAAAAACGTCATCTTCAGGAAATTATAAAAGGTATGATTAGGAAAAAATTGCTTTATGTGGCCAGGCCGCAAACAGGGGGCATGTCCAGGCACCTGCGCACACTGATAACCCATTTTTCCAGGCAGTGGGACGTCTGCGTGGCAGCCCCGTCGGCACTGCTGACCCCCGTTGACAGGATGGCCGGAGTGGTAAAATACGTTAAACTTTCCCTTCCGGGACATGCTGCTCCCCTGAGAGATATTGCCGTTTTGATGCAATTGGTCAGGATATGCCGGGAAGAAAGAGCCGAGCTGGTACATGTTCACGGCTACAAGGCAGCCCTGGTAACTTTACCGGCAGCCAGGCTGTTCCGGTGTCCGGTTTTGGTAACTGTACATAACTCCCTGCTTTATCCTGACAAAAGCATCCTGCCGGAGAGCTATTTCCACCGTGTCTTAAGGGGGCTTGATCCCCTCGTGGCGCGCTACATTACTGTTTCCGAGGCCCTGCAGCGGGAGCTTATGGGACGGGGCATTAATCCGGGAAAAATAGTAACAATATATAACGGTATTGATACCCGTAAGTTTGCCGTAAACATGTGCAGCAGGAAAGCCTGGACTAAAGAGGGGAAAGAAGAACTGCTGCCCCTGCAGGGCTTTCCCGGTTTGAAGGTGGGTACAGCGGGGAGGCTTGTTTTCCACAAGGGTTTGGATCTTTTTATCAGAGCGGCAGCCAGGGTGGCAAAACAGTATCCGGAGGTGCGTTTTTTTATCGCCGGCGAAGGCCCGGAAAGGGCCAAGCTGGAAAGCCTCTGCGACCTCCTGGGCATGCGGGAGAAGGTCTTTTTCCTGGGGCACGTAAACCAGATGCCGGCGTACCTTTCCTGCCTGGATCTTTTTGTCCTGCCTTCCCGCAGCGAGGGGCTGTCCCTTTCCCTGCTGGAAGCAGGGTCCAGCGGGCTGCCTTTAATCGCCAGCGCTGTGGGAGGTATCCCTGAAATTATCCGGCACGGTAAAACGGGGCTTCTTGTGCCTTCAGAGGATGTCATCGCACTGGAAAAAGCCATCTCCTGGCTGATCAGCCAGCCCCGGAACAGGAAAAAACTGGGTCAGGAAGCTGCCGGCGATATCAGGAGTCGTTTTGCCGAGGAAAATATGTTGAAAGAAACGGAAAAGGTCTATGAAGAGGTTTTTAGCCAAAGTGCAAAGGGGAAGGGTAGCTGCCCCGTTTGAAAAGCTCAAAAAAATATTTTTTCGCCAGGGATCCTGGAAGAAAGCCCTGCCGGCAATTTTCCTGCTCGCTGGGGGTTTACTTCTACTGGGCAATTTTTTGTTTCCCGGGGTGAAAGAGTACAGCTTCGCCGGTCAGCAGGCGGGGACTGATTACCTGCCGGAGGGGCTAAAAAATGAAGCAGGCGGCCGGCAGCAGGATTTTAGAGCTGCAGGGGGGGAGCCGGTGGAAGGGGAAACATTTTCCCGGGTAATGCTTATCATCCTGGATAAGATAACCTACCAGGACCTGCTTTCCTTTTCCGGGCCTGTGCTGGCTTCTATGCTGGAAGAAAGCGCCGTAGCGCTTATGAATGTCAATACGGCCGGCGCGGCGGGCACGGAAAGCGGTTATCTCACCATCGGCTCCGGAGCACGCCTGGCCGCCAACTGGACGGTCCGCAGGGCTTTTAACAGGCGGGAGACGTGGCACGGCGACGAAGTAGAGGCCCTTTACCGGCGCCATACGGGGAGTCCCCATGTACCGCCGGGGGAGGTGCTGCACCTTTACAGCGGCGTGCTGCAGCGCCTTAACGAACAGCGCCCCTATCCCGCCCTGGTAGGCGCCCTGGGAGAGTCTATAAGTAAAAAAGGACTGGGCGCTGCCGTTCTGGGCAATGCCGATGGCGATACTCATAACAGGCAGGTTGTGGCTATTGCCATGAACAGTGAAGGCGTAGTTGCCTACGGGGAGGTGGGCTCTTCCCTGCTTAAAGAGAAGGAAGATTTTCCTTTCGGGAAGGGAAGCGATCCCCTGGCCTACTTGAAAGCCCTGGAATCCCTTTGGGAAAAATCCTCATTTATTGTTGTGGAGTGGGGGGATACCAGCCGTATAGACGATTACCTGGCACATCTTCCCCATGAGCGGCGGGATGAACTGCTCCGGGCTTCCCTGCAGGAACTGGATCAGTTTCTGCAGGGAATCAGGCCGTACCTCACCGGGGGGACCAAGCTGCTGCTCCTTGCCCCTTCGCTGCCCAACCCCCCTTTTTCAGGGGGGCAGAGGCTTGCTCCGGTCCTTTACCATGACCCCGCTTCGGCTGGGCCGGGGCTTCTTGTTTCGGCCACGACCAGGCGCCCGGGGGTTGTGACTAATATCGATATTGCCCCTACTGTTTTGAACAGCCTGGGGCTGGCAAGGCCCGTGTTTCTTTTTGGCGTGCCCGTCAGGGTTTCGCCGGCGGCAGACCACCTGGAGAAACTCGCTGCCCTCTCCGAGCGCATTGTACGTATCTATAACCAGCGGCCCGCGGTGATCAGGGGCTATCTCGTGGCCCAGATGGTACTGCTGCTGGGAGCGCTGGGGGGATTATTTTTCCGTGTTAAGCAGGTTAAATTCCTGCAGCCCGGGCTTTACACCCTTTTATATTTCCCGCCTGCGGCGCTGCTGGCCGCGGCTTTCCCCCAATATCCCGCTTCATCCCTGTATGCTAATGCTTTTTTACTGGTAGCCTTGACAATCCTGTTAACCCTTTTTGCCGTTTATTTTTTCCGGAACATACTGGCCTTTTTTTCCTTTACTGGGCTGCTTAACTTCGGCCTTTTAACCGTTGATCTTTTCAGAGGGGCTCCCTGGATCAGCCAGTCCTTTATGGGTTACGATCCTGTGGGGGGAGCGCGTTTTTACGGCATGGGTAACGAATATATGGGCATCATGGTGGGTTCCTTTATCCTGGGCTTCGGCTCTCTCATTACCCTGGTTTTCCTGGAGGCCAAAACAGCCCCGGAAGGGGAAAAGAAAAAAGCTGCCGCGGGGGCAGCGGTTGCCGGTATCATGTGGTTATTTATTTTCTGCTCCTTTTTGGTTCTTTTCCTGATGGCTTCGCCCGTATACGGAGCCAATTTTGGAGGAGCTGTTACGGCAGGGGTGGCCCTGGCCGTAACCCTGGGCGGCCTGCTGGCCCTGTTCAAACAGGAGGGATATTCGCTGCTGCCCTTTTTGCGGCACCGCACCGCAGGCAGGAAAGCGCGTGCCTTCCTCTTTCCACAAAAGGTGCTGCTGCTGGCCTTTTTTGTGCTGGTAACGGGGGCGCTGCTTTATTTCCTTAATATTCCCAGGTCCGATGCCGCCGTTTCACATCTGGGGCGGACCCTGGATTTGGTTCGCAGTGACGGCCTGCAGGAGCTCTGGAACATCGCCCTGCGCAAAATGGAGATGAACCTGAGGCTGATCCGCTATTCCCTGTGGAGCAGGGTCCTGTTCATGTTTATCTTTCTCATTACGGCCCTTTATTTTTACCCCGTTGGTTTGACCAAGCAAAACTTTCAGGAGAAACCGGGATTTAAAGCGACGCTGGGGGGTATTATCGCCGGGAGTTTCACTTCTTTCGCCGTTAATGATTCCGGCGTTATAACGGCGGCCACAACCATGCTTTATGGCGGGCTGCCTCTCCTTTTACTCTGTTATGAGAAGATTTTCCCCAGGTAAGGAGGAAAATTTAAGCTCATTTAATAAAAATATTGTTTCTTGCAGGAAATCGGCGTTTTAACATGGAAATATAGTGAAACGTTAATTATTGCCAAGAAACATGAAGAAAGGAAGGAAAGTATTCCTTGATATCCCTGGACAGTAAAACACTACCCGTTAACATTAACATTCACCTGCTGCCGACTCCGAAATTTAAAACCGTGCTCGTAACGGTGTTATTGCATCAGGTTTTGGAGAAAAAACTGGCTGCCAAAACGGCGCTTTTACCTGCGGTCCTGGAGCGGGGTACCGTGAAGTACCCTTCTTTACGTGACCTGAAAATTCGCCTGGAGGAACTATACGGCGCTGAGCTGGGTGCCGATGTGATTAAAAAGGGAGAAAGGCAAATTCTCTCCTTTTCCCTGGAGGTGGTCAACGATAAGTTTGCCCCGGGGGAAAATTTGCTCCGCCAGGGCCTCCTGATCCTCAAGGATGTCATTAGCAACCCCTTTCTGGAAAACGGTACTTTCAAAAGGGATTATGTTCATCAGGAGAAAGAGCAGTTGGCCAAGGAAATCCGGGGGCTTATAAACGAAAAAGTCAATTATGCCCTGGAGCGCTGTGTCCAGGAAATGTGCCCCACGGAGCGGTTTGGCGTTTATAAATATGGGAGCATCGAAGAACTGGATCCCGTCTCACCGGAGGGGCTTTATGAATATTACAGGAGCCTTCTTAAGAACAATCCCATGGACATTTTCGTCGTGGGGGACGTAGATACGGAAGAAACTTTCGACCTGGTCCAGGAGGCCTTTAGCTTCCCCAGGAACGGCGGGCCCGGGGAGCTTCCCCCCATGGAGGTCTATAATATTCCCGGGGAAGTTCGCTACCGGGAAGAGAAGCTTCCCATAAACCAGGGCAAGCTTACTCTGGGTTACCGGACCAATACTTCCTACCAGGACGAAGAGTATGTAGACCTGCTCTTTTATAACGGTATCCTGGGCTCCTTTCCCCATTCCAAGCTTTTTCAAAATGTCAGGGAAAAGGCCAGCCTGGCGTACTATTCCTTTTCCCGCCTGGAGAAGCATAAAGGTATTCAACTGGTGGGATCGGGCATAGAAGTGGATAACTACCAGCAGGCACTGGAAATCATCCTGGAACAGGTGGAGCTGATCAAGAAGGGAAAGATATCCCGTGAGGAGATGGAGAATACCAAAAGAGCGCTTATCAACCTGTATAAGGTTGTGGGAGACAGTCCTTACAGCCTGGTTAATTTCTACATGGATGGGTTGATTGGGGAAAGAGAAGAGGGAGTTGACTACTTTATCAACAAAATTGAAGGTATAAAAGAAGACAACGTGGTGGCGGTGGCCCATAAGGTCTACCTCGATACCATTTATTTTCTCCGTTCGGAAGACGGAGAAGGGGGCGAACAGAGTTAATGCAATGGCAGATAAAACAAAACGAAACAATTGACGAAAAGATATATTATGCGCCCTTAGAGGGAGGGCCGGATCTCTATGTCCTGCCCAGAACAGGCTACAATAAAAAATACGCCATATTTTCCACGAGGTTTGGCTCCATAGATAATTTCTTTCGCGCTGCAGGCAACGGGGAAGAGGAGATAACCCTTCCCGATGGTGTGGCCCACTTCCTGGAGCACAAGCTTTTTGATGAGGAGGACGGCAACATTTTTGACCGTTTTGCCTCCTATGGCGCTTCACCCAACGCCTTTACCAGTTTTACCAATACGACCTACCTTTTTTCCTGTACAGACTTTTTTGCGGAGAACTTCAAGCTGCTGATAAATTTCGTGCAGAACCCCTATTTTACAGAGGAAAGCGTGGCCAAGGAGCAGGGGATTATTCAGCAGGAGATCCGCATGTACCAGGACAATCCCGAGTGGCGGGTTTATTTTAACCTTTTGAAAGCCCTGTATGAGCATCACCCCGTGCGCAATGATATTGCCGGAACCGTGGACAGTATCGGTATGATCACGAAGGATATCCTTTACAAGTGTTATAATACTTTTTACCATCCCCGCAATATGGCTATTTTTGTAACGGGGGATGTTTCTCCGGCAGAAATCCTGGAGCTTGTAACGGAAAACCTCTCCAGGCGGACTTATCCGCCTTTCAACGAAATGCAGCGCGTGTATCCCCGGGAGAAAGCCGCTGTGAGCGAGAAAAAGATTACCCAGGAACTGGCTGTTTCCCAACCTGTTTTTAATATGGGCTTTAAAGATACCTATGACTACCTGGATGGCAGGGAACTTCTTTCCCGGGAACTGGCCTCAGAGCTTCTCCTGGAGATGGTTTTCGGCAAGAGCGAACATCTTTTTACCCGCCTTTACGAGGAAGGGCTCATCGATGAACACTTTTCTGCCGGGTATACTGCTGAACGCTCGTACGGGTATACCCTGCTGGGGGGCAGGACCAAAGACCCCGAAAAACTTCATGAAAAGCTGCTGGAGGGAATCGAGAAAGTAAAAAAAGAAGGACTGGGAAGGGAAAGCTTTGCCAGGCACAAGCGCAAGATGAGGGGTGAATTCCTGCGCAGCTTTAATTCACTGGAATTTATCGCCAACAATTACCTGGCCTACCGTTTCCGTGATATTGAGTTTTTTGAAACCCTTGACGTCCTGGAGGAATTAACGCTGGAAGACATGGAGAAACGCCTCCATGAACATTTAAGAGATGAACTGCACGCTGTTTCCATAGTTTATCCTTTCAGGCAGTAAAAAGGCCGGCGCTGCCTGGGAAGGGTCTTTTATTTTTTATTTCTTTGGTCTATTATAAAGGAAGTATTTACTTTGGCCGGAGTGAGGAGGTTTTCCTGTAGATGAGAAAAATAGGTATTGTAACGGACAGTGTTGCCAACCTGTTGCCGGAGGTTGCCGCAGAAAAAAAGATTAAGGTTATACCTCTTAAGATTACGCTGGGAAGCAAGACTTATCTTGATGGAGTGGATCTTACGGCGGGAGAGTTTTACCATTTGCTGGAAAAATCTGAGGAGATTCCCGGTGTTTCTCCGCCTAATTCCGGTAAATTTTTGGAAATGTTTGAAACTCTGCGGGAAGAAGGGTACGAGTCTGCCATTTGCATCCTTTCCAGCACCAACATTTCTCCGGCCTATAATGCTGCCT
>QZJM01000018.1:5000-27178 GCA_003605065.1 Dethiobacter sp. | reverse complement strand
CATTCCTTTATTCTTAGGGACCATAACAAATGTGTCCTGTGCGGCATTTGTGTGCGGACATGTGATGAAATACAGGGAGTAGGTGCCGTTAATTTCACTTTCCGGGGTTATGCTACCAGGATCAGCGCTTTTGAGAACAAGCTTCTCCAGGAGTCTGCCTGTCTCTCCTGTGGAGAATGTGTTGTCCGCTGCCCGGTTGGAGCATTGCTTCCCAAGAATGGGGCTGAGCCAACTTATGAGGTTAAGACTGTTTGTACTTATTGTGGCTGTGGCTGTGGAATTTATCTCGGTGTCCGTGGCGGTATTATTGTCGGGGTGAGGGGAGACTCATCGAGCCCGGTCAATCAGGGCAATCTCTGTGTCAAAGGGCGTTTTGGCTATCAGTTTATCAATCATCCTGAGCGCTTGACAACACCACTGATTAAGCGCAATGGTCGCTTTGAAGAAGTTTCCTGGGAGGAGGCCCTTGACCTGGTGGCAAGCAAGTTTCAGGAGGCACAGGAAAAATATGGATCGGAAGCTCTGGGTGGTTTAAGCTCGGCGCGAGCCACAAATGAAGAGAATTACCTTTTCCAAAAGCTGCTACGCTCCTTAGGGACTAATAGTATTGACCATTGCGCTCGCCTCTGACACGCCCCGACAGTGGTCGGTCTGGCCACTACCACAGGCAGCGGGGCAATGACAAATCCCATCAGCGATATAGAAGGTTGTGGCGCCATTTTGCTGATCGGTTCCAATCCCACCGAAAACCATCCCATCGTTGATTACCGGATCCGGCGAGCAGTGAAAAAGGGGGCCAGGTTAATTGTTGTTGATCCGCGCCGTATCCCGCTTGCCGAAATAGCTGACGTTCATTTGCAGATTAAACCGGGGACAGATGTTGCCTTACTTAATGGGTTGATGTATGTTATTTTGCACGAAGGGCTCGAGGATAAAGACTATATTGCCAGACGGACAAATGGCTTTGAAAATATGAAAGAATTCATCATGACAAGATATCCCTTAGCATATGTTTCTGATGTAACCGGGGTGTCGGCAACAGATATTGTTCGTGCTGCCCGTCTTTATGCCACTGCCCCCAGCGCCGCAATTTTTTACTGTATGGGAGTGACGCAGCACACCTGCGGCACAGAAAATGTCCTTGCTTTAACCAATCTGGCTTTGGCCACTGGCAATCTTGGTAAACCTCATGCCGGCGTAAACCCCCTGCGTGGTCAAAACAATGTCCAGGGAGCCTGTGATATGGGATGTTTGCCCCATGTTCTGCCCGGTTATCAGCCGTTGCATAGCGATGGAACCGCTTACTGGCAGCGCCTCCGGGGTGAAGGAGCAAAAGGAGAGACAAACCTTGTCACCGCTCTTGAGTTTGATTTCTATGGCAAGAGCCCTCAGGCAGTGCCAGGTGATAAAGTCAGTGATGAAATACGAGCCAAGTTTTCTAAAGCCTGGGGAGTTGAGCTATCCGATATTCCGGGACGAACTATAAACGATATGTTTCATCCTAACCCCAGCAGGTGGTGCCGCGCCATGTATATTATGGGGGAAAACCCGCTGCTGACTTCTCCTGATGTGCAGCACGTGCGCAAAGTACTGGAATCTCTGGATTTTCTCGTTGTGCAGGATATTTTCTTCACGGAAACGGCCCAATTAGCTGATGTCGTCTTGCCGGCGGCCTCTTTTGCCGAGAAGGAAGGTACCTTTATTAATACAGAGCGACGGGTCCAGCGAGTCCGCCGCGCTATTAAACCGGTGGGCCAAAGCAAGCCTGATTGGGAAATAATCCAGGCATTAGCTCAAAAACTTAATCTCCCCTGGAAACATCAGTCTCCAAAAGAAATATGGGATGAAGTGCGACAGCTTACCCCGCACTATTTTGGCGGTATGAGTTACGAACGCCTTGAGGAGCAAGGTCTGCAATGGCCCTGCCCTACAGAAGAGCATCCTGGCACTCCCATTATGCACCGGAGATCCTGGTGTGGCGAAGAGGATAGATTTGCACGTGGCATTGGCCAATTTTCCACTGTAGATTACCGTCCTTTTGCTACGGAGAAACCTGACGACAATTATCCTTTTATTTTAACTACGGCACGTAAGCTTTATCACTATCACACAAGAAGTATGACGGGAAGAGTCCGAGGCTTAAACGAGTTTGTCGGTGAAGAGCGGATGCAAATTAATCCCCAGGATGCAGAAAAATTGGGAGTATGTACTGGTGACACCGTTAAGGTCACTTCACCACGAGGTTCAATCACAACGCGTCTAGAGATTACCGACCGGGTGCCTGCAGGTGTAGTTAGCATGAGCTTCCATTTTGCAGAGTCGGCATCCAATGTTCTTACTAACCCTGCAGTATGCAGTATGTCTGTAGCCTCCGAGGTCAAGATTTGCCCGGTTTGCATCGAGAAAATCGAGAAGGTAGGTGGTGAAGAGTGAAAGAAACGCGAGCAGAAGATTATCGTTGGCTGGTCGGGCCGGAACCGGTGGCCCAAGTGGCACATCCTGAAAAAGAGATGGCCTTAGTAGAAGGAGAGATGGTTCCGTTAGAGGAAGCTTTAACAAAGATTGCCGAAAAGGTCATCCAGGCAAAAAAGCCGGTGATGGTTGTGCCGGCGCGTATTGTCCTTTGGTCCTGGGAAGAAGATGCGCCGGAAAAAGCTAAAGTCCTAAGAGAGTTAGCTGAAACTATGGGAGCCGAAATTCGCCCGATCTTTGATTTGCGACCTCAATATCCTATGACAAGAACAGCGGTAGAAATTAATCCTTATCACGGAGATTTAGTTATTGCCCATGAGAAATATGATGTTGCTGTTTTCTATGGTGTAGAGTGCCTTTATGCTGATGTAGCTCTAAAAATTATTTCTCAGGGCACTAAGTGCTATACCATTGCTCTTTGTGGAAAGCTTGGCCATGTTGATGCGTCAATTACTTTGCGTGATACGGGAATAGAGAGGATCAAAAAACTGACAGAAATTATCCGC
Organism: Dethiobacter sp.; assembly: GCA_003605065.1. GTDB lineage: Bacteria > Bacillota > Dethiobacteria > DTU022 > UBA8154 > UBA9862. Next base: position 24,200 of record QZJM01000018.1, on the reverse strand, counting down.
AATATCCGCAAGATGAAGCAAGAAAAAGCAGGAGTCTCTTAGCAAAGCGTTTTTCAAAGGAAAGAGCCTGCCGCTTACCGTTCTATCAACCAAGGGCCCGGGCAATAGTAACGCTGAATAAAAATGACGTGGGTAGCCAATAAAGTTAAGATGTTTCGACTGTAAAACACGCGCCGCCGAAGCTGTCCTTCGTTATTACAGCATGTATTGGCATCCAACACCAAAGTTTGTCCTGTCAGAATAGAAAGGGTAATGGATTAGCAGGCGCAAAAAATTTTTGTTTATTACTGCTCAAAATAACAAAAATAGTTTGACGATAGTTTTTCTTTATGATATATTAACTATCGTAAAAAGTAGAAGCCCCAGCTTCTCACCTTGAAACGCTTAAGAGCTGTTAACAGGGTTGTCTGTGGTTAAGAAAAATCCAAGACAATGATTTTTATGCAGGTGGGGCCTTCACCTGCGTTTTATTTTTTCTGGAAATTCAGGAGGTGGATTTAAGATTAATAAGGAATTATTAATTAATGAAAGAATAAAGGCCAAAGATGTCCGGGTAGTCGGTAGTGATGGTGAGCAACTGGGGATTATGTTACTGGATGAAGCTCTGAGATTGGCTCAGGAAAAGAACCTGGATCTGGTTAATATCGCACCCCAGGCCAAGCCTCCTGTATGCCGGATTATGGACTTTGGCAAGTTTAAATACGAGCAAAGGAAGAGGGACAGGGAAGCCCGTAAAAAACAACACTCCATAACGATTAAAGAAGTTAAAATGAGGCCCAATATTGAATCCCATGATTTTATGGTTAAGGAGCGCAATTGTATTCGTTTTTTAGAAGAAGGAGATAAGGTTAAAGTTTCCATAGTGTTCCGCGGGAGGGAAATCACCCACCCGGAACTGGGCAGAAAGCTTTGTTTACAACTGGCCAAGGAACTGGAGAATGTATGTGTTGTCGAAAAAGAACCCCGTCTCGAAGGGAGAAATATGGTTATGATCCTGGCCCCCAGATAAATTTTTTGGAAAAAAGGAGGAAATAAAATGCCGAAAATGAAGACGCACCGTGGGGCGGCTAAACGCTTTAAAAAAACCACATCGGGAAAGGTCAAAAGATTTCGTGCCTTCCATAGTCATATTCTGGAGAAGAAATCTCCCAAAAGGAAGCGCAAGCTGCGCAGCGCTGCCCTGGTTAACGACAGCGATATGAAGAGAATTAAAAAATTATTGCCGTATTAATAAAATTAACGTCATAGGGGGTTAAATAAAATGCCCAGAGTTAAAAATAGCGTGAAAACCAGGCAGAGGAGAAAAAAGATCCTTAAACTGGCTAAAGGATACTTTGGTTCGAAAAGCAAACTTTTCAGGATAGCAAACCAGCAGGTAATGAAGTCCCTTACCTATGCTTACAGGGATCGTAAAGCCCGTAAAAGGGATTTTCGCAAATTATGGATAACTCGTATCAATGCCGCCGCCAGGAGTAACGGTCTTTCCTATAGCAGGTTTATGAACGGGCTCAAAAAAGCGGGCGTGGAAGTAAACCGTAAAATGCTGGCCGACCTGGCTGTAAAAGATCCTGCTGCCTTCGGCACACTGGTAAAAGTTGCACAGGGAAAGTAACTTTATAACGGGAGAGAAGGCCTAGGCAATAGGTCTTTTTTCTTATCAGTCTTTTTTTGCCAGTAAGTAGAGGCTAATCTTATCTGCTGATGAGGAGCTGTTGGCGGTTATGGGGTTTTTCAAGTCGATCAATTTATCACCGGCCCGTTTTCTGGCCGGGGGATTTATCTTGATGATAGCCGCAGGAACTTTTTTATTATCCCTGCCCTTTGCTACCGTAACGGGTGAAATCAGCTTAATCAATGCCCTGTTTACGGCCACCTCCGCTGTCTGCGTAACAGGCCTTGTTGTAGTTGATACGGGAACTTTTTTCACTGTTTTTGGCCAGCTGGTAATTATGTTTCTTATCCTGGGCGGCGCTCTGGGTTTTATGACTTCGGCCACATTGATTTTCGTTATTCTCGGGAAAAATATAACCTTAAAGGACAGGCTCATTATCAAAGAAGCATTAAATACGGACTCCATTCAGGGGCTGGTACACCTTATTATTACTATTGCCAAAATGGCGGCTATCGCCATCCTGCTGGGCAGCCTTTTCCTGGGCTTTCGTTTCTTTCCCCAGTTAGGCTGGAAGAAAGGTCTTTTATTTTCCATTTTTCATTCCATATCTGCTTTTGGCAATGCCGGCTTTGATCTCTTCGGCAATTTTGAGGGACTGACGGTGTATGCCGGCGATTTTCTTGTGAGCGGGACAATCCTGGCGCTGTTTATTTTCGGGGGGCTGGGTTTTACAGTCATTCTCGATATCTTCCAGCGAAAAAAACCGGCCAGGTATTCCCTGCATTCTAAAATGGTGTTATTATTTACTGCTTTCCTTCTTATCTCGGGCACCTTGTTTATATTGTTCCTGGAATTTGGCAACCCGGCAACGCTGGGTGAAGGGGAGGTAGGCAGTAAAATTTTCAGAGCTTTTTTTACAGCTGCCACACCACGTACCGCCGGTTTTAACGTGCTTCCCACAGAGGCTTTAAAACCTGCCACCCTGTTTTTTTTGTTAATATTAATGTTTATCGGGGCCTCGCCTGCTTCCACAGGTGGAGGAGTTAAAACGACCACTGTTGCACTGATGGTGGGAACCGTAAGAGCGCTGATCAAGGGTTCGGATGAAGTGGTCTTCAGGGAAAAGCGTATTCCTTCCACCCTCATCCTCAAGGCGCTTACCATCATATTTGTTTCTCTCTTCCTGATATTTTTTATGGTTTTGGCTATGACTATTGTAGAAAATAAACCTTTCCTGGAGCTTACCTTTGAAGTATTTTCTGCTTTTGGGACAGTGGGATTAAGCACCGGTATAACCCCTGACCTTACTACGACGGGAAAAACTTTACTGATCATTACCATGTATGCCGGGCGCATAGGCCCGTTAACCATGCTTTATGCCCTGACAAGAAAATTAAAGCCCAAAGGTGTGAGGTACCCTGAAGAAAGAATCCTTATTGGATAAAAGGGAGGTGAAAAGCCTTTTATGGCTCTGAGAATGAAGCGAAAATCTTTTGCTGTGATCGGTGCCGGAAGATTTGGCTCCAACCTGGCCCTGGCCCTGTCCGAAATGGGTCACGATGTTCTTATTGTGGATAATGATGAAAAAAAAGTCCAGGAGCTGTCCGATAAAGTGACGCATGCTGTCCAGGCTGATTCTACCAATGAGCAGACCTTAAAAACCCTGGGGATAACCAATTTTGACGTTGTTGTGGTTGGTATTGGTGTAGACCTGCAGGCCAGCATCCTGACTTCCCTTATTTTAAAGGAACTGGGGGCAAAATATATCCTGGCCAAAGCCAGAACAAACCTCCATGGCAAGCTGCTGGAAAAAATAGGTGTTGACCGGGTAGTTTTTCCGGAAAGAGATATGGGGTTGCGTATTGCCAGGCACCTGGCGGACATGAATGTTCTGGACTGTATCGATTTTTCCCCGGATTATTCCGTAACAGAGCTTATCGCTCCCAAAAAAATGATCGGAAAAACGCTCCGGGAATTGGATTTGCGGGCCAGATACGAGGTTAATGTTATCGCCATACGCTCCGGTGAACAGATCAATATCTCGCCGCTGGCCGATGATATGATCAAAAAAGATGATCTGTTAATTGTAATCGGGGAAAATAAAGCTATAGAAAAACTGGTTAAGGAATAATAATGGGCAAAATGTACGAAAACAAATGGAGCAGGGATAGAATCATTAAAGAATACAGGCTGCTGGGCAGCCGGAAGTACCGGAAAAAAAGCGGGAAAATCATCCTGGAGGGTTATCATTTGCTGGAAGAGGCTTTTAAAGCGGGAGCCGGGGTAGAGGCTGTTCTCTATACGGACGAATTTATGGGGAAGGCCGTCAACCGGAAGCTGCTGGCCCGCGCCGGGAAAACCAGGAGCATAAAGGTGTCCACTGCTATTTTTAATTCCATTGCCCAGACAGATAACCCCCAGGGGATCGGGGCTATTGCAAGAATTCCCGGAAATGAGGCTGATTTTGCCCCGGGAGATGCTCTATTATTTCTAATCCTCGATGGCCTTCAGGATCCCGGAAACCTGGGTACTATTATTCGCACGGCAGCAGGAGCGGCAATTGACGGTATATTTTTACTGCCCGGCACGGTGGACCCTTATAACCCCAAGGCTTTGAGGGCTACCATGGGAGGCATTTTCCATCTTCCTGTGGTTCAGATGGACGGGATAAGCGGCTGCCATAAATTTCTTCAGGAAAGAGACCTCCAACTGGTAGTTGCTGATCCCCGGGGCGACGTGCCCTACTATCATGTAGATTTTACAAGGCCCAGCGCCATTGTTATCGGAAATGAAAACCGGGGAGTACAGGAGCCGCTGCTTAAGAAGGCAGAAGTAAGGGCATATATACCTTTAAGGGGTAAAATAGCTGCCCTCAACGCTGCTGTTGCCGCTTCGGTATTTATGTTTGAATACCGGCGCCAGCGCGAAGTAAAAATATAAAAAATATGAAGCGGAACCCGAAGCAAACTCCGGTGTTGCGGAGTCATTTTCCTGTCATTCCTGTCAACTGCACATTGTTTTTTAGCGGTGTTTATGCTATAATTTATCATGGTCCCTGAAAAACCCATGAAGGGGGTCCTTTGATGTTTACTGCGGAATTTTTTTGGAAAGTATTTGAGAATACAGGTTCGGTTGCCGCTTATTTATTGTATAAAAGACTTATTTCTCACTAAAATTTAATCGTATAAAGCTATGATGGGGAAAAGTACGTCAGAAGCTGAATCTACAGAGAGGAAAGGCTGCGGCTGAAAGCCTTCTGAGGAGGCCTGACCGAAGTTCGCCCCGGAGTTACCGGCTGAAAACAGGTTTAAGCAAAAGTAGGCCAGGATCGGATCTCACCGTTATTGTTTTAGAGGGAACTCCAGTGGAGTTAAATATGGGGTGGTACCGCGGAAGAAACTTTCGTCCCGTAAAAACGGGCGAAAGTTTTTTTAACTTAGAGGGCGGGATTTATCTATTAAGGAGGTCAGCTTTTTAAGATGCAAGAAAATATGGATAGGTTACAGCTGCAGTTAAAAGAAGACATTGACAGAGCGCAGGATTTCCAACAGCTGGATAATATACGCGTCCGCTACCTGGGGAAAAAAGGTGACATCACCTTGCTCATGCGTAATATGAACCAGCTTTCACCCGAGCAAAGACCGGTTTTCGGCAAGCGGCTCAATGAGCTTAAAAACACGGCGGAAACAATGCTTGAGCAGAGGAAAAAAGAGCTGTACGGCGAGCTCTCTGTCAAGCGCTGGGAAAGTGAACGCGTCGATGTTACCCTTCCCGGTAAGCCTTTTAACCCTGGCCGCAAGCACCTCATAACCGTAGTTTTGCAGGAGATCGAAGAAATCTTTACCTGCATGGGCTTTAAAATAGCGGAAGGGCCAGAAGTTGAACTGGACTACTATAATTTCGAAGCTTTAAACATGCCCAAGGATCACCCGGCCAGGGACATGCAGGATTCTTTTTATATAAATCGGGAAATACTTTTACGTACCCATACCTCTCCTGTAGAAGTGCGCACTATGCAGGCCCAGGCTCCGGAGCTTCCCGTGCGAATTATATCCCCCGGAAAAGTTTACCGTAGAGATGACGATATTACTCACTCTCCCATGTTTCATCAGGTAGAGGGGCTGGTAGTGGACAAAGGAATTACCCTGGCCGATCTGAAAGGCACCCTGCTGCTTTTTGCCCGGGAAATGTTCGGTAAGGATAGGGATATTCGCCTGCGTCCCAGCTTTTTCCCTTTCACGGAGCCCAGTGCCGAAGTGGATATTTCCTGTATTGCCTGTGACGGTAAGGGATGTCGTATTTGTGGGGGAACCGGTTGGCTGGAGATACTCGGCTCCGGCATGACCCATCCCCGGGTCCTGGAAATTTCCGGCTACAATCCTGAAGAGGTTACCGGTTACGCCTTTGGCATGGGCGTAGAACGCATTGCCATGCTCAAATACGGTATTGACGATATCAGGCTTTTTTATACCAACGATTTACGCATGTTAAGCCAGTACTAAACAATGAGGGGGTAGTTAAAAAAATGAAAGTTCCATATAACTGGCTCCGTGAATATGTGGATATTCCCTATTCACCCGAAGAACTTGCCCATCGCCTGACCATGGCTGGAATAGAAGTGGGATCTGTCCAGGTTTTTGCTCCCCTGGGTGAAAACTTTGTGGCGGGTAAGATCGGAGCATTATCCTTACACCCGAACGCCCAAAATCTACAGGTAGTAACAGTCAATACCGGGAACGGCCTTTTAAACATCGTCTGCGGCGCCTGGAATATTAAAAAGGGCGACATGGTGCCCCTGGCCCTTCCCGGGGCTGTGCTGCCGGGGGGCAAGGAGATCCGGACGGCTGAAATAAAAGGCGTTTCTTCCCCGGGGATGCTCTGCTCCGCTGGAGAACTGGGTTTGGATATCGTCCAGGAAGAAGAAGGCATTCTGATCCTTAATGAAGGATGCTCTCCGGGGACCAGGTTAACGGATATCCTCTTTATAAACGAACCTGTCCTGGAGCTGGATCTTACGCCTAACAGGTCCGATTGCCTGGGATTGCTGGGGGTGGCCCGGGAAGTTGCAGCCCAAACCGGCGGGAAAATAAAGATTTCTGCCGTGGAAGTCGAAGAAAGGGGCAGGGATATCCGGGAGCTTACCAGTGTGGAAATTCTCGATCCGGAGCTTTGCCCCCGTTATACGGCCAGGATTATGGAAGGATTTAAGATAGCGCCATCCCCTTTAAATATGCAGTTGAGGCTTCTCTCTGTGGGGATCCGCGCTATTTATAACCTCGTGGACGTTACAAACTATCTGATGTGGGAAACCGGTTTTCCCATGCATGCTTTTGACTATGACAAGCTGGAAAAGGGGCGGATTATTGTCCGCCGTGCCCACCCCGGGGAAGAAATGGTAACCCTTGACGGTGTAACTAGAACCCTGGACCCCGAGGTGCTGGTTATTGCCGATGCCAGGGTGCCGGTTGGACTGGCCGGAGTCATGGGGGGCGAATACACGGAAATAACGACGGCAACTACGCGCCTGCTCCTGGAGGCGGCCTGTTTCAACCCTGTTAATATACGCAAAACGGCCCGGAAAATGAATTTACCTTCGGAAGCGTCACAACGCTATGAAAAAGGCGTGGACCCTGAAGCCGCCATCTTTGCCCAGAACAGGGCGGTACGCCTTATACAGGAAACCGCCGGTGGAGAGATCTGCCGCGGTATAATTGATAACTATCCCAGGCCCTACAGGGTCCCGCGCATTGATTTAAGAGTAAAAAAAGTAGAAGAAGTTTTAGGGTATGATGTCAGCGAGAGAGAAATAACCGGAATTCTGGAGGGGTTGGGCCTGGAAGTGGAGGCCGGCTCGCCACCGGCGGTATCATCCCCCCGGTCGAACCCTGCAGGCGCAATTTATAAGGTGGAAGTTCCCTCCTTCCGCAGGGACCTGTACGAAGAAATTGACTTAATCGAAGAAATTGCCAGGATTAAAGGTTTTGAAAAGATACCGTTAACCCTTCCTGTAGGTGTTTTAACTTCAGGCCGGCCTTCCAGGGAGAGAAGAGTCCTGGACAGGATCAGAGATGTCCTGGTAGGCTGCGGTTTACAGGAAATAATCACCTTTTCTTTTATGAACCCCCGGCTTTTCGATGAACTGGACCTGCCGCCGGATGATTTCAGGCGTAATGCCATAAAATTACAAAACCCCCTTTCTGAGGAACAGGGAGTGCTGCGTACCACACAAATTCCCAATATCCTGCAGGTTATGCAGTATAATTTTAACCGCCAGGTAGACAACCAGTTAATCTTTGAAATAGGAAAAATTTTTCTTCCTGCGGAGACAGATAGCAAACTGCCGCTGGAAAAAATGCTCGTCTCCCTTGCCCTTAGCGGTAAAATGCCGCAAAATGACTGGCAGAACACGCCGAAGCCCCTGGATTATTTTTACCTGAAAGGGATACTGGAGGCCCTCCTTAACAGCCTCGGTATAAAAGAATACCGCTGGGAGGCAGGACAGCTGCCTTTCCTGCATCCAACCAGGGGAGCAACACTCGTGGTAAACGATCAGGAAGCAGGTTTTATCGGTGCTTTACATCCTGCAGCACTGGAGAAGCTCCAGTTCAGGCAGGATGTTTACCTGGCAGAATTATCGACGGAGGCATTTTTGAACTCCGTTTCCTTGAGCCCATCTTTCAAACCGCTGCCGCGTTACCCTTCGGTTTTACGGGATGTGGCCTTTACCGTTCCCGAGAAAGTCAACGCCGGAGATATAATGCAGGGCCTAAAAGAATGCGGCGGCAAATTGCTGGAGGACATCAGGCTGTTTGATGTCTATAAAGGGACCCAGATTCCGCAGGGGCACCTGAGCCTTGCTTTTGCCCTTACCTTTCGGCATAGTGAGAGGACCCTCAAAGATGACGAGATCGATGAAATACAGGAGGCCATGGAGCAATTTCTTCATGACAAATATGCAGCCATCCTGAGAAAGCTGTAACGAAAGGTTGATTTAAGAAGGATTCAGGGTTAACACCAGCGAATAACAACTTTATACGGACCTGAGAAAGGGGAGATATCCTTGTATTGTCTTTTCCAGCGTAACTGGCATTCTTCCGTGCGTTTGGAAGAACAAAAACTGCTGGTGGAGGTCACTTATTGTGGAACGGACCGTGAAGCTTGTGCGCGCCTGGTTGTTGATCCTGAAACTTTTGCTGTAAGGGAAGCAGCCTGGGAAAAATACCGGACTCCGCAGGGAGCAGGCTGTAAAACCTTAAACCTTCCTCAACTGGCAGGAATGGAGGCCTATTTTAATTGCGGGGGTATCATGCGTGAAGCTCTGGCCCCGCTGCAGGACAGCTGTGCTAACGGGCTTTTTGCCGAGGCTGTCCGGGGGCTTATCCAGGCCGAAACTTTTCTCTATAAAGAGCGGGGCTTTTCCTCGGCAGAAGCCTACGAACATAACTGGAACAGTCTTTATGTAAACTCCTGCCGCTATTACAGCAACCTTGACCGGGTAACGCAGGGATGGTACGAGCATGTGGGCTGCATTACCCGTACGGGAAGCCTTTTTAACCGGATGAAGACCCAGGTTTTATACCTCCAAGATAATTCCTACCTGCTTGCCGGCCACCTTAACGATTCCTTCCATGGCGTCTCCGTCGAACTGGAACTGGAGAAGGACAGCTTCATGGTTAAAAGTGCCCGGGGTGATCTTCTAAGGGCCCCTGATTGTGTTTGCGGGGAAGCGGCAGGCCTGATGAAAGAACTGGAAGGGAAAAACCTCGGCGGGATCAAGAAGAAAGACATTGCCAGGCTCCTTGGGGGCGGCAATGCCTGCGTTCACCTTATCGACCTGGTTTCAGACGGCCTGGAAACACTGGAGCTCAGTACAGAGAAGAAATGAAGTGGCGCTAACCTTCTCAAAGACATGGTAAAAAATATTGTACAATCTACCAGTTGCTATGAGCACATCAGAAAGTTATAATAGGATAAATATATCTAGGGGAAAACCTCATCCTAAGGAGTTTAAAAGGCTTTTTTCTTAAGGGGTGGAAGAATGTCAGTTGATGAGGGGAAAAAACGCATTGTTATTGAGATACTGGGTGAGGAATATATTATCCGGAGCTCCTCCCCTCGTGAGCATGTGTTCGAAGTTGGCAAATATGTCAACCGCCTGATGAAGGAACTCTGTGAAAAGTATCCGCTGATGAGCCTGCAAAAAATAGCTATTCTGACTGCGCTGAATCTGGCCAGTGATTTATTAACCCTGCGCAGGCAGGAAAAACACAGGAAAAGGTGAAATAAAAACATGAATTGGCTGGATTATGCCCTTATTTTTATATTAATCCTAAATCTCTATAATGGATTCAGGCATGGTTTTTTGCGCCAGGTTGCCGGGCTGGTAAGCTTGTTCATCGCCATCTATGCCGCTCTTTTCTGGAGTAGTGATGTAAAAACTTACCTGCAGAAATATCTTAAACTGGATGAAGTTATTACTGGGCTGGCTCGGAACGGGGAAGCTGCTTCCTGGTTAACAGAGACTCTTGCCAATATTATTGCTTTCCTCGTCGTTTTTTTGGTCCTTTCCCTGGTGCTGGGCCTTATTGCCAGGAAAATGAGCATTTTTAATAAAATTCCTATTATCGGTCCCTTGAATGCTCTTTTGGGCAGTATCACCGGTGCTGTCAAAGGCGTTCTGGTAATCTTTTTAATTGTAGCCCTTCTTTCTTTAGTGGAAACCGCTTTCTGGATGAGAACAGTCGAGGCTTCTGTGGTGGTATCGCTTTCCCGCCATTACATGCCCCTGTTTTCTGGTCTTTTTTTAGATTTTGTGGTGGGCAAACTGGGGAAGCTAATTTAAAATAATGAAATATCAAATTCTTGCCCAGGACTATTACCAGGGCCATACAGTAGAAATAGCCCGCTCCCTGCTGGGGGCAAGACTGGTTTATTTTTCCCCGGAGGGGCTTACTTCCGGTATTATAGTGGAAACAGAGGCATACCTCAGCCAGGACGACCCGGCCTGCCATGCCGCAAGGGGAAAAACCAAAAGAAATGCCGTAATGTTCGGCCCTCCCGGGAGGGCCTATGTTTATTTTATTTATGGCAGCTATTACTGCTTTAACGTTGTTACCAACGGGGAAGGGGTAGGAGAGGCCGTTCTCATTCGCGCCCTGGAACCCGTGGAAGGCCTGGGCCTGATGCAGAAAAGATGTGGCCGCGGGCAAAAAAAAAATAATTTAACCAGCGGTCCCGGAAAACTCTGCCAGGCCATGGGTATCTGCAGGGAGCACAATGGAATGTCTTTACAGGAGTATCCTTTTTTTATTGCCGCAGGCGTCGCCCCAGACAACCTTTCTGTCGGCGTTTCGGGCCGTATCGGTATCAATCAGGGTCAGGATAAGCAGTGGAGATTTTATCTTAAAGGGAACCCCTTTGTATCAAGGCGAGGTGTTTAAAATGAACAAGGCTATGCGCATTCTTGAATTTGAAAAAATAAGAGAGCAGCTGCGAAATTTTACTCTTACGGTCCCGGGTGCCCTGAAAGTCGAGGCCTTGTATCCTCTTACCGTCCTTGAAAAGATAGCCGGGTTGCAGCAGGAGACCTCGGAGGCTGTTGGGGTTATCCTGCAAAAGAGCGTGGGCTTTAAAGGATGCGGCGATTTAATGCTTTCCCTTAAGCGAGCTGAACGAGGCGGAATTTTGGGCCCCTCCGAACTCAAGGAGATGGAAAATTTTTTAAGGGCGCTGGAATCGTTGAAAAGTTACTTTTTAAATGAAAGCGAGATGGAGACAAGGTTTCCCCGTCTCTTTAACCTTGTAAAAGAAATAAAGATTTTCCCGCATTTAACTTCTGAGCTGGAAAGGTGCTTAACCTTACAGGGAGAAATCAGGGATAGCGCCTCTAACCTGCTTTCTTCCCTGCGTTGGGAAGAAAGAAGACTCCAGGAAAAAATTCGCCATTCCCTGGAATCGTACCTGCGGAAGCCCCACTACCAGAAATATTTACAGGAAAATATTATTACGGTAAGACACGACCGGTATGTCCTTCCCGTAAAGCAGGAATTCCGCAGCCAGATCCCCGGTGTGGTTCACGATCAGTCCGCCAGCGGGGTTACCCTTTTCATTGAACCCCTTCCGGTCCTGGAGCTTAATAACCGCCTGAGAGGTATTAAAGGGCAGAGTGAGGAAGAAATAGAAAAGATCCTGCGAAAGCTTACGGCGCTGATTGGGGCTCATTACGACGCCATTGTATTTAGCTACCAGTCTTATGGTGAGCTGGACTTCATCTTGGCCAGGGGCCACTTAAGCCTGTCCTATAGAGGAAGGGAACCGCTCTTAAACAGCAGGAGGGCTATTGTTATCTTCGGGGGCCGCCACCCGCTGCTGCCGGCCCAGGAAGTTGTCCCCGTAGATGTTCACCTGGGCGGCGAATTTAGCACCCTGATTATTACAGGCCCCAACACCGGTGGTAAAACAGTTACGCTTAAAACCATAGGGCTTTTTGCCCTGATGGCCCAGTGCGGGCTCCATGTCCCCGCTGCCAAGGGTACGGAATTCGGCGTTTTTGAAGACATCTGGGCCGATATCGGGGACGAACAAAACATTGCACAATCACTCAGTACTTTTTCCGGCCACATGCTCAATATTAATGAAATACTGGCAAAAGCCTCTTCTTCTTCACTGGTATTACTGGATGAGCTGGGGGCAGGCACCGATCCCTCGGAAGGTTCTGCCCTGGCCATGGCTATCCTGGACGAACTTCATTCCCGCGGCATAAGGACAGTGGCCACTACGCATATTAACGAATTGAAGGTCTTTGCTCATCTCCGCCAGGGCATGGAAAACGCCTCCATGGAATTTGACCCCCAGACATTAAGGCCTTCCTTTAAACTCCTTATCGGTGTCCCGGGACAAAGCAACGCCCTTAATGTAGCGGAAAAACTGGGGATGCCCCGGGAGTTGACAGCAAAGGCTCGTTCCTTTGTGCGTAAGGAATTCCTTGATCTGGAGGAAGTTGTTTCCGGCCTCGTGGAAGAAAGGCACAAAATGTCTGTTGATAACGAAAAAATAAGGGAAATGAAGGAAGAAATGGCTCTTCTCCTCCAGGAATTGAAAGAAGAAAAAAAAGAGTTGGAGCAAAAAAGAAGAGAAATCCTGAAGAATGCCCGTCAGGAAGCCGGTGGAATTATCAGGGAGGCCCAGAGAAAGACGGAGGAAATACTGAGGAAACTAAACCGTGCCGAACAGGAGAAAACAGGTAGGGAAGCCCTTGTTCTGGGACAGGAGGCCAGAAAAGAGTTACAGGCTGTACGGGAAGAAGCCGGCGGCCATGAACTCCGGGAAGAAGAAAGAGGAAGGCCCCTGGAGCTGGATGAAGTACAGGAGGGCCAGGATGTATATATCAAAAATTTGCGCTGCGCCGGGAAAATCACCAGGGTACTTTCCACCGGAGAAATCCAGGTTCAGGCCGGTACGCTTAAAATCAGCACGGTACTGGACGATCTACAAAAATATGACGGTGCTAAGAGGGAGCGGGAAAAGGGCGCCCGGGAAAGGAAAGATAAACCTTACGGGGATCAGGCTTTGCTGTGGGAAAAAAGTACTGCTGTCAGCCAGCGGCTGGACCTTCGCGGGCTGACCCTGGAGGAGGCTATCCTCAAGGTCGAAAAACATATGGATGACTCTATCCTCGCCAATTTGGACAAAATAGAAATTATCCACGGCAAAGGTACCGGGAAACTGCGCAGGGGATTGCACCTTTACCTGGAAAACAAGGAGCAGGTAGAAAACTACCGTATTGGCGGTGAAGGAGAAGGAGGAAACGGGGTAACAATTGTCAGTTTTAAAAAAATGTGAGCCCCGGCTACCGGAATGTATTTATATAATTGAGTAGCTTGAGGAAGAGCTGCTGAAGCTGCACCGAAGTTATACTACCTCTGCCCTTAGGTTATCTCCCTTTTCCCTTACTTCTGCCGGTGGTCATCTTAACCCGGACTGCTGGGCCGATCAAAATTAGGGGGTACTCCTTTTCTCCTGACCCCTGTTGGTGATGGAAGGCGGCTGGGAGTTTGGCACGGGTGGTTCTTCGTTCCGGTGCTGTTCTTCCCGCTGGGGAATTATGAGTACCCACTCTGCGGGTGCGGATTTTACACCTTCCGTATTAAGAGCTACCAGTGAATAGATATATGCTTTACCTGCTTCAATGCTGCTATCGAGGTACTGCGTAATGGAACCGGGCACTTTCTGCAGGAGGACCAGTTCCTCCTCTCCCTCGATACCTCTGTATACCCTGTATTCGACTAAATGGGGGTTGTAATCCCATTGCAAATGGGCCCGGAGGGGATTATCCAACAGGTAGACAACGAACCCGCCCGGCCTGGAGGCCGGCCTGGTATGCACTTCACAGTATTCTGCCGGCGGCATTAACTCGGCGTCTTCCGGCCCACGTCCTTCGCCCGGCTTCCAGCGCTCGTCGGTTACCTCATATTCCGGCCTGATGAGAAAAACCTTTCTTTCAATTTCATTTTCCGGGCAGTGCTCGTTTGGCAAAAGCCCGCTGGATTTGCAGATTTCCAGTTCCACGTGCAGATCGCAGGTCTCCTGGGGTACAAGTGCTGTGGGAAAGATTTCGTTTATAATTGATTCCGGCGGGCAGAAAGGTCCCGGTCTTAAGCCCGACTTACTGCAGATACCGATGGGCCCGCTGATACCTGAAGGCCTGACAAAATCTGACGGCGGCACATCTTTCAGAAATTGCGTTAAAATGGCATTCATGTAGGCTATGGTGGTACCGCTTCCCCCCCGGACAGTTCCCAGCTTGGTGATGTCATGCCCGAGCCAAAAGGAAACGACGATATCAGGAGTATACGTTATTAGGTAAGCATCCCGGTTGTCATTGGTGGTTCCCGTTTTTGCTGCTGCTGGCCGTCCTATTCTCAACCTTCCTGCTGTTCCCCGGCGAACCGCATCTTTAAGCATATCCGTTATCATAAAAGCGGTCTGCTGGGAGAGGACGGCCACTGGTTCGCTGCGGTGTTCGTATAAAACACGGCCGCTGCGGTCCTCGATACGTTTTATGGTGTATAAATTTACTTTTATTCCCTGGTTGGCAAGGACAGCATAGGCTTGGGCCATATCCAGGGGTGTTACCCCGTAGGTTAATCCTCCCAAAGTTGTGGCCAGGTTAAAGTCGTTAGCATGAATAGTGCTTAGACCCATTCTCTTGGCGTATTCCAGGCCGATGTGAGGTGTTAACCGTTCGAAGGCCCTTACCGCCGGGACATTTAGGGACCAAACTATCGATTCCCGCACCGGAGTCAGGCCGCGGAAACGCTTGTCAAAATTCTCCGGTGTCCACTCACCCCTGATAAAAGGAGCATCATCAAGAATTGACCCTGGGGTAAGAAGATTTTCTTCCAAAGACGGTGCATAAGTAACAATGGGTTTGATGGAGGAACCCGGCTGCCTGCGGCTCAGGAAACGCAGGTTCTGGTTTTTCTTGCTGTACTCCCTCCCGCCAACCAGGGCCAGGATTTCACCCGTAACAGGATTGGCTACCACTGCCGCCGCCTGGGGCTGGAGAATCCCTTCCCCAGAAAGGACTTCCTGGGGGTAACGATCATATTCTTTGCTTTCCAGCAATTTTTTCATCAGGTCCATGTCCACCCTGATATTTTGCGGGTATAAACTTACATCGTTAAGGACGTTTTCTGTAATTGTCTGTGCCTCTGTATCGAGAGTGGTATATACTTTCAGGCCCATGTTGTAAATGGCCTCGTAAGCTTCTTCACGGCTTTTGTACTGGGGCATTGAAGTTAATATTTTTACAAGTTCCTGGTGTAGAATGTAGTCCACAAAATAGGGATAGGGATATTCCCGGGAAGGCCGTTCGGAAAGAACTATTTCCTGCTCTTTAGCTTCCATCAATTCCCTGTGATTGATATAGCCCAGTTCGTACATTTTAGAGAGGACCAGGGACTGTCTTTGTAGTGAACCCTCATAATTCAGGTACGGGGAATAAAAATTGGGTGCACGTGGAACTCCGGCCAACAATGCCGCCTCGGCCACAGTAAGATCTCCCACACTTTTACTAAAATAAGTATTAGCTGCTGCTTCTATGCCGTAAGCGCCATGAGCAAAAGGGATGCGGTTCAGATACATCTCCAGGATTTCGCTTTTGGAATACTGGCGTTCCATTTTAACAGCTAGCCAGGCTTCCTGGATCTTCCGGCGGTTAGTTTTTTCCGGCGTTAAAAACGCATCCTTGATCAACTGCTGTGTTATGGTGCTCCCACCCTGCACGGCCCAGCGCCGCTGGCGCAGGTTGATGACAAAAGCTCTTAAAATGGCGAGAGGATCTATGCCGAAGTGATCATAAAACCTTTCATCCTCTATGGCGATGAAAGCTTTTTGCACATGCAGGGGGATTTGCTCCAGGGGGATTTCGATGCGGTTTTGCTCATCATAGAGCCTGGTTACTTCTTTACCGTGGCGATCAAAAATATAGGATGTAACAGGAGGGCGGAGAGTACCGCTGTTAAACTCCGGGGCATCCTTGACATAGGAATATACGATGGTAAGCGCGCCGGCGCTTAAGATAATAAAGGCAATAATGATCAGCACGAGGGCTGCTTTAACGACCTTTAAAATCTTCCTGCCCTTCTTTTTTTTGACGGAATTGCTGCTGCCGCCGGCAGCAGATGGAGAGTTCCTGTCTCTGCCATTTGACTTTGGGGTCCGGTTTATTCTGCGTTTTCCAGGCATAAGCGCCCACCTCACTGAACATATTATACCACAAGACCTAGCGGGAGAAAATCCGTTAAAAGCGAAAGTTCCGGGTTGCTTAAAGAAATTATATAATGTATAATTTTTTTTGCAGCAGATGTTGCTTTTGTTTCCATATCCTGTGGCTGTAAAACAAGGTATGAAGGAGATTTTAAAATGGATATCTTAAAGGATTTGGAGTTCAGGGAGCTAATCTACCAGGTTACCGATGAAGAGGAACTCAGGGAGAGATTGAATGCCGGGCCCATCAGTTTATATATTGGTTTTGATCCTACAGCCGACAGCCTGCATGTGGGCAGCCTCCTGCCCATCATAGGCTTGAGGCGTTTCCAATTGGCCGGGCATGTACCTATTCCCCTGGTAGGTGGTGGTACGGGGTTAATCGGTGATCCCAGCGGGAAGGTCTCTGAAAGGGGATTAAACCCTGAAGAACTGGTGGAGGAATGGACCGGTAAAATCCGAAAGCAGCTGGAGCGGTTCCTGGATTTTGATTCCAAGCCTAACCCTGCCCGCATGGCCAATAATTATAACTGGCTGGGTAAGCTGGAAGTTATAAAGTTCCTGCGTGATATCGGGAAATACTTTCCCATAAACTATATGCTTTCCAAGGAATCCGTAAAAGCCAGGCTGTCCACGGGTATTTCTTACACCGAATTCAGCTACATGATCCTGCAGTCCTATGATTTC
The DNA here is from genome assembly GCA_003605065.1 of Dethiobacter sp. GTDB lineage: Bacteria > Bacillota > Dethiobacteria > DTU022 > UBA8154 > UBA9862. The sequence goes on along the minus strand of QZJM01000018.1, from coordinate 7,132 downwards.
CTCAAATTAAGTGAGGATTTCAATTGCGAATTACAGGCAGGAGGTAGCGACCAGTGGGGAAATATTACCGCGGGAATAGATTTGATCCGCAGGGTTTCCAACAAGAAGGTTTATGGTTTAACCTTCCCCTTGGTTACCAAAAGTGACGGTACGAAATTTGGCAAAACAGAAGCAGGGACAATCTGGCTGGATCCGGCCAAAACAACTCCCTATCAGTTTTACCAGTTCTGGATTAATACCGATGACCGGGATGTTGTCACATTTATAAAATATTTTACTTTTTTGTCCCGGGATGAAATTCTTGACCTGCAGGAAGAGGTTGAAATGAATCCCGGGAAAAGGGAGGCCCAGCGAGTCCTGGCCCAGGAAGTAACGGCACTGGTGCACGGCCGGGAAGCTTTAAACAGGGCTGAGAAAATATCACAGGCTTTGTTCTATGGGAACCTGAGAGAGCTGACGGGGGAGGAAATTGAAGAAGGTTTTAAAGACGTGCCCTCCACTACTGTCCGGGAAAAAGAGATCGGCGTGGTGGATCTACTGGTAACGAGCGGCCTTTCCTCTTCCAGGAGACAGGCCAGGGAGGATATCAAAAACAGGGCCATTTATATAAATGATGAACCCAGCACCGATCTTGACAGGGTTCTGTCAGCATCGGACCGCCTCTGGGGTGGGAAGTATACAATCATCCGCCGGGGCAAAAAGAATTACTGCCTGGTTAAATGGCTTGATGGAATGCTTTAATTCCCGGTCCTTATTCCGTCCCGATTTCTTGTAAAATTGTTTTCCGGTTATTTCTTAAAAAGCTCTTCTTAACATAAATATTAGCATGGAGGGCTTTTTATGTTTTTATGGCGTAAAAAAACCATAAGCCGCTTTTTCAGTGAGCGTTTGCTTAATTACAGCCTGCTCTCATTTATCGCTCTTTGCCTGCTGGTATTCTTGTCGTTTAAAGGTTTCCGGGCTTTGGAACAAAACCTGCGTCCGGCCATTCTTTCCATCGCGGAAATAAAAGCCGATATGCTGGCTACAGATGCCGTAAACAGGGCTATCATGGAAGAAGTGGCCCGCGGTATTCTGTATCAGGATTTAATCTCCATAAAGCAGGATGACAAGGGCAAGATCGTTATGGCGCAAATTAATACCATGGAGATTAACCGTTTGATGGCCAGAACTACAATAGCCACGCAAAACGCCCTGAAAGAGATGGGGAAGGAACCTATAAAAATACCCCTGGGCGAAGTTTTGGATAGCTATCTCCTGGCGGCATACGGACCAGAAATTCCGGTGAAGTTAATACCTGCCGGCAGGGTTAACACCTTTCTTATCGACTCTTTTGAAGCGGCAGGTATCAACCAGGTGCGCCACAAGATCTACCTGGATGTTTTTACGGAAATACGCATAGTGATCCCCTTTATCTCAGCTGATGTAGAGGTGCATACTACCGTCCCCATCGCCGATACAATTTACCCCGGCGAAGTTCCGGAGACGGTCATAAATCTTATTATGGGAGCATTAAAACCGGCAAAGCCCCCGGACCTGGCGCCGTAGGCTGGATAAAAGTTTAAAAATAAAGTGGGAAAAATAGTTGAAATAAGTGGGATAAGGCGATACAAAAAGGAAACCGCAGCATAGGCGAGCAAACTTTGTTTTATTGATGTTAATCATAAATAGGCGCTCTTGTATCTCCATACAAAGCATGCTATAGTATCAAATTGTGACATGAAATTGCCCGGGAAAAGAATTGAACGATTCCGGGGCAAGAGTAAAAAAAGTAAGTCGAAATATCTTGACAAAGTAAAACAAAGATGTTAAACTAACAAACTGTGGCGTCAAAATGAAATGGCGCCCGGCAACATTAAAGGATGATGTTGGTAACAAAAAACAGTTTAAAACAAAAACATCTTGACAAACTAAAAACAAGATGGTATAGTTAAAAACTGTGGTGCCAAAAAGGCGCCGGCAGCATTATCAAAAAATAATCATAAAATGTAGAACGATGTTGCCAGGTTAAAAGCCCAAAAAGCTTTTAACAAGTTCATCAGCACCTTGACAAAGAAACGTAAATATGGTAAGATAAATGGTGCTGCATGAAGTTCTTTGAAAACTGAACAAGGATAGGAGGAGTCCCTGTC
>QZJM01000018.1:0-2500 GCA_003605065.1 Dethiobacter sp. | reverse complement strand
AATTAAAAGGACTTGCTTAAAGCGTTCCCAAGTATCACGGGGCACGTGGAATCCCGTGTGAATCCAGGAGGACCACCTCCTAAGGCTAAATACTAGCTGGCGACCGATAGTGAAGCAGTACCGTGAGGGAAAGGTGAAAAGTACCCCGGAAGGGGAGTGAAATAGTACCTGAAACCGTAAGCCTACAAGCAGTGGAAGCACTATTTACAACAGCCTAGCTGTTGTAAAGTGTGACTGCGTACTTTTTGTAGAACGGGCCGGCGAGTTACGTTCGGTAGCAAGGTTAAGGGACAAAGTCCCGGAGCCGTAGCGAAAGCGAGTCTGAAAAGGGCGTTTAGTTACCGGACGTAGACCCGAAACCGGGTGACCTACCTATGGCCAGGGTGAAGCTCGTTTAAACGCGAGTGGAGGCCCGAACCCACCGATGTTGAAAAATCGGGGGATGAGCTGTGGGTAGAGGTGAAATGCCAATCGAACCCGGATATAGCTGGTTCTCCCCGAAATAGCTTTAGGGCTAGCCTCAAGTAATAAGAGCTGGGGGTAGAGCACTGATTGGGCTAGGGGCCCTACAAGGTTACCGAATTCAGTCAAACTCCGAATACCAGTTCTCGTATCTTGGGAGTCAGACTATGGGAGATAAGTTTCATAGTCGAGAGGGAAACAGCCCAGATCATCGGCTAAGGTCCCAAAGTGCAGGCTAAGTGGGAAAGGATGTGGAAACGCTTAGACAACCAGGATGTTGGCTTAGAAGCAGCCACCATTTAAAGAGTGCGTAATAGCTCACTGGTCAAGTATTTCTGCGCCGAAAATGTAACGGGGCTAAAGCCTGCCACCGAAGCCATGGCTTACTGGAAGTTGGAAGTTAGAAGTTAGAAATTGGAGGAATGGATAATGGTGATCCAAGGCTATAGGGATTTAAACGTATATAAACGTTCCTATCACCTGGCATTGGATATTCACCGGTTATCCTTCACACTGCCAACGAGTGAGAGATATGAACTAAGCAGTCAAATACGTCGCTCAGCAGTAAGTATTCCTCTAAATATAGCTGATCGAGAATTGGCGTAATCAAACCTCTAAATAATATCTAACTTCTAACCTCTAACCTCTAACTTCCAGTAGGGGTAGGGGAGCGTTCTGGCGGCATCGAAGCTGTACCGTAAGGAGCAGTGGAGCTTCCAGAAGTGAGAATGCCGGCATGAGTAACGATAAGGCAAGTGAGAATCTTGCCCGCCGAAAGCCTAAGGTTTCCTGAGGAAGGTTCGTCCTCTCAGGGTAAGTCGGGACCTAAGCTGAGGCCGAAAGGCGTAAGCGATGGACAACTGGTGGAAATTCCAGTACCACCTTCAGCCGCTAGGAGCGATGGGGTGACGCAGGAGGGTAGGCGCAGCGCACCGTTGGTTGTGTGCGTCTAAGCGTGTAGGGAGCAGAGATAGGCAAATCCGTCTCTGTGTAATCCTGAGGCGCGATGGGGAGCGAAATTTTAAGTAGCGAACTGGCTGATCCCATACTGCCAAGAAAAACCTCTAGCCAGGCTGCAGGGTGCCCGTACCGCAAACCGACACAGGTAGGCGAGGAGAGAATCCTAAGGCGAGCGGGAGAACCCTCGTTAAGGAACTCGGCAAAATTACCCCGTAACTTCGGGAGAAGGGGTGCCCCGTGTAGGGTGATTTTTGAACGGGGACGGACCTACTTGAATATGCCCTTAATTCAAGTAGGGATGAGATATTCAAGTAGGTCCGTCCCCGAACCGAAATTTGCCTGAGGGGGCCGCAGTGAATAGGCCCAAGCGACTGTTTAGCAAAAACACAGGTCTCTGCTAAGTCGTAAGACGACGTATAGGGGCTGACGCCTGCCCGGTGCTGGAAGGTTAAGGGGAGGGGTTAGTGGGTAACCGCGAAGCTCTGAACCTAAGCCCCAGTAAACGGCGGCCGTAACTATAACGGTCCTAAGGTAGCGAAATTCCTTGTCGGGTAAATTCCGACCCGCACGAAAGGCGTAACGACTTGGGCGCTGTCTCAACGAGGGACCCGGTGAAATTGTAGTACCTGTGAAGATGCAGGTTACCTGCGACAAGACGGAAAGACCCCGTGGAGCTTTACTGTAGCCTGATATTGGATTTTGGTATTGAATGTACAGGATAGGTGGGAGGCTGAGAACTCCGGGCGCTAGCCTGGAGGGAGCCAACCTTGGGATACCACCCTTTCAATGCTGGGATTCTAACCAGAAACCGTTATCCGGTTTTGGGACAGTGTCAGGTGGGCAGTTTGACTGGGGCGGTCGCCTCCCAAAGAGTAACGGAGGCGCCCAAAGGTTCCCTCAGCGCGGTCGGGAATCGCGCGTAGAGTGTAAAGGCATAAGGGAGCTTAACTGCGAGACCGACGGGTCGAGCAGGTGGGAAACCAGGGCTTAGTGATCCGGCGGTGCCGAGTGGAAGGGCCGTCGCTCAACGGATAAAAGCTACCCCGGGGATAACAGGCTTATCTCCCCCAAGAGTCCA
>QZJM01000061.1 GCA_003605065.1 Dethiobacter sp. | reverse complement strand
GGATTCTTCAACGTTTCCGGGACAACATTGGTGTACTCAAGCTTGGCTAATCTACCCTGAAGCAAGGTCTTGCCTAAGCCGGTAGATCTCATATACATTGAACATACCTCCTTCTTGCTGCACTGGGATAGATATTATTTTCTGCCTTCATCGCATTGCCAATTAGAACAGCCCTGCGTCTCTCGCTTCTTTTACCGATTTTATCTCTGACCACCACTTAAAAGAATTACAAAGTTATTTTAACTGTCAAAATAAATTAAAACAATATATATTTCATACATTTTTCTCCTAAAACAGTGTACGTTATATATACTAACAAATAAACGCAAGCTTCATAATCTCAGAGATCCCTTTTGTGCTTTTAGTACAGAGCGTGAATTAAATGTAAGCGGAGTCATGGGGACGGTTTAGAGGTAAGGTGACACACCTCTTGCAGAGGAACGTCCCCATGCAATATCACCGTAGCGCAGCAAAAGAATCGGGGACATTCCCCGATGCTTTATCAGGGGTGTGTCCCCATACCTTAATCGGGAAGACGATGGAACTGTCCCCGTGGCGTAGCGGGAGTAGCAAAATAAGCAATCTCACGGGTGTAGTGTTAATCAGCACATAATCTTCTCTTAAAAGAAAAAGATTTAATCAAAATATAGGTGTATCATTGTCTCCCCTTCTTCTTTTTAATTTGATAATATTTAAGCAAATTTAAAGAAGGAAAGGAGAATATATGCAGATCATCCATTCTTTTCACATATCCCCACGGGAGTACAGCAAAAGGGGTATGAGTAACGACTTCTCCCGGGTATTTGAATATAGAAAAATTCATTTTAGTCCATGGACTTTTAATACCCTCATTTTTTGTTCAGCATCATATCTAGAATCTTATCAATTCCATCTTTGTATTTAGCTAGGTAAGCACCAATAACCTGATGAAAAGTTAAATGTTGTAAGGAAGCACCCATAATTGCCGCAGCAGGTAATGACCAGGCCGCTGAAATTGGTTGCCTGTAAAAAACAGATAATAGTACGGTAATAATACCTCCGATCCCGTAACCGGCAAAAAGCCAGGATACCATCTCTTTTTCACTTAGCCCATATTTCGCAGGTAGGGCCGATTGAATTAAGCACTGCAATAACATAAATTTCCAATCATTCTCGTTGCACTTCAAAAATTGCAGCATAGCTGCCTGTAGCAAGGCCAAGCTTATTGATCAATTCGATGTGCCGTTCTTTGACATTGCCAACAGTTTGAAAATAGGTTCCGTCAAGCATCTCCCCTTCCGAGAAGACGATGGCGGCGAACTCTTTCATCAGCTGGTGAGTGGTCGCCTTTGGATTTAGGTTCTGCTTGGCCAGGTGTTCCAGGATGCAATAAACCATCAGGGCGATGAATGTTACCAGGACCAGGCCCCTGATGCGCTCTTCGATATGTAAAAATACCGGCCTGATTTTGATCTTTGATTTCAGATGCCGCATCGGCTGCTCGACGCTGTATTTCCGACGTGTCCTTAAAAACAGCTCCTCGGTGGTATAGCTTTGGTCGTAAACATTGGTCACCACCGGATAAAGGCCGTCTTTTTTCTCTATCCTGGTTAGCAACTCTTCATTTAAAGCATAAACAAGCTCGGGCTGGCCCTGTTTATCTTCCACAGTCGGGTTGCCGAAAACCTTGCGCAGGTAATGTTTTGGACCCTGAAAGCATTTGTCAACCTGATTTTGAGCATACTCTTTGTTCTTGTATCGCCTGTTGTTAAGCTTGGTAAAGCGATGTCTTCTAACCGCTTATTGATATTAAAGATATACTTGGCCCGTTTTTCTTTTTCCAACTTGGCTCTGCTTTTGCTCCAGATAATCAGGCAGCGGGCCCAGAAAGGTTTGACTCCTTTTAGTTCTGCTTTTGTATCCCGGTCGGGGAGGTCAATGAAGACTCCGCGCTCCGTAACCTTAAACTTTGGTGTTCCGTCCTTATCAGGGAAAACCAGGCGGTCAAGTTCTTCTTCATCAACCGAGCTTATCGCCTGCTCAAAAATACTTGAAGCAGGGCTTGGCGCAATAAAGCGGATATTATTAGCATTAAGCAAAAGACAATTAGGAATGGTGCCCATGGCGTTATCACCGGTAAACAAAATATCCTCTTTTCTCAAAGCACGGCGCAGTTTTTTAAGGTTTTCAACAACAATTGTCACATCGGTGCGGTTGCCGTTTAAAACATCGGCCCTTAAGGGAATCCCGGACTCTTTTTCCACGTTCAGGGCTACTTTGAGTTGTTTAAGGTCCGATTTTTCTCCGTAACCGAACCGGATCAACTCTGAGGAGTCATAGTCACCCTCAAAGTAGATGGAGGTGGTATCCCAGAGAATTTCTTCAGGATTTAACCCGAATTCTTTGATCACATGCAAAGCAAGCGCTGTTTCGATCTCTTCGAAATATTGGTCGAGGTCTTCCAAGGCTCTGCCGAGCCGGTCATCATTGAGATTTTCCGGCTGTACATCGTATAGCTCTCCAATGCCGCAGAGCTCAGCCCATTCCTCAATGTCGTGTAGAGGCCTGGGTTGGTGAAGACGATTGGCCACCAGCACTTCTGACACCTGGCCGGTGGTAACAATCTGGCCGTTTTCTTTGCGTTCCGGAACAATGCTGTCAATGATTGCTTTAATATTCATTCTTTCCAGCAAAGGCTTGGTCAGGTACAGTGACCCTAACAGTTTTTCCACCTTGAACCGGAAAACTTTCTTCGGTTTCGGATTAAAGCCAGCTTTAAAGGGGTAACCGCTGTTGCCACGGTACTTGTTTCGACCCATATCCGTTCCCCCCGATCGTTAAGACTTAATGATAACTTCGACATCGGTGGGGAAAGTACCTTTTCAGAATATTGGGTCTTTTTACTTTTTCTGCAAATATTTACTCTTGATTCTCACTCAATACAATACGAAACTATAGACCTGCGAAATATGGGCTTAGACCTCCTGAATGAGCTGCACTTAATAATATAGCTATGGGACCGGTTTGTGTAAATAAAAATGCGATGAAGGCGTTACTCAATACATGTTTATTGCTGTCAGCCGAAATTGCACGGATTGCATGAAAACTCCTCACCGGTTTTTCAAGCATGCTAATCTCCATTCTTTAAATCAAATGTTTCCTTTTTCCTGTAAACCATCCCCTGGAAAATAGCGATTAAATCATTATTTTCGTCAGTAATATGTATCGTATAAGCAGCGAGTTTGGGATTAAGTGATACTTCCCGTCCCTCCGCCCGTAAAACACCTTCTCTTGCCGCTTTAAGATAAGAAATATTTGCATTAATGGCCATGGCCATAGTGCCATGTGAATTGGATGCCACAGCAAAAACAAGATCTGCCAGGGCAAACAATGCTGCGCCATGTACTGTGCCCATACTGTTTAAATGATGGCCTTTGATCTCCATTTTAGCTTTAGCCCTACCTTTTGAAACCTCAATTAATTCAATACCAACGTATTCCGAATATCTATCATTTTTATAAAATTTCATAATATTCTCCATATCAGGAACCTCCAAAGCTAGTATATATTCAGTAAACCAGGTATTTCATTCAATCTTAGCAGTGTTCAGGTTCTTTTAAAAGCAGTTCTCTAAAATCTTTTTGCAATGGGTAAAGGAAGATATCTTTTTCCGAGACAATCCTTTTATGTTTTTTTTCCTCTCGTCCCCGGCCATTAGTAAATCCGGCATAGATCCAGTTTGCTGCGCTGTAACAGGTGCCGCCAAACTGTTCACCATCCACAAAGGTTTCCAAGAGAGCCGGTCTGTAGCCGTAGGCACTTTCCCAGTCATCGGGCAGTCTTTTGGTCGCTTGAGAAAGGAGCGTGGAAGCCAGGTTTTGACACTTGATCCAGGGTAAAATAAGGAAACGTGAGTTATTGACCACCAGCTGCAGGTTGCGGCGGCGCTGCTGCTCATTCCAGCCGATGAAACGGTCCCGGGGCTCAATCTGCCAGGCTGCGGCAGAGAAACCAAGGGCCGCGATAACTTCCTGCTGTGAGTAGACCAGGTAGCGCAGCCTTGCACCGAACAACTTGCTGGAGCCAAGGTAGTGATAGCGCTCTATCAGTTCATTCCACAAAGCAGAGCTGTGTTTCGCTGTTACCCTATCAAACCTTAAAGGCAGCAGTTCCTGAAGCGGTTTTTTCACCAGTGGTTTCGGGTCCGCAGCAGATGTGTGCAACAGCGGTTTACGCGTATAAGCATATTTTTCCTGGGCAGGTGGAAGAGTAACAAATCCAGCCTCGTGAAGCTTTAACAGAAGCAAATTGGCACTCATTTTTTTTGTCTTACCAGCAGGGCTGTACCACTCCCACAGTTGACAGAGCATAATAGCAAGGTTATGCCTGGTTGCCTGCGGGTTTTCGGCAATAAGTCTGCGGACCGTTTCCAGGTCCTTAAGGGTGAACATCCTGCCCTGGAGCAGGCGGGGAAAATCTGCTTCTTTCATGGTCTTTCCCCCTTGAGTACTTCTGGAGTAAGATTCCAGGGCAGATATGGCGTAAGTTCATCAGGAACTCCGCCGGCCTTGCCGCAGCCGTCCAGATAATAGCGCAGGTATGCCTGGGGGTTTAACCCGTTAAGCTCGGCGGTTTTTAAAAGGGTTAAGCAGACCGCGGTAAAGCGGCTGCTCCACTCGGCACGGCTGCCGTAGTAATTGTTCCTGCCCAGGGCAACGGTGCGCAGCGGCCGTTCGCTGCGTTGTTGTCCATGGGTACCTGGGGGTGGGCCACGAAAACGGTCAGTCCTTCCCAGTGCTTTTTAGCGCTTTGTAGTACTTTTCGCTGCACCTCGCTAAGTGCGGGGTCCTCAAGCTCAGCGGTGATGGTTTCTTCCATCTTCTCGATAGCCTTTTCCAGGTCCTTTTGAAAGGCGGGGTCTTTTTTCCTTTCGCTCAAGGGTTTTATCAGCGAGCGCTGCCCGGAGGAAATCGCGGCGAAAATGGACCCGGCAAAAGGTGATAACAAGGCCTGAGAGCATGCTGACCAACTTCTTGTACGCACCGTAACGGTCAGCGGTTAAAATCCCCCTGGCCAGATGTCCCAGGTGAGCTAAAGGGACACTGCTGGAGCGGGAAGGGTCCCAGATATACAAGATGACCTTTTGGGAGACGAAGACCCACATCCAGGTAAGATAGTTCTTTTTGTCGCCGGGGAACTGGATGAAGCTCATCCAGCTTGTTTCATCCACGTTCCACCGCTTTTCACACCTGCTTTCTTTGGCCAACGCCTGGTAGAGCGGTTCGAAAAGTTCAAGGCATTTTCGAAAAGCGCCGCTTACAGAGCCGGCGGAGATGGTCTCGCCCTGCAGCCCTAGAAGGTTAAGGACCCGGTTTAAGGGAACCGCAAACATGAATTTAAGGACGATCAACAGGACTAAAAGATTATGGCTGAACTTGCTCTTTGCTATGGCCTGCGGCGGCTTTGGCGCTGTTACAAACCGGGGCCCGGCGTCTTCACAGTCACAGGTGCGTTTTACCCACTGGCGAATAGTTACTACCTGGCACATTTTTATCTCAACATCAATTTCGCTGGAGTTTTCCGTAAGCGGCACCGGTTCGCATTCCTTGCCGCAGATAGAACAGAAACGTTCTTCTTCCGGAACCTCTATGGTACGGTATACTACCGGTAGGTCCTCAGGGATTTTTCGCCCGTGGCCTTTGTGCCCCGGCTGGGCACCGCGCTTGCGGCCGCTATTTGGGGTAGCATCGCCGGTTTCCGTTTTCTCCGAAGCAGTTTGTTCTTTTTCGGAACTGCTTTTTTCAGAGGACTGGCCGAACAGCATATGCAGGTAGGTAGCAGCAGCGCCTTTTGTGCGGCAATATTTCTTCTTAAGCTTTTCATGCGCTGAGGCAAGGGAGGCAAGTTCAGCACGCACCCTCTCAAGTTCGGCTTCCTTTTCGGCTAAAAAAGGACAGTCCTTAAAGCAAGGAGATGCAGTTGTAATCTCAGCGGTTAAAGTGCTTGTATTGTCCATGAGTATATTGTATAGGAAAAAAGTAACTTTATTCCGCTCTCTATAGAAGCACCTGAACCGCTGATAGCTGGTATCACGCCATGAGAGGATATTATCAAATTAAGTTACAGTAAATTAGATTATTTTGACCTGGTTCACTGAATATATACAATGAGGAAATATGTAAGTGGCAAACTTTGCCCAAGCTGTTGTAGGATAGATTTCTAAAAAAGTCTAAAAACGAGGAACCTCCAAAAGCGGTTTAAGCTTCATCAACTAATAAGGGGTGGCGAAGGTTGGCGTTCGCCTCAAGGTTCGCTTGAGACAGGTTTTGCAGCTCAGCTCAGACCTACAATTGGCCTACTCGGCTAAGATTGGCGGCAGAGCTCCCCTCCATGGTCGCCTGCCGGCGGCTGACGTCCTGTCAGCCGGGCCATCTTAAGACCCTCGCTTCGCTAAACCTGTAAGCTCAAGCTGCACATTCCACTCGCCACAACCTTGCGCCACCCTGGGGGTCACAGCACGAGAGCTAAAACAGGCATTTTCATACATTTTTGTGACCTTTAGGGTCATGGGGCGCCAAAAACGAGGCCATTTTATAGATCTTTATAGATAAGATTTATCGTTACTTAAAGCAACACGCAGCTTATACCTTTGGACTTTTCCGCTGGCGGTACGCGGCAAATCATTTACAAACTTTATCCACCTGGGGTATTTGTAATGAGCAGTTTTACTGCGTACAAAGTCTTTTAACTCTTGTTCAAGCTGAGGAGACGGCTCATAACCCTCCCGAACAACTACAAAGGCCAAAGGCTTCTCCAAATTTGATGAATCAGGCGCTCCCACAACTGCACACTCAAACACAGCGGGATGCTCCAGAAGAATTCCCTCAATTTCCAAAGGAGACACCCAGATCCCCCCTGCTTTCAGCATATCATCAGCACGGCCAGCATACCAGTAAAAGCCCTCCTCGTCCATATAGAATTTGTCACCTGTATTGAACCACTCCCCATGAATATTTTCCTTTGATTTTTCATGGTTGTTCCAGTAGTAAGGTGTAGTCCCGTCATTCTTAACCCAAAAAGTGCCTATCTCTCCCAACGGAACTTCTTTATTGTGCTCATCAAGAAGCTTTCCCTCAAAACCAGGAAGAAGAATACCGCTGCTGCCGGGCTTTACTTTTCCCGGCAGGTTTGAAAGGTAGATAACTCCCACATCAGTGGAACCTACACCATCCAGGATTTCCAACCCAAATTTTTTCTTCCAACGGTCAAAAATTATTTTGGGAAGGGCCTCCCCAGCAGAAATGCACAGGCGCAAAGAGGAGAAGTCGTATTCCATTTTAGTGTTTTCCAGTAGGTTTAGAAGCCCTGCGTAGGACGTAGGGATACTAAAAAAAATCGTTGGCTTGTACTTGGTAATAACCTCAACCAGTTTTTCAGGCTTCGGTAACTCTGGCTCCAGGACTACCGCTGCACCGCAAAGAAATGGCGATTCAATGGAATTGTTCCTACCATAAGAAAAATACATCTTGGAAGCGGAAAAACAAATATCGTCCTCCTGCAAATGAAGTACCTCCGTACAATAAGGAGGCATATAGTAGAGTAAATCGTGGTGGAGATGGACAACTCCCTTGGGCCTACCGGTAGTACCTGAACTGTACAGCCAGAAACACATGTCATCCTTTGAAGTAGGGACAATTTCCATGGAGTCCGATGCGCTCTCTATCAACTCCTCAAAGCTCAACTGTCCTGGACCCGGCTCTCCCAGAACAATAAAATGCTTCAGGTGCCTCAAGTCTCCTTGCACTTCTTTAATTTTATCTGCTATTTCTGGCGTGGTAACAAAAACCTTGGCCCGGCTGTCATTCAAATAGTAGCGGTAATCTGCCGGCAGCGCCATGGTAGTTACGGGCACCGGTACCGCTCCCATTCTCATAGCTCCAAAGTATACATACAAGAATTCAGGGCAATCAGGGAGAGAGAACATCACGCGATTTTCTATCTCTACACCAAGTTCCTGCAAAACGTTTCCCACACGGTTGGCGTAACTAACTATCTCTGCATAGGTAACCTTTTTGTCCCTATAGTATACTGCTACTTTTTCCCCTCTACCTTCCTGAATGTGCCGATCCAGCAAAAAAGCCCCTAAATTAAATTCCTGTGATATCTCAGGTATTTTTAACATAGCGTTTCTCCTCTCCTCTTCATATTTAAAATTTGGCATAATTTAGCAAGAATAGCGCTAACTGCGGGAATACAATTACCAAGAACGTAGTTATCAAAAGCGCCAGCATGAAGGGATAGACGCCTTTAAAGATCTGCTCCAAGGGTGTCTGTGGGGATATTCCTTTAACCACATAAACATTGCTGCCTACAGGTGGTGTTATTACACCCAGCTGTGCCACTAGCACCACAATAACTCCAAACCAGATGGGATCCAAACCAAGATGGATAATAACTGGGTAGAGGACGGGAACAAGAAGGGTAATAAGGGCCATAGCATCTATGAAACATCCGCCTAATATAAATATTATGACGATAATTACAGAAATAGTAGTTGCTGAGAAGGGAAGCGCTTCAACCCAATCAGCGATAATAAAAGGAATGGTTGTTACGGCCATAAATCGGCCAAAAACAGTTGCGCCAGTAATAAGGCAGATAATCATAGTTGCCGTCCGCAAGCCATCCTTGATGAAAAAGACAAACCTAGACCATGTTATCTTACGATGCAACAATCCTAGTACTATTGTAGCGACCGCCCCAATACCAGCACTTTCAACCGGACTAAACCAGCCAAGGAACATCCCGCCAATAACCAAAAGGAAAAGAAAAACGGCATCAGTTACGTAAATAAACGCCTTGAGCTTTTCCTTCCAGTTTATGCGTTCGCCTGCAGGTCCCATATTAGGGTAAATGCGGCAAATCACATAAATGGTGAGAGAGAAAAGCAGGGCCAAGATCAATCCCGGAATAATGCCTGCAACAAAAAGTTTTCCAATAGACTGCTCTGTCAGAAAGCCATAGACAATAAAAACAGTACTGGGAGGTATGAGGATGCCAAGAGTACCACCCGAAGCAACGACTCCTGTAGCTAGAGTCTCATTGTAATTGTATTTCTTCATCTCAGGAAGTGCTATTCTGCCCATCGTAGCTGCCGTAGCGTTTGTAGAACCGCAAATCGCAGCAAAACATGCACACCCTATAATCGTAGCAATACCCAAGCCGCCTTTTAGATCTCCAACGATCTTGTAGGCACCTTCGTAGAGCCTTTCACCAATACCAGCAATAAAAGCAAAAGAACCCATTAGCACGAACATAGTAATAGCACAAAGGGAATAGTTATAAAATTGACCCATAAATTCCCGTGCCAACATAGCGGTTCCTGTAGACCACGATGTAATGTAACAAAAGCCAAGCATGCCTACAAAAGCCATGGCAAAAGCTATGTGCATCCTAAGTAAAAAGAGAACAAGAAGTAGAACTATCCCCACAATACCTATTTCAACTGGACTCATTTTTTTCACCTCTTCCTGTTGTAAATAATGTAATAATCTCGTTCAAAAAGAAGAGTAAAGTAACAGCAGCACCAATAGCAATGGCAAAAGCAAATGGATAAAAAGGAATAAGTGCTCCGGAACTAATTTCCCCTGCCCTTTTAAGAGAAATCCCATAAATGAAACTCTTATAGCTAAGAACAGCAAAGAAAATAAGCTCTAAAGCAAAAATAAACAAATTTATCCCCTTTTGGGCAAGGCTGGACAAACGTTCGACCACAAAATCTACGGTAATATGTCGTTTCTCTAACATGTCAATAGCAATAGCAAAGGTTATTGCTACTATTTGTCCAAAACCTACCACTTCGGTTGCGCCGCGAAGAGGTGAAAGAAATAACTTGGCACCGATTACATTTATAAATGTAACGGCTATCATGACCACTACACCAACAATACCAATCCACTCAATCAGTTTTATTATATTTTCAGAAATTAATTTAAATTTCATTGTGCAACATCCTTTTAAAAAAAATTCAACAATAAACTATCACTACAGCGAAAGTTCGTCTAATTTTGTTACATCGCTAGCCACGGGGACGGTTCTTCCATCGTCTCCCCTGACGGCCCTTCGCTTCGCTACGGGGACGCTCGAACCGTCCCCATGGCACGCTCATTGCTAACTTTTCGCTGTAGTGCTATATTAACTGCTAAACAAAATGAATAAATATTTTTCGGGCCATCACTTAACACATTTAAAGTCATATTTTTATACTTTAAAATTAATAAGCGATGGCCCGTTTGAAAAATTTTAATACTCTTTGTAAACTTCTGGTGGACCAGTCTCAGATTTTATCCCAAGTTCAATCTGTTTATTAAGCCAGTATTCAGTTCTTTCTTTGATAAAATCCATCCATTCCGTTATTTCATCTTTAGAATAACCTTTAGCCACCATTTTCTCTATATAATCATTAATAACCTTCTCTGCTTTCTCCTTCCAAGCCGGAAGCTCATTATCAGGTACTACATATATATCAAAACCTTCTTCAATGGCATATCTTTTTCCCTCAATTCCGATGTCATTCCACATCTTGGCAAGTTTCTCAATGAACTCTTCTTCCACATAATTAGTAATTATTTCCTGAATATCTGCTGGTAAACTGTTCCAGGTATTCTGGTTCATTGTAATATAAAAAGTATAAACGTTGCTCGTTTGCCATACCTCTGTAATATTATTAACTACCTCGCCATATTTATAAGTCTGCATTGTTTCATAAGGAATTAACAATCCATCAATTATGTTTTTTGACAAGTAATCGTAAGCTTCAGGCATCGGTAACGCACGAGCGACTCCTCCCATTGCTTCAACAAGCTGTCCTATATAACCGGTACCCCTTAGAGTAAGACCTTTAAGATCCTCAGGCTTTCGAATCGGAGTATTAATAGTTATAATATTATTAAGACTTGAAGTAGTAAGGGTGAGTACATGGGTATCATTGAACTCCGGCGGCTTAAAGTGATTGTAAAAATCAGCAGCAACGTGATTTGCAACCCAACCATTTGGAAATCCGATAGGAAGGTCGAGAACCTCTGTTACTGGAAAACGCCCGAAGGTATAGGCTAAATTTGAATATCCAATATCTGCAATTCCTTCAATAATACCGTCGTACATTTTGTCAGCAGCAAGCAACATACTACCTGGATAGAATTCATATTTAACTCTTCCATTGGTAAGGCGCTGAATATCTTCCCCAAATTCTACAAGGACTTTGCTCTGTGCGGCTTCTCCAGGGTTATAAGTAGCTATTCTAAGAGTTATAGCTTTTTCAGGAGCCGCTCCAGTGTCACTGGGGCCGGTATCCTTTACTGGTTGAGATGTACATCCAGTAAATATTAAGCTAAACACCATTATAAGTAAACTTAAAACAACGATTTTTCTAGTCATAGTCACCCTCCTTCTTAATTTTCGTAATCTTTTCCTTTTTATCCTGCATCAGAAAAAACAAAGTAAAAACTATATTATAAAGATTCTATCATCAAACCATAATACCCCCTCCTCTCCGAAAAGTAATTTAGTAATTTTGCAATTTTAATCTTAAACCTTAATAAAAAAGAAAACATGACTGGACCTCCGAACAGTATAGTTGTAACGACTAAACCTTTCGAAGGAGGTACCAATCATGTTCATTGCTGGTGAAAAACTGGTGAAAAAGGCCGGCGGAAAAATGGCCGGGCCGGGCTGGCATTTTCTCATCTGGAAAGGAAGAAAATATGGGGTCACTGTTATGTCACCACTTTATACGTTATTGCCAGCTTTATATCCCCTGTGAAACCAGGACTAACTAAAACACCGGACATTACTCTTCTTCGATAAAAAAGGCACACCACTTTCCCAAATCGCTGAGGCAACACAGATATAAACAAAAACAACATTCAGGACTTTGTGTTGTTATAAATTTCACATTAACTACAACTGAGCTCATCAAATAACAATATTTTTCGAACCAAGTTCAGTTTATATAAATTGATTTCATTTGTCAAGCAATAAATAATAGCGTAATAAGTAATAATTTATAGTAATTTATATATTTCATGGAATAACTATTAAGATTTATCATTTTTTAGTGTATAAAATTATAAATGAATAAAATTGAAAAATAAAGTCATTTATTATATGGAATGATCTATTGAATTGAATTCAATAATTCCTGGTGCGAACTACTTGTTAGTTTAAAGTAAATATGTTATATTGACAAATGACTTTAATGTTTTATGCAACTCCAGCAAGAGGAAATAAAAGTGCACGTATGCACAAACAATTTTCATTTATATTTGTGCCTTATTAAAGGGGCGGAATGGAGGTTAACATGAACGAAGTTCTGAGATCATTACCACAACAAGGAGACAAAAAGAACAGAATTCTTGAAGCTGCAAGATATTTATTCGGTGAAAAGGGTTACGAAAATACCACAATGTTGCAAATCGCTAAAGCTGCAGATGTAGCTATTGGAACAATATACGAATATTTTGAGAACAAGGAAGTTCTCTTTTTCTCTATTGCTGCGGAAAGATATGAAGCATTTGACAAAGAACTCAAAATACATTTATCTGGACTAAAAAGTGCTTTTAGTAGAATCAGAAAGTACATTTGGTTCTATTTTTATTTTTTTCAAAAAGATCCTGTATATTCAGAACTTTGGCTTCTCAATATAAGGGTAAACAAAAGGCTCAATGAAAGTACGGTTTATCCTTGGCTCCAACAATCCGGTGCGGAGATTATTGACATGTTAAAAGCAGGGCAGGCAGAGGGTATGATCAGGGAAGATGTTGACTTATATACAGTAAGACATTTGATTCTTGGCTCTTTAGAGCACGTGGTGACACGTTGGCTTCTTAAGGGCAAAACTTATGATATACTGCCTTACAGCGAGAAAATCTCAGATCTTATTATTGAAGCTATCAGGAAAAAACCTGCTACCGAGGAAAGATAGTCTGGAGGATTTAAAGCTCTCTAGGAACAAGCTCAGGAGAAGACATGCCGGGTATAAAAAGTTCGGAAAAAAGGTTTTGTAGAAAAAAGACACCAAGCTGAGAGAAAAGGACTATAAAAAGCAGCAACAAAAAAGCTCCTCAAGAAGAACTTTATTTTCACAACGCTAAGCTAAGTTTGACTGGAAATAGACAGCGGTTCTGTTTGATTCTGTTTGATTATGGGATGCCATTACCGGGTTTTCTGCATTACCTTGCTTACTGTAACCCGGTGACAAGCCACGAGATCAGCAATGTCTTGGTGTGTAAAATGATAACTTAAAAGCCCCTGAAACGGTGGACTCTCCAGGCGCGGCAGAAGTTTTTTAACCCTGTCTTCTGCACACTCCATCGCCATCTTCTCCCAGGAAAGAGCAACAATCATCTTAACAGAAAGAGCTTTTACCAATTGAACAGCAAATTTGGGATCAGTTTCTATTAAAGAAATTAACTCGTCATAATTAAAACTGTATAACTCCGAATCAGTTAAGGTTTCTGCTGTAAACATCCAAGTTTTCGTAACCAGTATACAAGCCTCCGCAAGAAAGGCGCCTGGCAGAACGATACCCAGCGTACGGACAGTTCCTGACTTATCACTAATATAATAGCGTACGGCTCCCTTAACAACAAAATAGCAGTAAGGACAAGGATCGCCCTCCCACCCTAATATAGTGTAAGCGCCATACTTTTTCTTTCTACCTCTCTCCAGCATATATTGAGGAAGATCGTAGTATAAAGTAATCCACGGATATGGAGAATCTGTTTTTATACTGTCAGGAGTATGGAAAGCCAAAAAGAACCATCCCTTCCTGTGCTATAATATTCTCCATTGTTGCAATCTTCTCTCATTTATTTTATTCTTTTGCAACCTTGATGTCAAGTTATAAAAACTTTACACCACCAATATAATCTTTTTATTTATAATCCTGCTCAGTAAACACCCATTTATACTTGGGGTAAAAATTATTTTAACCGCCTCTTTCTTAGGCTTTTATTGCTGCTCAGAAAGAAGGCCAACGGCTTCTTATTTAAAGCTAATCCGAAAGAATATTCTCTAAAACTTTTTGCAGACAACGCCAGTGATCTTCGTCGCAACCCAGTTCAGTACCGGCCATACCCATAAATTTAGCTGCCTCGTGTAAAAAAGCACTGGTACTGTAAAGCAGCAGTACAGATTCCCGGCGCTTATCCTCTGATAACAGCGCCGCTCCAGCAAGATCCGCCTTTTCTAGTGTATCCCTGGCGACTACCAGCATCTCTGCTGCCATGCGGTAATAGGTAGCGATACAAAAAAGATTGGTAGAAAGACGTGATTGCCAGATTGCCGCCTCCAACCATTCAGCCTTCGGCTCCAGCAGTACTGAATTTTCAGTTGAAAAGTGATTCTCCATATAACCAAAAAGCATTTTAGCAGTAGCTCGTAGCGTTAGTTCCATATTTTTTAAAGTTTCCCTAGTTCCATAGAGTTCCACTGGTTCACCCCCGTGACCATAAAATAAAATTGCGTTATAAGTAACAGTCTCCCTACTGTTTATTTTATCAAGCTGGCCGATTGTTAAAACCGGTTTTTCTTCCGCAGTAGGAAGCGTACCGGCACCTCCCTTTTCCAACTCCTCCAGTGAAACACGGGCCAAGCTTTCAGCCAGCGTTTGCAAACTGTCAGCCTGAAAGCGGATTTGGGCAGCCCACTCAAAGTCTCTTCTGGTATAAAATCGCTCGTGCATCTTGTGATCCATATTCATCTGCAGAAGTGTTTCAATTACTTTTCTTTTTGATTGATCCATTTTCTTCCTCCTTATCTCAACAGTATTAAGTCTCAAAATAATTCTACTCTATTCCGTTTTTTTCTAACTTTGTAGAGACCGGAAATATGATAAGCTTTGTTTACAAGCTGAATAATGCCGCCTGGAGAAAATATAACCATCAGGATAAAAATTGTACCAAGCACAATGTAGTGTGCCTGCCCTAGATTAAGTGAAAACCAGTCTTGAATAACAACCAGTAAAATACTTCCCAGAACAGGACCTAAAATTGTTCCTGCACCGCCTATGCTGGCTGCCATTAACGGTTCAAAAGTCCAATGTGGTGTGAACTGGGAAAAAGGTAAAAAAGAGAGTCTGTAGTAGGTATATATTCCCCCGGCCAGTCCGGTTAAAAAAGAACTGATGAAAAAGACAATAATCTTGTATTTAAATACATTTATTCCAGAAACTTTAGCGGCCTCTTCGTCATCTCGAATCGCGAACAAAGCCAGGCCCAGCTTGGAGTTTACTAAAATGTACATTATTAACACGGTTATTACAGCCATACCCAGAGAAAGATAATAACGAGGAATAAAGTTAAAATTAACAAACCATTCACTCGGCATCCAAACCGTTCTGGGGAAAAGATTTCCAACGGTTATTCTTAATACTTCCGCCAAAGCCAGGGTTGCAATGGAAAAGTAAAACCCTTTTAGTTTAAGGGTAGGAATTCCAATCACTCCGGCCAATAGTACAGCCGATACAGCTCCACCCAGAACTGCAATATATAAAGGCGCCCCGGCAATTAATACAAAATGGGTAATCAAAACTCCACACCCAAAGAAAGCCGCCATTCCAATGTTATAAAGGCCGGTATACCCCCCCATAAGGTTCCAACTTTCGGCCAGAATTATATAGATAAATAACATAATTAATAAATTCATGGTATCATCGCCCATATCTGCCAGCAGAGGAAGCAGCGCCAGAAAGACCACGGCAATTGCACCTGTCAAAAACGTCTTCCAACTATGTAAACATGCCATTTAATTGTTCCTCCCTATTACCTCTCTGTAAATAATCCCTGGGGCCTAAAGAGCAGTACTAGTATGAACGCCAAAAGTCCAAAAACCTCCCGGTAGGCAGAACCTACCAAAGATACACCAACGGCTTCCACAACTCCTAAAAAAAGACCGGCGGCAAGTATTCCTTTGGTTTTTCCCTCTCCTGCAAGCACTAAAACTATCATGGCTTTAAGCAACCACTCCAGGCCACCGGAAGGAGTGATGGAGTAGCTGGTAGCAATTACAATTCCAGCTACTCCACTTAATGCAAAAGTAACGCCGGATGAGATTAGATATGTATAATCAACATTAATTCCCATTAAGGTGGCTCCTTCCCAATCCTGAGTTGTTGCCCTTATACTTTTACCGTAATAGGTATTATTAATAATAAGATGTAAGCAAAGTAGAGCCAACAATGCCAAACCAAATCCGATCAAACTGTTATAAGGAAGGTTCACACTATAAAGTCTGAATGTACTACCTGTATAAGAGGTAGTTATACTCCTTACATCAGAAGTCCAGAGCCAGGTAACTGTATTATCTATTATTAAAAGTAACCCAAAAGTTATTAACATTGAGTTTTGAATTCTTTCTCCAACATGAAAAACTTTTACCAATGGAGAAAACACTATTTTATAAACAACTATTCCCATAGTAAACATAATAAGTAATACGAGTGGAATAGATTTAAAAGGATCCAGGCCCCAAAGAGTAAATAACCAGTATGATGCATAGCCACCCAACATAATAAAAGTGCCATGTGCAATATTTAGATATTTCATAACACCAAACATTAAAGCCAGTCCTGAGCCAACTAGTCCATAAATTGCACCAATCATAATACCATAGGACAAAACCTGGATGAACATGCTCTTAAAACTCCCCCTCACCTAAGACTAAATCCCTAAATAAGCGTTCCTGACGCTTTCACTGTTTAAAAGAGCATCTGTTTTTCCCTCTCTTACAATCCGGCCATTTTCGATAATATAGCCCCGGTCGGCTAGAGCTAAAACCATTTGCACATTCTGCTCCACTAAAAAAATCGATGTTCCCTTTGTTTTATTTATTTTCTTTAAAATCGCGGCTATTTCTTGAACTATAACCGGTGCTAAACCCAGGGACATTTCATCGATAATCAGTAACTTTGGTAAAGACATTAACCCCCTGCCGATCGCTAACATCTGTTGTTCGCCACCGCTAAGTGTGCCGGCTTTCTGCCTGGTTCTCTCCTTAAGAATGGGGAAAATTTCATAAACCCATTCTGCAGTTTTATTCTTTTCTTTTCTTGCCTCCCTCGTAAATGCTCCCAATTCAAGGTTTTCATGGACACTCATTTCAGTAAATATTTTCCTGCCCTCAGGAACCATGGCAATTCCCAGCTCGACAGTTTTATATGCAGGCAGCTTGTCCAGCTCTACTTCTTCAAATAAAATACTTCCCTTTCGGGGTTTAAGTAACCCGCTTATAGTTTTCAATAAGGTACTCTTCCCTGCACCGTTAGAACCAATAAGAGTAACTATCTCCCCTTTTGCAATGTTTACTGATACATCCCACAAGGCTTGAAGGTCTCCATAATATACATCTATATTCTTAATTTCAAGCATAATGTTGTTCCTCCCCCAGATAGGCTTCAACCACTTTCTTGTTTGTAATTACTTCATGTGGAAAACCCTCAGCTATTTTTTCACCTGCACTAAGAACTATAATTCTGTCTGATAATTTTAATACTGCTTTAAGGACATGTTCTACAAGAATAATCGTTACTCCCGAATCCTTGATGTCCTGTATTAACTTTATGACATCTTCTATTTCCCTGGAATTCAGCCCAGCCATCATTTCATCGAGCAACAACAGTTTGGGTTTTGTAGCCAGGGCTCGAGCAATTTCCAGCCTTTTTCTGTCAACCAGGCCCAGTGCTGCAGCTATTGGGACGTGTTTCCGATCCAGTCCGGTGATCCTTAAAATTTCGCCGGCTTCCTCCCGGGCCTGTTTCATGCTTTTAGCCGGATTGCATCCATAAATCCTGCCGACCATGACATTCTCTAAAGGCGGCATGCGTGCAAAAGGTTTTGTTAGCTGAAAAGTCCTGGCTATTCCACTACGGCATATCTCATGGGGTGGCAAACCGGTTACCTCTTTACCATCAAATATTATTGTGCCCATATCCGGTTTGAGAAGACCGCTTATCACGTTAAAAAAAGTTGTTTTACCGGAACCATTTGGTCCGATAAGACCTGTTATTTCACCTTTATTAACAGTAAGATTTAGCTGCTTAATTGCTTTTAAACCGCCAAAAGATTTGGATAAATTTTTAACCTCTAAAATCAATCTAACACCCCCCATTTTAAATGCCGTTATTTGACAATAAGCGCTCTTAAGGAAACTTCAGCTTGTAAAATGCTCCATCTCAAAACCGATCATCCTAAACTCCTACCAGGTATCATTCCGAATCTGGAGGCGGGAGATGAACTTCAGCTCTCTTCCATGGCCCTCAGATTGTTCCCGGTAACAAGAGCGATCTCCAGAACAATTTATTCTCTAAAAATAATATCTTTTTTCGCATGCTCCGGAGGCCATATTAATTCCAATTTTCCATTTTGCCACTGAACAATTGCGTTACAAGGAGTTAGGTTGGTACCATTCTCACGAAATTTAACCGGGCCTACAACAGTCATAATATCAGTTGCAGCAATAGCATCCCGGATTTCATTTCTGTCTAATGTACCGGCCTTTTCAATAGCAGAGGCCAATACCTGGATAGATGCATAGCCGGGTCCGGCTTGCATATCAGCAGGACGGCCAAATTTAGCCTGATATTTAGTGTTAAGTTCAGCTACTCCTGGATAATCCATATCATAATGCCAGCCTCCTGAGGCAATAACATAATCACCTATTGCTCTCATTGCTTGTGTCCAGGACAAATCATCAGCAGCCCGAAAAAGAAACGTTATTTTCGGATTATAATCCAGTTCTTTCATTTGTCTCAGCATAGTCATTCCATCCGGCATTATAGGGCAGCTTAAGATAATTTCGGCATTTTCAGCCTTTGCTGTAAGTATATGTGAGCTAAAATCCTTGGAAAGCATAGCGTATTTTTCAACAGTTACTACATTATAGCCACGTTGTGCTGCCACTTTTTGGAAAAATAAAGATTGCTCTATTCCAAAATCCGTCTGCTCCTCAAAAATTGCTATTCTGGTTGGTCTTTCGTTTTCAGGTATACTGTCCAGAAGATTAAAGGTCTCCTCAGCAATATCAGGGGTTTTGGGGGTGACACCAAACCAATAATTATAGCCTCTTTCATGGACAGATTGTGAAGCGGATGCTACTACTAATGTAGGTACTTGATTCTTTTCACTTACACCGGAAGCAGCAGAAATAAAGGTGCTACCAAGATAAGCCACAACATTATATTTAGAGTGAAGTGTCTCTGCCCGGGCAATAGCTTTTTCCCCAGAAGATTCCATATCCAATATAATTAATTCCAGTGGTATCTTTTTATCATATTCTTTAACATATACTCCACCCTCTTTGTTAACGTCCTCGACAGCCATTTCATAACCGGCCTGTACCTGAGCACCCAGGTTAGAATCAGCGCCTGTGAAGGATAATATAGCACCAATTTTTATTGTATCAGGCACTTCCACGGCCGGCTCTGATCCAGACTTGGAAACATCAGGTGTAGTTGGGATTTCCGGTTTGGCACATCCGGAAAAAAATAATACGCATATCAGCATTGTTAAAAAAATATTCAATGATACCCAAAATAATTTCCTTACTATTAACATGTGTTCTACCTCCTCTTTAAAACTTTTATTAAAGACTCTTATGTTTTTGAAACCAATTGGCTATTTCTTCCGCCAGAGCAGAAGCTTGGCGCTGATACAACTGCTCGCCCAGTTCGGCTGTTCCTTTTTGCGGATCGCCAAAATAGCACAGAGGACCTCCCGCTTCCACAAAGTCACGCGCGCCTTCAGCAAACTTCTCTCTGATATTCGACCAGTTAGGGGGAAGATTAGCCTGTATATCTCTTTTTACCAGTTCAGGGCACATCCAGAGACAGAAAGACGTTTCCGCCTCTCCAGCATGGAAATCCCATTCCGGACGTTCTCCTCTCATCAATGCTGAGCTGGAGGGGATAGAATTCAAAATGGCATTTGATACCAGTACGAAGAGATCGGTAGATGCTGTTATTCTAGATGCAGCTTCATTTAGAGCTGCCAGGTTAGGCCTTTCCAGATGATGACATAATAAAACAAAATATTTAAAACCATGCTTTGAAAAAGAGATAATTATATCCGATATGAGAGCAATAACTGTATTTTTGCTTAAAGTAACTGTTCCTGCAAAAGGCATGGCCACATCAGAAAGAGTATAGGGGAGTACAGGTGCTATCAGAACATTGATACCTCTTTCCTGTATTTTCGGAACAGCAATTTCACAAAGTTTCGCAGCTGCAAAAAAGTCAGTACCTAATGGGAGATGGGGACCGTGCGCCTCCAGCGGGCCCATAGGCTGTAGAATAATAGTGTTATCTTTAGGAAATTGTTCCACATCCTTATATGTCAACTTCTCCAGCAGCACTTCACTTTTTAACATCTTCCAAGCCTTCCTCCTCATCATCTTTATCACCGTCAAGTATTGCCTTTAATGCTACCTCTAATCGACGCCAACGATCCTCATCGCACCCTAATTCTATACCGGCCAGCCCCAGGTATCTTGCCGCATCATGCAGGAAAGTGCTGGTAGCGTTTAGTAGCAACACGGTTTCACGGCGATTTTCTTCAGATAACAAAGCAGCGCCTGCCAATTTGGCCTTATTTAAAACTGTAAAGGCTACAGCGATCATCTCGGCGGCCATGCGGAAGTAGCCGGCTACACAATAAAGGCTTGTTGTCAGGCGGGAACGCCAGATTGCCGCCTCCAGCCATTCCTCCTTCGGCCTGATCAGAAGAGAATGCTCCCCGGCAAAATGCTTCTCCATATATCCAAAAAGCATTTCAGAAGTAGAACGAAGTGACATCTCGATAGCTTTCAGGGTTCCACGTATTTCCTGTATTTCCGCAGGCTCACCTCCATGACCGTAAAAAAGTATGGCGATATAAGGAACCGTTGACCTGTTGTTTAATATCTCGAGCTGGGTAACAGTTAAAGCAGGCTTTTTCTCTATAGTCGGTGCCGTATCTGCACCAGCCTTCATTAACGCTTCCTGGGATACCCGGGCAAGACTTTCCGCCAGTGTCTGCAGCCTATCGGCCTGGAAACGAACCTGTGCAGCCAGCTCAAATTCTTTCCTTGTATAAAAGCGCTCATGCATCTTGTGATCAAGAGTCATCTGAAGGAGGGTTTCAATTACCTGCCTCGCGGATCGATCCACCTGTTATACCTCCTTTAATAAATAAATTATCAAGCATTTCTCTAAGGTGCCGCTCTTGCCTATTGACTTCGTCTGAAAGAAAAGATGTTATCCAACTGATCTTCTGGACTACCTTTTCCTCTTCCATCCTGTAACACCACCCTGTTTCGTAATTTATTGAAATAATGTTGCTGTTTTAACTATTATATATTTAATTAAGACTTTAAGAGTTAGTTTAAACTACAAAAATATTAATTAACATAATTTTATTTTATAAGCTAAACGGATCCGACCACCGGCCAGCCAGTAAACCTGGGTAATGATAGCGGTCAAATAACTGCTAAAAAGAGACGCCTTTACTTTTATTGCAAATAAAATAGGGAAACCATTTACATGGCTTCCCTCTGCTTGTATACTATCTCCAGTGCATAGCTTTGTAGAAAGTAAGCTAGCAGTTGATTTTTCCCCGAATGACGGGATTGACTTGTTCCAACCATACTTTGAAAATGTATAAAGCCCTCCGGTACCCCTTGTGATTTGGCGCAATCGTCCAGGTAAGTAACGCTGGTGTAAGCCTCCGAATTAAGTCCATTAATTACAGCTAATTACAGCTGTTTCGGTGTAAGAACGTATCTGCAAATAGAGCTGCACCTAAAGCTACTACTAATGCTGGATCCCATTCAGGTTTAGGAGCCAACCTGCTTATCTTCAAGGTGCTTTCCAATGAACCTATTATTCCCGGATTTTTTGCCAGTCCTCCAATGATGACAAAATCTTTTTTAACCCCTGCTCTGGCTGCCAGTGTGCTGATTCTCTTGGCCATAGCATGGTGATAACCTGCTATTACTTCTTCGAGCGGCACTCTGCTCCGAATTAAATCCAGAGCTTCGGATTGAGCATAGACAGCGCAAAAGTCGCTTAGCATTTGGGACTTAGCAGAGCGAAGAGCAATGTTTCCAATCTCAGCAACTTCTTTCTTAACCAGATCGGCAAACGATTCTATAGAGCGTCCAATGCCCGCAGCACATTTGTCATTCCAAAGAAAAGCTGTGGCCCTGCCCTTTTCAGTACAGTGTATTACTTTACAGCTTTGGCCTCCAACATCGAGCACCGTACGCACAGATGGTCCCCAGATGTGTACCGCCCCTGCCGCTCCGCAGGCAATCTCAGAGATGGTCTTATGGGCAAAGGGCACCCGCCTCCTTCCGCACCCGGTCCCTACAATGTACTGGATATTCTCTAACTTTAAATCGCTTTTAGCTAAAGCAGCATTTATAGCTCTAAAAGCGGATTCTTCAGGTATTCGTGTTCTAACTTGAGAGAATATATACGGCTGCCTATCAACCAGAATTATAGCTTTGGAACTCACTGCTCCGATATCTACTCCTGCTACCACCGTTTTGGCCTTTGTCCAATCTATCTTCAGGTTTATTATAACGTATTCCCTCATTTTTTCTCACCTCCATAAGCAACCACTGCACCTATTGCACCAACATACTCCGGAAGGTTCAATACTCTTACATCTTGTTTAAGAAAAACCGGAAGGTGATTCATGAGTGCTTTAGATTTGGCTAATCCTCCAGCTACAGCGATCTCTTGTGTGAGGGACATAGTTGTGCACATGGCAGTAACACGTTCAACGATGACTCTTAGAATAGCATCTGCCACATCTGTGATATCCACGCCCTGACACAACAGATCAATAGCTTCTGATTCAGCTGATAAAGCACAATGAATGGCAACAGAGACATTTCTGGTGGATTTAAGCGCTAATTCGGACAGCTCCTCTTCGCTTACCCCGAAAGCTTTGGCCATGGTACTGTAAAAAATGCCCAGACCGTCAGCACATTTATCATTTTGAATAACGTCTAGGAGCCTCCCGTTCTCGTCGTAATGGACAGCTTTAGATATATTCCCACCTATGTCGATTACTGTTCTGGAATTTTTGTTAAGGAATAAAGCCCCCATAGCATCCGCTACATATTCAGGTACTGTCCCGGCAATATTTAATGGCGGCACATTAATCATATCTCTAAAAATTCCAGTAGATACAATCCCGGTTAGTTCACTGTGTAAGATTCCGAGATTGTCCAAAGCATGATTCAACGCTCTTTCAGCCGCAACTGCTACATCAAATCCTGTAGGCACTGCGGCATATCCAAGGATTTCTTCTCCCCGCATGAGTACGGCTTTCGTATTAACATGACCTGCATCTATTCCAGCCATAAGTTTCCCCTTATTCATGGCGCCACCCCCGTTATTATTTCTACAAAGGCTTCCAACTGTGTCTGAAATTGGGTTCTTGGCAGGGTTGTATCAAGTTCAAGCTCGATCGAAGGAATTCCCAACCTATCCAGGATCGGTTTTAATGCCACAATATCCATTGGTTGAGGGCTGCAAAATCTCTGATAGAGAAGCACTACTCCATCCGGCTTGAAGCCCTCGATGAACTGGTGAATAAACCTGAACCTTTTTTTCTCCCCGCTGCCGGGAACGTTGTCTTTGGCAGGACATGGAATTCTATTGATGTAACCCTCAGCAATCGCTTGAAGCTTATCAGCTCTATCTTCAGGCACTTCGAACCAGAAGTAACGGGCTGCCGTACAAGAGTCAATGAAAATCAGGCTTGCGCTGTAGTCCAGATGTTCAATTAAATCGAAAATCCTGAGGTCGTCACAAGCGCCTCCTGATACCATCAACCTCACTCCCGGCAACCTGTGGCCAGGACCGGATTCCAATTTCTGAATAAGTTCCTCCAGCAGCTGGTTGTATTCCTGCTTTTCCATGAACTGGGAGGCCAGAGTAACTGTGGCGACTTCCGATCCGGTTATGGGGGAATCTTCATGCCTGAGGAACTCCCAAAGTTGCTTGAGGAGCCTTCTGGTGTGATTATAAGTTTTGATTGCCCTTTCCATATCCTCATCTGTTATAGATTTATTGACAAACTTCTCCAGGAATTGTTTAAATTCTGCAAAAGATTCCACCATAAAGGCAACAGCAGGTTTAGTGTGTATGATATGAGGATATGGTATGAGGAAGCTTTTTCCCTGGAACCCTGCAAACCTGACCCAGACATTAAAAGCTTCACCCATATGTATGCAACTGCTGCTTGTCACGATCAAGTCTAAAAAATCATAATTGTGCGTCAGGCCCTGGTAGGCGCAATCATGCGAAAAGGAGCAATATGTTTCATGCATATAACTCCTTGTCATTGCCTGTGAAACATGGGAACTAAGAATTCTCACCGGTATAATCCCGGCAGCGTATAAGATTTCCTCTGGTACATGGGTGCACATGTATCCGGCTACTAAATGTCCTTTGCTTTGAAGTGATTTGGCATATTCATGTATATTCTCTGTTATATGGTGAAAATGTTCGATTATTGAGTTAGAATTTTTCATCATTTACCGTACACCTCCTTTCTTATGCGCTTCCATTAGATGCACAAACAACTCCGTTTTCCGCTTGGCACCCGGTAAATCCATTTTTCGGACATCAACCTGGTCGCTATCATATTCAACAGTAGGAATTTCGCTTTTAAAAATGCGTTGCATCCCTACGTAACCGTTCCTGAAGTCTGTTTCGCAACTACGGGAAGGCGCCAACAAAAGCCCATCTGCATTATATTGTGTTATCATCGCCCGTGCCATTGATTCCAGAGCCCAGTAGGACCTTACCCCTTGCCAGGTAGGCCAACCCAGAACTATTTTGGCAAGTTCGGTTATGGCCTTTCTTCTGGTAGACAAATCCAGTTCGTCTACCCAGGCAGGATCAATGGGGTCCCAAGTCCAGTTTCCATTTACAATTCCCTTAAAATTGCCGGCCGTGCCAAAAGTATAGACCGAAGCTACGATCTCGGCTCCGGCGTCCCTAAGGATTCTAGCCATTTCCGGATGGCCGTACGTATGTGCCAGTCCAAAATAGACTATTCTATACCGTTGGTCCGGAGCCACACTTTGTCCGGTCTCAACCATGTGTCTCACTTCTTTTAGCAATGCTTCGTATATTCGCACGGTTTCATCTGTTGTTCTGTCCACCATAGCTGGCGGGAATAGAGCTATAAGTCGGCGCTCATCCAACGGCGCGGGGGTATGCATATTCAGTGAACATATATTACCCCATAGAACCAGAACCTTGATTTCGTTTCTAACTGCCTTTATAAACAGCTCATCTGAAAAGTCCCTGCCGGTTACTCTCTCGAGCCAATGTATTCCTTTTTCTATCTGGTTGCTCACATAGTTTACAATTTTAGGATCTTTTTCTGCGTCTCCCCCGCCCACCATGTCTATTGCGTATATAGGTATACCACCCAGAAGCCTTGAAACTTCCTGGTACCATTTTGAATGTTGACTGCACAAGTGCGTAGTCCAGATCAAATCCGGTCTGGGATATCCCTCTTTGATTGTTCCATCTGTAATAGCTATTTTATCACGGACTACTTCCCCAACGAACAGCTTCAGGTAACTGCAGGAGTGAAAGCCTAAACCTGCAATTTCAGCAGCGATAATATCGTCACGGCCCTCTTCAGGGAATGTCCCTGCTGTAGAGGCGGCGTGCGGCTCACCGCCTATTATCAATACATCCTCACCCAACCCTTTAAGGGGAGCCAATGGACTCCATGTAGAGCCCATGCAGCGAAGTCCTTCAGAAGCGTATGCATAGTTTCTATAGCATGCACTCTGGTAATTCTTGAATTCGCCCCAAATTTTTAAGGTATACGCCATTTAAACCTCCTCCTATACTGAATATAATTCATTACCATAACTTTGCGAGTGTTCAGACCATTACGATATCGTATCTTACATCGACCGCAAAAGAAGAAAGTATAACTGTAATTACCGCTTTGTATGTATTACCAGCTTTGTAATGCTCTATCAGACTTGTAAAACATCCTGGGAACAGTTTTAATCACAACTCGACCTTGTTACTGAAATCATCCTCCCTTTAAGTCGCTATCAAAACCAAATAAGAGCAACCGGATATTACACTTCTTTAGTAAAAAAAGACACACCCCCCTTTCCAACTTTGAAAATGAACATTTTTTGAACCAAATTCAGTTTATATAAATTGATTACATTTGTCAAACAATAAATCATAGCGTAATACGTAATAATTTTTAGTAATTTTTATATCGAAAAAGTTATTTATCATATTTTATCATTTTTAATGTATAAAAGTATTAAATTCAAAAATACAGTCATTTTTATAGGAAATTTTACTTTGAACTAAATTCAATAATTCCTAACTTCATGATACAAAAAGTCAAAATTTAATATTGATTCCACTAAAAAAATCTCCTTTTCTATCGGTATAATTCAAAACATACTCGATAAAAAGGAGATTCTCAAAGCAATTAACGTGGTTGTTAAAAAATTAAAGGAATTATTGTTTTGAATCACTTTATTTGAGACTGTAATAGTCACCTTTTTTGATACTGGCAGGGCAAAAAAAATAGATAGCTAATGTTGTCAAGACAATTATTTGGCTTTATGAAAGAAATGGATCGGGCTTCCAGATATTTATCTTTAAGTCTTTGAAAATATATAAGTCTTTTGCAGCGGTAGAGGCTGTGGGTATGTGGGCAACACGGAGTGTTGTCCAAGCAGGTGTGGAGTTATGGGTAACCCTGCCCCTGGGGGTTATCCATAACTCCACACCTGCGGCATATCCACAGCCACCTGGGTGTTCTCAATTACTCTCTTTGAGATCTAAAAAAGACAGTCAATCTTTTAGAATACAGCTGTTGCCCTGGGGCAACATAAGTGTTTCTTCTTTGCTATTTATGTCTTAATTATTCGACACAGAAGCAATAAATCCTTCTTTCCGGAACATCTTTTTATCACGTTTTCATCTTTTTAATCCAGTCTCAAAAAGGGTGATTTAATATGCCCTGTAGTCTCAAATAAAGTGACCCGTAACAATTATCACTCCTCATTAACTGAAATAAAAAAGTTTATAGAGCTTTTAAAAGCTCCAGATGTTTTTTGAAATCCTTTGACTCCAGCAATAATGACATGAAGCATCCGGCAATTAGCCCCCAAAATGCTGAGCCAATGTTCCAGAAGGAAATACTGGAAACCGTAATCATAAAGGCTGTTAAAGCTCCTATCATAAATGTTCCTTTAAAGGCGTTATGAAAAGAATCTAAAATAACACGAAACATTGCCAACCCTCCCAGGAGAGCGACAAAGGTATCTGGAATCAATAAAGCCAGGCTGATAGTGAAGGGTGCAAAAATACCCGATAAAAACAATAATATTCCCAGGTAAATACTTCCCACATACCTTGATTTTTGAGGCCCTGAAGAATTTAAAATTGCACTTACAGGACCTGTAATACATGTTGGCACACTCCCCAGAAGTCCCATAACAATTGAACCTAAGCCACAAGAGAGCGTCATGACATTAACAGGTGGTTTATATCCTTCGCCTTTTAAAATAGCCAGACCCTGGGTATTGTGAATCCCTATCACAGAAATAGTCAAGGGAAGAACCAGTTCCGCCATAGCATTTAAGTTAAAATCCGGTTTATAGATAACCGGTTTGATCATGGAGAAGTTCAAAGAAACGGCATTAAAATCACCACGAAGTGCTATTATGATTATACCGGCAATAGCAGAAATCAGGATTGGCGGTATAAGTTTTATGGAAAACCTGCCGGAAGAAATTACAAAGAATAATCCGATGGTAATCGCAGCAAGACAGGGTTCAACGGTAAAAGATGAAACAAGATTAAGCCCGAAAGGTAAAAAAACTCCTGCGACCATCCCCATAACTATGGGGACAGGTATTAAATCCATCCCTTTTTTGGCAACGCCTGTTAAACTTATAACTGTTATTACAATACCTGTTACTAGCACTACAGCGTGATATTACTATAGACTTTTTCTCCAACCTATGTTATAGTAGTCCTGAGGGCTAAAGGGCGCTGTATATTCATATTATTCCTGTA
>QZJM01000065.1 GCA_003605065.1 Dethiobacter sp. | reverse complement strand
CACATGCAGGTTTGTAACTACTCAGGAGTCAGGAGACAGGAATCAGGAGTCAGAATGAGAGAGCCGGCAAAAACGTTGGAAGACTTGCTGGTATGGTCGCTTTCTAGACATTGCGCAAGGTTCTGTTGAAAAATGCCGATACTACCTGATTCTTACCAAGGCTCTTGGATACGGTGATATTTCCGAAGCAAAACTTCTCTTGCAAGAGGTTGGTTAATTGCTGGAAGCATATTCTCGGGGCATTCTGAATTCTGACTACTGAATTCTGAATACCTGAATAGTAATGCAGGTTCTAAGGTGAGGAGGTGTGACGCGGTTGCCTGTAATTAAGCTACATGTACGCAAAGGTGATAAAGTCAAGGTTCTCTCTGGAAAAGATAAAGACAAAAAGGGAAAAGTACTGAAAACATTCCCCAGCGAAAAAAAAGTGCTGGTTGAGGGTGTCAATATTATTAAAAAGCATGCACGTCCCACACAAAAAGTCCCCCAGGGCGGTATCAGGGAGATGGAAGCTCCTGTCAATTCCAGTAAAATTATGCTTATTTGCCCGTCTTGCCAGCAGCCTACCCGCATTTTCCGCCGGGCACTGACCGATGGGAAAAGAGTAAGGGGTTGTAAAAAGTGTGGAGAGTTTATTGACAAATAAATACTTGAAGAGGCGTTGTTGTCACTGCAGGGTAGGTTAAGGAGGTGGAAAAATGTCTAGTTTAAAGGAAAAATATCTTGAAGAAATCCGGTCCACTTTAATGAAGCGGTTTGCGTATAAAAATGTCATGCAGGTGCCGCGGTTGGAAAAAGTGGTTGTTAACATGGGTATCGGAGAAGGCAAGGATAATCCTAAATTACTGGAGGCCGCGGTACGGGAGCTGTCCTTAATTACCGGGCAAAAACCCATCGTTACGAAAGCAAAAAAATCTGTGGCCAGCTTTAAGCTGCGGGAAGGAATGTCCATCGGCTGTAAGGTAACCTTGCGCGGGGAAATGATGTACGATTTTGTAAACAAGCTTATCAACGTCGCTCTGCCCCGTGTAAGGGATTTTCGTGGTATTTCTCCCAAATCCTTTGATGGGCGTGGAAATTTTTCCCTTGGTTTAAAAGAACAGATTATCTTCCCGGAAATAGACTACGACAAAGTGGAAAAAGTTCATGGTATGGATATTACCATTGTTACAACGGCAAAAACTGATGAAGAGGCCAAGGAACTGCTTCGTGAACTGGGTATGCCTTTCAGGGCGGCCTAAATTCCAAGGCGGTTTAACCACCGGTAAAACCGGTACTGTTATCAGGCAAATAATTCCAATAACAAGATACTAAGCGTTTGAACTTTTATTTCATTATGATAGGCCGAAAGGAGGTGTGGCCTGGTTAGGATAAGAACCAGGAGAATCTGTGGCTAAGAAATCTTTAATTGCTAAAGCTGAAAGGGATCCCAGGTTTGAGGTTCGCCGTTATAGCCGCTGTAAGTTATGTGGTCGTCCGAGAGCCTACCTCCGTAAGTTCGGGATGTGCCGTTTGTGCTTCCGAAAGCTGGCCCACCAGGGAATTATTCCCGGTGTAAAAAAAGCCAGCTGGTAGTAGTGGCGTAGAAAGGAGGTTAATGTTTAAAGATGATGACCGATCCTATTGCCGATTTTTTAACAAGGATCCGGAATATTTCTTTGTCGGGACATGGACACGTTGAGGTTCCTTCTTCCAGAATAAAAAAAGCTATGGCTGCTATTTTAAAAAAGGAAGGCTATATAAGGGATTTTGAATATATCTCAGATGGAAAGCAGGGGATCTTAAAAGTTTATCTAAAACCAAATACCCAGGGTGCCCTTACAGGCCTCAAGCGTATAAGTAAACCGGGGCTAAGGGTATACGTGGGCAAAGATGATTTGCCCCGGGTTTTGGGAGGTCTGGGTATTGCCATCATTTCGACCTCCCAGGGAATTATGACCGACCAAGAAGCTCGTAAGGCAGGCCTGGGTGGCGAAGTGATCTGTTATGTATGGTAGGAGGTGGTATGTTTGTCGCGAATTGGTAAAAAACCTGTTTTTAAACCGGAAAATGTGGAGATCAGCATAGAAGCCGGGAATAATGTTACCGTTAAAGGACCAAAAGGCCAGTTGACCAGAAAAATTCCCGCCTGTTTGGAAATTAGAGTGGAAAAAGACCAGATTTCCGTTTTACGTCCTACTGATAAAAAAGAACATCGTTCTTTGCACGGGCTGGGGAGAACTTTACTGGCCAATATGGTTGAAGGGGTAACCCAGGGTTTTTCTAAAAACCTGGAACTGGTAGGTGTGGGATACCGTGCTGCAAAGCAGGGAGAGAACCTGGTATTAAGTGTTGGCTACTCCCAACCTGTTCATTTTGTGCCCCGGGAAGGCATTGAGATAGAGGTTCCGGCACCGACCAAAATTTCTGTTAAGGGCATTGACAAGGAAGTTGTTGGCGATACTGCGGCCAGGATTCGCAGCGTACGCCCTCCCGAGCCCTATAAGGGTAAAGGAATTAAGTATGAACAGGAACATATCAGGCGTAAAGTAGGTAAAACAGGGAAATAATTTATGCCGGAATGTGTAAAGGGGTGAAGATAGTGGCACAAGCACTGGAAAAAAGTAAGGCCAGGAAACGGCGTCATTTCCGGGTACGGAAAAAAGTTACCGGAAATCCGGAAAGCCCGCGCTTAAATGTCTATCGCAGCCTGAGGCATATTTATGCTCAGCTCATTGATGACAGCAGCGGCCGTACCCTTATATTTGCTTCTACGCAGGATCCCTCCTTTAAGGAACAAATCAAATCTACCGGGAACAAGGAAGCGGCTCGCCT
Organism: Dethiobacter sp.; assembly: GCA_003605065.1. Taxonomy (GTDB): domain Bacteria; phylum Bacillota; class Dethiobacteria; order DTU022; family UBA8154; genus UBA9862. The sequence goes on along the minus strand of QZJM01000065.1, from coordinate 25,514 downwards.
GGTAGGAGAGCTCCTGGCCAAAAGAGCCCTGGAAAAAGGAATAGAACAAGCCGTATTTGACCGTGGAGGGTTTCTCTATCATGGAAGGGTAAAGGCTCTGGCCGAAGGAGCCAGGAGCCAGGGGCTGAAATTTTAGCATCAGGGAAAGGAGGGTATGGGTTTGTCCAAAGTTGAGCCCAAGGGTGAGATTTCAGAAAGAGTAGTTAAAATTAACAGGGTAGCCAAGGTAGTTAAAGGAGGACGCAGGTTTAGCTTTAGTGCCCTGGTAGTTGTGGGGGACGGTAGTGGAGTTGTAGGAGCAGGCCTGGGGAAAGCCGGCGAAGTTCCGGAGGCTATCCGCAAAGGAATAGAAGATGCCAAAAAAAATATGATCAGAGTACCCATTATAGGAACCACTATTCCCCATCCTGTGATTGGAGATTTTGGCGCCGGTAAAGTACTGTTAAAACCAGCTTCCGAAGGTACCGGTGTGATCGCCGGTGGTCCGGTAAGGGCTGTCCTGGAACTGGCCGGTGTCAAAGATATTTTAACCAAAAGCCTTGGTTCTTCTAACGCCTTAAATATGATTAATGCTACCATCGAAGGCCTTAAAGCTTTAAAAACACCCGAACAAGTTGCCAGGTTACGCGGTAAACAGTTAGAAGAGCTTAAAGCATAGGGGGAGTTAAGCGTGAACACGATTAGAATCAAACTAGTAAGGAGCCCTTTCGGTTGCAAGCCATCTCAGCGCTTGACCATTAAAGCCCTGGGTTTAAAGCGATTGAACCATACCGTAGAACATAATGATACCCCCCAGATCAGGGGTATGATCGATCGGGTCAGGCATTTGGTTACCGTTGACGAGCTTTAACCGGACAGTCATTTTTTAGCAAATATCTAAGGAGGTGTCCTAGATGCGCCTGCATGAGGTAAAGCCATCTCCCGGTTCGCGTACCGCTCCTAAAAGAGTGGGGCGGGGTATTGGTTCCGGCCTCGGTAAGACATCGGGCAGGGGACATAAGGGGCAAAAGGCCCGTTCGGGTGCAAGCATCCGCCGTGGCTTTGAAGGTGGGCAAATGCCCTTGTTCCAGCGCTTGCCTAAACGGGGCTTTACAAATAAGTTTCGCAGAGAATGGGCAGAAGTTAATGTGGAAACCCTGAACCGCTTTGCTGCAGGAACGGTGGTTACGCCGGAACTTCTGCAAGATACGGGTATCGTAAAAGCCTTAAAAAACGGGATTAAAATCCTCGGTAAAGGGGAACTGGAAAAAGAGCTTACTGTTAAAGCCCATAGTTTCAGTGCCCAGGCCAGGGAAAAGATTGAAAATGCCGGTGGACGGGCTGAGGTGATTTAAATGTTAGATGCAGTGCGAAATGCCTGGAAAATTGCAGAATTGCGCCAGAGGATTTTTTTCACCATGCTGATGCTGGTTGTTTTTCGTATCGGGGCCCATGTGCCTGTTCCGGGGATTAACCCGGAAGTTTTGGCCGATTTTTTCCAGGAAGATACTCTTTTCGGGTTTTACAATGTTATTGCCGGTGGAGCGCTCAGCAACTTTACAATATTTGCCATGGGTATCATGCCCTATATTAATGCTTCCATTATCATGCAGCTCTTAACCGTGGTCATACCCAAGTTTAAGGAGTGGAGCGAGGAAGGGGCAGAAGGCCGTAAAAAAATGATGCAGATGATCCGTTATGCCACGGTTCTGCTGGCCTTTTTACAGGCCACGGGAATGACCTTCAGCCTGATGCAGCCTGCTATTACGGACCGCCGTACCTCTTCTTACCTGGTGATCATCATTTCTTTAACAGCGGGTACCGCTTTTTTAATGTGGCTGGGAGAACTGATCACGGAGAAAGGTATAGGTAACGGGATCTCTCTGCTTATCTTTGGCGGTATTATTGCCGGATTTCCCGGCCAGGCAGGCATGATCATTGAACTGCTGCGCCTGGGCGAAATCCGTATTTTAATGCTTCTTCCGGTAGCGCTCGTTATGCTGGGCCTGATCATGGGCATCATTGCCCTGGAGGTGGGCCGCAGGCGTATCACGGTGCAGTATGCTAAAAGGGTAGTGGGAAGGCGTATGTACGGGGGGCAAAGCACTCATATCCCCCTCAAGGTCAATCAGGCGGGAGTTATTCCGGTAATTTTCGCTTCAGCCATATTAATGTTTCCGGCGACCCTGGCCATGTTTATTAACCACCCCATTGCCCGGGGTATTTCCGAAGCCTTAAGCTGGGGAACCCTGCTTAATACCGTTCTTTATGCTGCTTTTATTATTCTCTTTACCTTTTTCTATACGGCTATCCAGTTTGATCCCATGAAAGTGGCCGGGGATATTAAAAAATACGGGGGCTTTATTCCCGGTTTAAGACCGGGACGCTCCACAGCAGAATACCTGAGCAAAGTCTCCAGCCGCCTTACCCTTGTGGGAGCCGTTTCTCTGGCTTTTATCTGTGTTCTGCCTATTTTCATGCAGAATGTTTCCCGTCTGAACCTTATTTTTGGCGGCACTGCCCTTATTATTATTGTCGGTGTGGCTCTGGAGACGATGAGGCAGATCGAAAGCCATATGCTTATGCGTAATTATCAGGGCTTTATGAAATAAGGAGCAGGTTTCCTTGATTATTGTCAAATCGTCTCAAGAGATCGAGCTTATGCGCCAGGCAGGACATATCGTAGCCAAAACTTTGCGGGAACTGGCCAGAGCTGTTAAGCCGGGTATAACTACCATCCAGTTGGATACCCTGGCCAGGCGCTATATCGAGAAGTTACAGGCCCGGCCTGCTTTTCTGGGATACCAGGGTTACCCTGCCAGCATCTGTGCGTCATTAAATGATGAAGTGGTTCACGGGATTCCCAGCCTGCGACGCCTTAAAACAGGGGATATCATCAGTATTGATGTAGGTGTTTTCTACAAGGGTTATTATGGTGATGCCGCAGCTACTTTTGCTGTGGGAGAGGTGTCTCCCCTGGCAGCACGCCTCCTGGAGGTAACCAGGGAATCTCTTTATAAAGGTATTGAGAAGGCTTTTCCGGGAAATCATCTCTATGATATCTCTGCCGCCATTCAAGCCTATGCGGAATCCCAGGGGTTCTCCGTCGTTCGAAACTACGTGGGTCATGGTATCGGAAGTGAAATGCACGAGGAACCCCAGGTGCCTAACTTTGGTCTTCCCGGTAAGGGCCCCGTGCTCGAAGCAGGAATGGTCCTGGCCATTGAGCCCATGGTAAATGCAGGAACCTGGGAGGTTGAAACCCTGGGTGATAATTGGACGGTAGTAACAAGGGATCGGAGCCTGTCAGCTCATTTTGAGCATACTGTGGCGATACTGCAGGATGGTCCGAAAATCCTGACCTCTTGCTAGGGAGGGAGCAAAAAGTGGATATGGAATCAGGGCAGGTAGTGAAATCATTAGCGGGAAGAGATAAAGGGAAACTCTATCTTATCATCGGTTTTGTCGAAGGTGACAGGGTGTTTCTGGCAGATGGGCGCTGCCGGACGGTTAACAACCCTAAAAAAAAGAATCTTAAACACCTGCAGCCTTACCGTTGTGTTATTCCCGAGATAAAGGAGAGGATCCGGCAAGGTAATTTAAACGACAACATGGTAAGAAACATTCTTAATAACTTGCTCTCTGCTGAAAATGCACAAGATTACCCCCGGTGTCTCCGGATTTCTTCGTCTGATGGATGTTAGAGAAAGGAGGCATGCCAGGGTATGTCCAAAAAAAAAGATGTGATCGAAGTAGAAGGCACAGTAGTAGAACCTCTTCCTAACGCCATGTTCAGGGTGGAATTAAAAAACGGAGTTAAGATTTTAGCTCATGTTTCCGGAAAAATCCGCATGAATTTTATCCGTATTCTTCCCGGGGACCGTGTGCTGGTGGAACTATCGCCTTATGATCTCACCAGGGGACGCATCACTTATCGCTACAAATAAATTACAAAGGGGGGCTTACCCGTGAAAGTGCGCCCGTCAGTGAAAGTTATATGCGAAAAATGCAAAATAATACGCCGTAAGGGAAAAGTAATGGTTATCTGTGAAAACCCCAAGCATAAGCAGACGCAGGGGTAAAATTCCTGGATAACCTTGATCTACAAAGCCTGCTTTGGCAGGGATTGGCAGTACTGTGTATAATTGTTTTTTGAAAAGGGCATTATAATTACGTTTACCTTTTTGTAAAAGAAGGAGGTGGCAAAAACTTTGGCCAGGATAGCAGGTGTTGACTTGCCTCGTGATAAAAGAGTGGAGATCGCTTTGACTTATATTTACGGTTTGGGACGCAGAAGGGCCCAGGAGGCTTTACAATATACCAATATCAACCCTGATACCAGGGTTAGGAACCTGACAGAGGATGAAATCAGCAGGTTAAGGGAGTATATAGATAAAAACTACAAAGTGGAGGGTGACCTGCGGCGCGATATCTCTATGAACATCAAGCGGCTTGTAGAGATTAGCTGCTACCGCGGGATCAGGCACCGCAGAGGATTACCTGTTAGGGGGCAGACTACGAAAAACAATGCCCGGACAAGAAAAGGCCCCAAGAGAACAGTTGGTGTACGCAGGAAGAAATAATAAGGGGGGAATAAAAACGTGGCCAAAAGAAAAACTGCTGCCCGACCGCGGCGCCGGGAGCGTAAAAATATTGAGCATGGTGTTGCTCATATAAAATCAAGCTTTAATAATACTGTTATTACGATTACAGATCTCCAGGGAAACAATATCGCCTGGTCCAGTGCCGGGACGGTAGGCTTCAAGGGTTCACGCAAATCAACACCTTTTGCGGCACAGCTGGCCGCGGATGCCGCGGCACGCTCCGCCATGGAGCACGGTTTAAGACAAGTCGAAGTATTTGTAAAAGGTCCTGGTGCCGGACGGGAAGCTGCTATCCGTTCTTTGCAGGCCGCCGGTCTGGAAGTAAACCTTATTAAGGACGTTACTCCCATTCCCCACAACGGCTGTCGTCCACCAAAACGGCGCCGGGTTTAAAGCAGAGCACATTTAAAACAGGAGGTGTTAAAACCACATATGGCCAGGTATACAGATGCTTCCTGCCGGTTGTGCCGTCGTGAGGGTGCCAAACTTTACCTGAAAGGTGACAGGTGCTATAGCGAGAAATGCGCCTTTGTCCGTAAAGGGTACCCACCTGGTGCGCATGGGCAGGGAAGGCAAAAAATTTCGGAATATGGGATGCAGTTACGGGAAAAACAAAAAGCCCGCCGTATTTACGGTATACTGGAGAGACAGTTCAGACGTTATTTTGAAGAGGCGGATAGGCGTAAAGGAATAACCGGTGAGATACTGCTGCAAATACTGGAAAGCAGGCTCGATAATATAACTTATCGTATGGGATTGGCCCGCTCCCGTACCGACGCCCGCCAGTTAATTCGCCACGGGCACTTTATGGTTAACGGTCGCAAAGTGAATATACCTTCTTACCTTACCAGGCCGGGAGATGTAGTAGCTGTCCGTGAAAACAGTAAAAACAGTCCCTTTTTTAAAGAACTGGCTGAATGGGGAGCAGCGCAGGGAACGGTAGGTTGGTTGGAAGTGGATCGGGAGAATATGAGCGGTAGAGTTATACGGGTTCCTTCCAGAGAGGAGCTGGACGTACCCATTTCAGAACACCTTATTGTAGAGCTTTATTCGCGTTAAGAAAATTTCTCTGGCATTTAAGGTAGGAGGGAGAAATTTAGTGATTGAGATTGAAAAGCCTAAGATTGAATGGGTGAATAAAGATGGAGACAGCTACGGTCGCTTTATTGTAGAACCCCTGGAAAGGGGTTACGGGACAACTCTGGGTAATTCACTGCGCCGCATTTTGCTTTCATCTCTGCCCGGGGCAGCAGTAACCACCGTTAAGATTGAAGGTGTGCTGCACGAGTTTTCTACTATACCACATGTGCGTGAAGAAACGCCGGAAATTCTTTTGAACCTGAAGGCGTTACGGATCAAAATTCATTCTAATGAGCCGCAGGTGCTCATCATTGAGGCTCAGGGTGTGGGCGAAGTAAGAGCGGGCGATATCAAAGCGCCTCCAGAGGTGGAAATTCTTAATCCCGACCTTGTTATCGCCACCCTGGAAGAAGGCGGCAAGCTTTACATGGAGATTACTGCCAGCATCGGCCGTGGTTACGTGCCGGCCGAGCGGAACAAATTTCCAAACCAGCCTATTGGCGTAATACCTGTGGATTCCATCTTTACACCGATCCAAAAGATTAATTTTAACGTGGAGGATACCAGGGTTGGACAAATTACGGACTATGACAAACTAACCCTGGATGTTTGGACTGACGGGAGCATGCGGGCTGAAGAAGCTATCAGCCTTGGGGCAAAGATACTCAGCAAACATTTAAGCCTCTTTATTAACCTGACCGAAAAAGTAGATGAAGTAGAGATTGCCAGCGAAGAAAGTGAAAACAAGAAGGAAAAAATTTTAGAAATGACCATAGAAGAACTGGATCTTTCTGTTCGTTCATATAATTGTTTGAAAAGGGCTGGAATTAATACGGTAGAAGAGTTAATCCGCAAGTCGGATGAAGAGATGATGAAAGTACGCAATCTGGGGAAAAAATCCCTGGAAGAGGTACAGAACAAGCTTGAAGATCTGGGTTTAAACCTCCGCAAAGACATAGAGTAAAACCCGGGCATCTTTTTTGGGAAAGGGGGTGTAAAACCGGTTTCTATTTTTGCTCGTTTTTTCATAGGAACCGGTGTTAAAGATGAGTCATCGGAAATTTAGCCGGAAGTCAGGCCCCAGGAGGGCTCTCCTGCGCAACCTGGTCACATCGTTTTTTATTGCCGAACGTATCGAAACCACAGAGGCTAAGGCTAAAGAGATCAACCGCCTTGCCGAAAAATTAATTACCCTGGCAAAAAGGGGAGACCTTCATGCTCGCAGGCAGGCCCTTTCCTATATGCTGGATGAAAATGCTGTCACCAAGTTATTTGAAAAAATTGGGCCGCGTTTTGAAGCCAGAGTTGGTGGGTATACAAGGATTATTAAAAAAGGTCATCGCCAGGGGGATGGTGCTCCTATCGTTATCCTGGAGCTGGTATAAAATTTTCCGGGAAATTGTTCCTGGTTCATCAATCCGGGGAGTGGAGAGCAGTGAGCGCCATAATTAAACTCCAAAACGTTACCTTTGATTACCCCTCCGGCGATGTTAAGCAGATAAGGGCTTTGGAAAGCCTTTCCCTGACAATTGAGGAGGGGGAATATATTGCTTTAATCGGTCCCAATGGTTCCGGTAAATCCACTTTGGCACGTCATTTAAATGCTATTTTACTGCCAACAGCCGGAGAAGTCCGGGTGGACGGTTTTCTTACTACTCGTGAAGAACACCGCTGGGAAATTCGCCGTCGCGTAGGGATGGTTTTTCAAAACCCGGATAATCAGATTGTTGCTACCACTGTGGAGGAAGACGTGGCCTTTGGTTTGGAAAATCTGGGAGTGGAGACCCCCGTTATCGCCCGGAGGGTGGCGGAGGCCCTGGAGATGGTGGGTCTGCAGTCCCTAAGGAACCATGCTCCGCACCTTCTTTCCGGCGGGCAGAAACAGAGACTGGCTATTGCCGGAGTTATTGCCATGCGGCCCCGCTGCCTGGTACTGGATGAACCTACGGCCATGCTGGATCCCCGCGGGCGCAGGGAAGTACTGGAAACCGTAATGAAAATGAACCGCCAGGAAGGCATAACGGTAGTGCATATAACGCACTTTATGGAAGAAATATTGGAAGCGGACAGGGTAATAGTGATGGACAGGGGTAAGATTGTGCATCAAGGGACACCGGCGGAGATCTTTAGCGGGGAGCTGGACCTCTATTCCCTGGGCCTGGAGGTACCTATTATCCCGAAGCTTATCCAGATGCTTCGTTCCGGGGGACTTAATATACCGGCCGGTGTTTTGAATGTTGATGAGCTGGTGAATTTTTTATGTTAATTGAAACCAGGAATTTAACACACATCTACATGCCGGGAACACCTTTCCAGGTAGAGGCTTTAAAAGGAATCAATCTGGGAATTGAGCGGGGAGAATTTGTAGGCATTATCGGGGAAACGGGATCGGGTAAATCTACCCTGGTACAGCATTTTAACGGTCTTTTAAGGCCCAATTCCGGGGAGGTGCTCCTGGAGGGCCGCAATATATGGGCCGGGGAGATTAACCTGCGGCAGATCCGCTCCCGCGTGGCCCTTCTTTTCCAGTTCCCGGAACACCAGCTCTTTGAGGAGACAGTCTTTAAGGATGTGGCCTTTGGCCCCCGCAATCTGGGCCTGGATGGGGAGGAGCTGGAGGGAAGGGTACGTTATGGCCTGGAATTGATGGGACTCGATTACCAGGCCTATAAAGACCGTTCGCCTTTTAACCTGAGCGGTGGCGAAAAGAGAAGAGTGGCTATGGCAGGAATCCTGGCCATGAAACCGGAAGTTGTTATCCTGGACGAGCCTTCTGCAGGCATGGATCCTTCAGGCAGGCGGCACCTGCTGGAGCAGATTGAGACACTTCACAGGGAAGAAAACCTTACCGTGGTCCTGGTAACCCATAATATGGATGAAGTCTCACGCCTGGCCAAAAGGCTTTTTGTCTTTTCCGGGGGGCAGCTGGTCTTACAGGGCTCACCGGCAGAAGTATTTAACTCTACAGCAATAATAAAGGAGATAGGACTGGATCTTCCGCCCCTCACGGCTCTTCTGCAAAAGCTGAAAGAATCGGGGCAGAATATACGTACTGATCTCTTTTCCCTGGAGGAGGCCGGCAAAGAAATACTGCAACATTATCAAGGGGGCTAAAGAGGGCGATGCGAAGTATAACCCTGGGTCACTACCTGCCCGGTAATTCCCTTCTTCACAAGCTGGATCCAAGAGTAAAACTGTTGAGCCTGCTCATTCTGATTGTGGCCCTCTTCCTGGTAAAAACCTTTTTGGGTTTTCTTCTTTTTGCCGCTTTTATGCTTATTATTTTTGCAAGCTCACGGCTTCCCTGGCGCTATTTTCTGCGGGGTTTAAGGCCGATCCTATATATTGTTCTTTTCACACTTATCCTGCACTTTCTCTTTACCGAGGGGGGGCAGGTTTACTGGCGCTGGGGCCCCATAACGATAGAAGAGGCGGGGGTTTACCTGGGAGCCTTTATGACGCTGAGGCTGGTCTTGCTGGTGATTACAACGCTCCTGGTAACTTTAACCACCTCCCCCATTGCCTTTGCTGACGGGATAGAATTCCTGCTGCGCCCTTTCCGCCGCCTGGGGATACCCGGCCACGAAATAGCCATGATGATGACTATTGCTTTAAGATTTATTCCTACCCTCATAGAGGAAAGCGATAAGATCCGCAAGGCCCAGATGGCTCGCGGGGCGGATTTTGAAACAGGAAACATCTTGCGCCGTGCCCGCAACCTGGTTCCTTTACTTGTTCCCCTCTTTGTCAGCGCCTTTCGCCGCGCTGATGAACTGGCTGTGGCCATGGAGGCACGCTGTTACCGGGGGGGCGAAAACCGTACCAAACTGCGCGAGCTGCATACACGGCCCCTTGATTATTTTGGAATTATAACGGTTACCGGACTTGTCCTGGCTATTGTTTTGACGGGTGTATGATTGGCGGTGATCCTTTGCGCAACTACATGCTCGTTCTTTCTTACGACGGTACTTTGTACCACGGGTTTCAATTCCAGAAGAATGCCCTGACTATCCAGGAGATTCTGGAGAAAAGCCTGGAAAGGCTTTACAGCGCAAGAATAAAGGTAGAACCTGCCGGCAGGACCGATACCGGGGTGCATGCCAGGGGGCAGGTGGTAAATTTTTGGGCTCCTGAATTCGTTCCCCCAGGGCAGATTCCCCTGGCTTTGAACCGTATTCTGCCGCGGGATATCGTTGTTATGAAGGCCGGACTGGCAGCGGACGATTTTAATGCCAGGCGGAATGCCAGGGCCAAAATTTATTCTTATACTATTGATAACGGCTTTTTCCCGGATGTTTTCCGCCGGAATTATGCCTGGCACATATATGGGCCTCTTGATCTGGAGGCCATGGAACTGGGGGCCTCCTTTCTTTTGGGAAAGCATGATTTTAAAGCTTTTCAAGCCTCTGGCGGTTCCATAGAGAATACGGTACGCACCCTTTTTTCACTGAGCCTGGAAAAAAATGCGAATATGCTTTTATTAACTTTCCAGGGAGACGGTTTTCTTTATAAAATGGTTCGCAATATGACAGGGACTCTCGTGGAGGTAGGCCTGCAAAAAAGAAAACCGCAGGAAGTTCATGAAATACTCGAGAGTAAAGACCGTCAAAAAGCAGGAAAAACGGCTCCGGCCAGGGGGCTTTGCCTGGAGAAGGTTCTTTATTGATCTTAAGCTTGACTGTGGCAAATTATTATATTAAAATAAGCCTTGTGACACACCAAAGCAATTCAGGTCCGATTTTAAGTATTTTCCAGGAGAGAAAGGAGGTGTGCAGTTCTGCTCGTGAGCCGGCAGTTTACCGGCAGAAGCGGAGCAGGCGGGAATTATGCGCACAACTTATATGGCTAAAGAAAGTGAAATTGAGCGCAACTGGTATATTATAGATGCCTCCGGGTTGCCTTTGGGGAGGTTGGCCAGCGAGGTTGCCAGGATCTTAAGGGGAAAGCATAAGCCCGTTTTCACTCCCCATGTCGATACGGGTGACTTTGTGGTAATTATTAATGCCAAAGACGTTCTTTTAACCGGCAATAAACTCCAGCAAAAATTTTATTACCGGCATTCAGGTTACCCCGGGGGTTTAAAGCGGATACGTTATGATGATCTTCTCAAGCGGAAACCGGAACTGGCTTTTAACCTTGCTGTTAAAAGAATGCTTCCCCCCAATCGTTTAGGCAGGGCTATGCTGACTAAACTTAAAGTTTACGCTGGCCCCCATCACCCCCACGAGTCGCAGAAGCCTGTCATCTGGACAGTAAGGCCCAAAAGAGTGGCTGAATAATTTAATACTTATAATTAAGGAAGGGAGTGTGAAGATGGCCCAGGTTCAATATTGTGGTACAGGACGCAGGAAAAAGTCTATTGCCCGGGTACGCCTGGTTCCCGGAGAAGGTAAAATTGTCGTCAACAATAAAGAGATTAACGTTTATTTTGGCATGGATACACTAAAAGCAGATATTCGCCGTCCTCTGGAGTTAACCGGTACTTCGCATAAGTTTGATGTAGTGGCTAAAGTTGAAGGCGGTGGATATACCGGTCAGGCTGGTGCTATCAGGCATGGAATTGCCAGGGCGCTGCTGGAGGCAGATGGTGATTATCGTTCCCTATTAAAGAAAGAGGGGTTTCTTACACGGGATCCCCGCATGAAAGAGCGGAAAAAATATGGTTTAAAGAAAGCCCGCCGTGCACCTCAATTCTCCAAGCGTTAAGATTCTGGACTGGTAAAAAGAAAAGAAGTAAAGCTGACAGGGTACTTGTCAGCTTCTTTATTTTTAAATCTGAATCGCAAACTGAAAAAAATAGTATCCGGGGCAAGCAATCTTTTAATTCCTTCCTACGCTAATTAAATGATAAATGGAGTCATTGTTCCTTAGTCTTCAGAATTCGAGTAAAAGGAAAGAATTTGAGCGATGAGCAATTAATCGGGAAATCTTGGTAGTTGTCAAACATCTAAAAGTTTATTATAATAATCTTAAGAGAGGGAAGATATTAGAAACCGGAGAAGGTTTATTATGAGCGTAGGCCAATATTTAAAAGATAAATTAAAAAGAGGTACTGTTCATATTACTCTTATCGATCCCATGAAGCAGTCATCGGAAGCTGCAGGGCGTTTGGCTCTTACGGCCCAGGAAGTAGGCAGTGATCTGATCCTGGTTACAGGGTTAAGCGGCCTTTCCCAAAGAAACCTTTTAGAAACGACAAGAGATATTAAGGAGAAGATATCCATACCTCTGGTATATTCTCCAGCCGGGGCAGAAGCCCTTTGTTTTTCTTTTGATGCTCTTTTTTTCGGGAGCCTTCTTAATGCTAAAAATCCCAACTATGTCTGCGGAGGTCAGGCGCAGGCGGCTATAATCCTGAAAAGGATGGAAGTGGAAACTATTTCTGTAGGCTATATTGTGGTTGAGCCGGGCATGAAAGTCGGTGAAGCGGCGAGCTTAGATCTTGTTTCCAGGGATAATTACTGGTTGGCTGCTAACTATGCGGTTGCAGCAGAGCTTTTTGGTATGGAGTACATCTACTTCGAATCAGGAGTAAATGCGGCCCAGCCTATCCCTGCCGGTATGATTCGTGCCGTCAAAAAAGAGCTCTCCGTTCCTTTGATTGTCGGTGGGGGTATCCGCACTGCAGTTGATGCACGCCGTGTAAGGCAGGCCGGTGCGGATATGGTGGTAACGGGAACGATTATTGAAAACGCAGGTTACCGTGAAAGACTGCGTTCTATTCTCAGCGCATTGAAAGACTAAAAAAGCTGTAGGAAAACTACAAAAAGAAAACCTGTTCCGTTAGGGGCAGGTTTTTTGCTGGGCTGAATTTAATTTGTGAACTTTTTCTTTTTCCCCGAAAGGAGTAAGGCTCCTTTATGTCGAATCTAAGTTTATGCTTCTTATGCTTCCAGTAGAGGGGGAAAGTTATGCGGAAAGTGTCGTTATTCCTATTAATAGTATTTCTTTTTGTGTCTGCCGGCTGCAGTGTGGAGGAAGAAAAAGAAGTGATGGCCGGGTTACGCCCGGATCAGTACTGGAAAGGCGTCTGGGAAGTTGAAGAAAGGGAGAGCCATATTGAGCTGACGCCCGATCACGCTGTGATAGATGCCTTTTGTCTTGTTAAATACCTGGGCGAAGAGCCTGCTGAAGATGTAAGGATCGTGATAAGAAGTCCCCTGGCGTACAGGTTAATAGAAGACGACCTGGCCGCAGATTATGGAACTGTAAAACCAGGTCAAGAGTTGGAATACCATTTATACCATGAAGATCCCTCCTGGCGGAAAAAAGTACCCGTTGGGGTTTTTGAGGTAAAACTTGTAGATGATTTTTTCGTTAATGCTTATGTGGATATATCCTGGAAATATGGTGAAGAGAAGTATAATATCCATTTCTATGACTGGGGTCATGCTTACCATTAAGATGTTATTTGTTCCTGTTAACCAGCCCCATCACCGTTTTTTTAAGAGCAGCCATCGCTGTTTCAGCTTTTTCCCGGCTGCTCTCTTTAACGCCCAGGTAAATCTTTATTTTCGGTTCTGTACCTGAGGGGCGTATGCAGAACCAGGATTTATTTCCCAGGAAATATTTTAGAGAATTGCTTGCAGGCAGCCCCGTGGCTGCCTTGCTTCCTTCAGGGAGGTCATAACATTCCCCGGCGAGGTAGTCAACCAGGCGAATAACGCGTTCGCCTCCTATTTCTCTCCAGCCTGCCCCCCGGAAAAATGCCATGATTTTATCAACCTCTCCCATATCCCTTTCCGCCAGCTCCACATTAACCAGCTCCTCGGCATAATAGCCATACCGCTCAAAAAGCCTGTTTAAGGCCTGGATCAAGCTCATTCCCCCGGCTTTGTAGTAAGCGGCCATTTCCACTGTTATCAGGCTGGCCTGGACAGCATCTTTGTCCCGTACAAAATCACCGATCAGGTAGCCGTAGCTTTCCTCATAACCGAAAAGGAAGGTATGCTGACCTGTGTCTGCCCGCTCCTTAATCTTCTCTCCGATATATTTAAAGCCGGTAAGCGTCTCCAGGGTTGTTATCCCGTAAGCAGAGGCGATGGCCCTGCCTATTTCCGAAGTCACTACTGTTTTGATGATCATACCGTTGGCCGGCAGGCGCTGCTGTTCTTTCCTGCGGGAAAGGATATACTCCAGCAGCAGGCCTCCGAGTTGGTTCCCTGTTAAAGGTATAAAATGATTCTTTTCATCTTTTGCTGCCACTCCCATCCTGTCTGCATCCAGATCGGTGGCCAGAAGGAGATCCGCTTCCCTTTCTTCACCCAGCCGGATGGCCAGTTCAAAGACCCCCCATTCTTCGGGGTTAGGGTACCTGATGGTACTGAAGGAGGGATCCGGCTCAGCCTGCCGGGGAACGATAAAAAGATTTTCCACCCCTGCGTCCCGGAGCACCTGTGGAATAATTTTGGCACCGGTACCGTAAAGGGGAGTATAGACAACTTTAAGCTGCGGGTAGTATTCCCCGCGGTTAGCGGAGAGGTAGAGGCCCTTTAGGTACTCCCGGTATTTGGCGATCACCTCTTCCCCGATCATAACCAGCGTTCCCCGGCGGGAAGCATCCTCCAGATCACCCCTTTCCACCAGTAGTTCATTCTCCACGGCGTCAATTTCTGCGGTGATGGACTGCGCCAGCCTATCGGTAATCTGACCACCGTCGGACCAGTACACTTTATAACCGTTGTCTCCAGCGGGGTTATGACTGGCGGTAATGACTACTCCGGCCGTCGCTTTTAATTCCCGGACGGCGAAGGATAGCAGCGGCGTGGGCGCCGGTTCGGCAAAAAGATATACTCTTATTTTCCAGCGGATCAGGACCGAAGCTGTCTCCCGGGCAAAATGTTCTGAATTGCGCCGGGTGTCATAAGCGATAACAACACTGGGAACAGGGCCGTTTTCAGAAGCGTTTTTGTTGATAAAACGGGCCAGGCCTTCCGTAACCCTGCGCACGCTGTAAATATTAAGCCTGGAGGTGCCGGGCCCCATCTGTCCCCGGATCCCCCCGGTCCCAAATTTTAATTCCCCGGAAAAACAGGAGGCAATCTCTTCCTCGGAGCCGGAGATCTGTAAAAGTTCTTTTTTAATTTCCTCATCCAGAGCGGGAAACTCCAGCCACTGCCTGTACCTGTTAAGATAACCCACCTTTTTTCCTCCTTCATTATAAGTATTTATCCAGGCCTTTGGCTTTCAAGCGGTTGACCAGTTCTTTAATCTCCTGGGCATGCTCCATGGAACAAACCAGCACAACATCGTTTGTCTGGACGATGACCAGGTTTGATACTCCCAGAGTAGCTATAAGCGCTTCCTGCCCGTAAACGAGACAGCACGTGGTGTCTATTCCAAGATACTGTCCCCTGCTGACATTTTGGTGCTCATCTTTGGGGGATTGTTCAGCCAGGGCGGTCCAGCTTCCCAGGTCATCCCAGCCGAAATTACCCTGGACTAAAAGAATCTCTTTTTCTTTTTCCATAACCCCGTAATCGATGGAAATTCCAGCTACAGCAGGGAACATTTTTGATAACGCCTCTGCTTCCTCTGCTGTTCCCAGGTATTTACCCATTTTCTCTAAACGTTCATAGAGATCGGGTAGGTGTTTTTGAATTTTCTCCAGGATAAGCCGGGCTTTCCAGGCGAAAATTCCGCTGTTCCATACATAGCGGCCCGAGCTTAAAAATTCCAGGGCTTTTTGCCGGTCGGGCTTCTCTACAAACCTCTGCACACGGTAAACTTCAGGTTCTCCGGTCAGGGCCTGTCCTGTTTTTTCAATATACCCATAGCCTGTCTCCGGCCGGGTAGGCGTAATCCCGATGGTTACCAGGACCTCTTCTGCCGAAGCCAGCTCCATGGCCCGGGCCAGACAGGAAAGGAACGCTTTTGTCTCTATTACGAGGTGATCGGCGGGAAGAACAAGCATCACTGACCGGGAGTCTTCCTTAAGGAGGCGCATGGCGGCAAGGCCGATACAGGGGGCTGTATTGCGCCCTACCGGCTCGGCGATCATATTTCCCCGGGGAACCCCGGGGAGGTGTTCCCGTACCAGCGGGAGAAGGGCTTCCCCGGTAACAACCAGGATTTTTTCCGTAGGGAAAAGCCCTGTCAGGCGGTCAACTGTCTGCTGAATGAGGGAACGCTCTCCTATTAAACTTAAAAACTGCTTGGGGCTGTTGCTCCTGCTCCAGGGCCAAAACCGTTCTCCTTTGCCGCCGGCCATGATCACGGCGTAGTTCCCCATGATTGCACCTCTTTATGATCCGCTCTTCCGTAGGCGTCCTCCAGGCGGATAATATCATCTTCCTCCAGGTAGCTCCCGAGTTGAACCTCTATAAAGACAAAAGGAAGTTCTCCTTCGTTGGCGGCCCGGTGCGCGCTCCCGACAGGAATGACCACGGCTTCCCCCGGAGTAAGCCTTATTTCTCTGCCATCCAGGGTAATAATTCCTTCTCCCTGTACAGCTATCCAGTGCTCGGACCGCCGGGCATGTTTCTGGTAACTGAGCCTGTGGCCGGGAAGAACTATAATCCTTTTTACTTTATAGCTTTCTTCTTCCAGGAGAACCTCCCAGCGGCCCCAGGGGGGATCAGCATGCCGGGATTTTTTATTTTCTGAGGACAACCTGTTTCACTCCTTTTCATCCCGCTTTACCGTCTCTAAGCATTAAAAAGAAAACTGCTGAAGCGGTCACGCAATTCCCAACGATAAAGGGCCAGCAGAGCCATAAGAAATGCTATTGTCGATTCCGCTCCTTTATTCTTATTAACACCATGGCTGTCCAGCCCGTCGGCACAGGCCCCTGATTCGGGAAAATAAAGAGACTTGCCCAGCCGGTTTCTGCCCAGGAACCACTGGAAGGCGGCATAACTGAGATCCAGGTATTCCTTTTTACCGGAAAGGGTAAGAGCCAGCAGGTAAGCATCCACAAGAGCACTGGCATCCAGCGGTTGCTGGCTGAAAGCAGCCTTTTCCCTTTCTTTATAGAACCAACCTTCGTTTCCCACCAGATCGAAAAACCCTTTCCGGAAGAGCGCCGAGGTAAGAAAATCCAGGCTTGTAAGTGCTGTTTGCAGGTATTCCTCCCGGTGGAAATGACGGTAGGCCAGTAAAAGCGCCTGGGGAAGCCGGGCGTTGTCATAGGTGAAAAACGGCTCAAACCAGGGCCATTCCGCAGAGGCGTGCTGCCGGAAAAAGCTCAGCAGGTTTTCTGCGATCAGGCCCAGGCCTTCCCTGACTTTTTCCGCTTCGGGGTATTGTTCCAGGTAAGCACCAAGTCCCAGGGCGCTGTAGGCCATCGATCTTGTATAGGTAAGCCTGTCCAAAAGAGGCAGGCTCTGATCGAAAATTTCCTGCGCCAGCAGGTTCTGGCCTTCGCTCTGGCAGAGACCTATGGCTGTTCCCAGTCCCCAGAGGGAGCGGCCATAGGTATCCTGGCTGATTTCCTGATCTTCAAACTGCAGCTGGAAATTCATTAAATTAGCAAACCAACCGTCTTCCTGCCGGGCGTGCATGATAAAAGCCAGGTATTTTTCGATCAGGGATATCACGGGATCGAAACGAAAGAGGTTGTGATATTCTGAGCAGACAACCAGGGCACGGGCAGCGTCGTCGGTGGCATAGCCGTAGGAACGATAGGCCACTCCGTAAAGGGTATGCTGTATAATACCGGTTTCATCGGTTAGAGTCTTAAGAAATTGCAGATTAACGGGGGGGAGGGTATGAACATAGCTCTTTTTTAAAAAGAAATTTTTCCTGGAGGCTTCATCCACGGTGTGTTCGAAGAGATCGATATATTCTCGGGCCACTTTGCTCCAGGACATCTCCTTCCCCAGAGCAAAAGCCTGGGTAGCCATAAAGTCCCTCATTTCCCTGTCTTCCAGCAATTCCAGCAGGGCCTCTGTTAAGCCTGAAGGGTCTTTAAAGTTTACCAGCCTGCCCCGTCCCCCGGAGAGGGCCTCCCGGGCATGATGGTAAGGTGTGGAAATAATTGCTTTGCCCCGGCCCAGGGCATTACTGAGGACGCCACTGGTAATCTGTTCCTCGGAATGATAGGGGCAGGCCACAATATCAGCTGCACCCAGGTATGTGCCCAGGGTAAAATCATCGACGAACTCGTCAAGGAAAAGAACATTTTTCTCAAGAGAGTAATCCTTCACCATTTTTTCCAGCATTCCCCTGTACTCTTCGCCGTGATGTCTTTTAACTACCGGGTGTGTTATACCCAGAATAATATAAAGCGCTTCCGGATGTTTTTTTGCTACCGGCGGTAAGGCCTCGATCATCAATTCAATACCTTTATTGGGGCTGAGGAAGCCAAAGGTTAAAATCACCTGCCGGTCAACCAGGTTAAGCTGGTGTTTGTAAAAAAGGGGATCAATGTACGGTATATCCGGCACACCGTGGTAAATAAGATTAATCTTTTGCTCCTGAATATCATAGATATCTTTTAGTATATTTAAAGCCAGTTCATTCATAACGACCAGGTGTTGTGAAAAAGCTGCGACTTCGATGAAGGCCTTGTACTGCCCGGGGGTGGGCCTGGTCAGGACCGTATGTAAAGTGGTGACTACCGGTTTGGTAAGGTTTCCTAACAGTTCTACGATATAATTGCCGTCAGGGCCCCCGAAAAGTCCAAATTCATGCTGCAGGGAAACCAGGTCCACATTGCAGGAATTGATCAGGGCAGCGGCGCTACGGTAATCTGCCAGTTTGTCCTGTTCAATCTGAAAAAGTACTTCAGGTGGATAGCTGTAACCTTCTTTAATATTATTCAAAGCAATAAAAAAGCTGGCATTCCGTCCCAGGTTGGACTCCAGAGCTTTGCTAAGACTGTCTGTAAAAGTTGCTATCCCACAGCGGCGGGGCAGACAGCTGCTTATAAACGCTATCCGCAATCTTTTTTTCACTATCCCATAATTGTTTTGCGGATTAAACAATTTGCTTTTCCTCCTCTTTCTTTGTAAGATTCAGGTATGTTGCGTTTAAAACGCTTAAATGTAGCATTTTGCAGGGCAGGAAAAAAATAAAAACCTTAGGCTCCCCGAATAATTTTCCTGCTGTTATCGGCCATTATTTTTTTTCTTATAAAGGGTTTTAGAATTTGCAGGGTATTTTGGGAGGATAATTGAAGATTGGTAAAAATAGCTTATAATTATTATAACATATCGAATTTTTTATTTAAATATTTCTACATATATTTTATTTTTATTTAAATATTTCCACATAGAAAGGATATTTTAGATGAAAAAAGGAATAAAATATTGAAGTTAAATTATTAGATCAAATATTGGAGGTAAACAATGTCAGAACTTGAAAAAATCTATCAAGACAGTATCACAGCGGCTTTATCCAGGGCCGCAGAAGAAATAGGCAAAGCCGATCTTGCCGTGGGAATTCCCTTTTTGTTCGACGGGACGGAAAAGGAGCAAATGCTTGCAGCGGTGGAAACAGGCCTGTCGACATTTTTTCCCAGATCAAAAGCGGTGATCATATGTTTAACGGTTGACCAGGATCTTTCCTCTCAAAATAAAGAAGATTTTACAGAATTTAAGGAAAATATTATTACTCTTTCATATAATAATAGAAAATTAATAAAAAAAGGATGGGCTATAAGGGGAATTATGGATTTGGCCTTAGCTCTTGATGCCGATCTTGTCATTCTGGAACCGGCTCTTTTTGCTCCTGCTGCTGAAGCAGGAACAGTTGGCCTGACTCCTGACTGGATCAGGCTTCTTTACCAGCCCATTCTGGAGGGCCATGCCAGCCTGGTACTCCCCCGCTTTAAGATTTCTCTCCCGGGTAACAGTATTGCCGACCACTTTGTCTTTCCCCTCCTGGGGGCCCTTTACAATCTGGAGCTGCGGGCCTGCCTGGGAGCGGGCCTGGCTCTTAACCGTAATTTGCTGCCGGGTTACTTGAATGATGCCGGGAACTGGCCTGAAGAAGCGTTTGAATTCGGCATTGATGCGTGGCTTTTGGTTCATGCTTTGGAACAGGGAGCCGAGGTTGCCGAGGTCTATCTGGGCCAGAAGCCCAGTGTTGCCCTGCCGGTGGATCTGAATTATCTTTTCGTGCAGACCGTGCAGGTTCTCTCCCAGGCTATTGGCAAAAAGCCTTCTCAACAATCCTGGAGGAAAAAACCAGCGGCCCTGCGTTCACCTCTAATCTTTGGCGCCCGGGAAAGCTACTACCACCAGTATTTCGCCCCTAATTACCGGGGCTATCTAGCCAATTTCCGCCGGGGGCTAATCCGCTTCTTTGAAGCCGTCTGGTCCCGAATTTTCCCGGAAGAGTTAACAGCCCAACTGCAGGAGATTGCCGGGCTGCCGGAAGATAAATTCAGCTTCCCGGCTGTCCTTTGGGCGCAGGTAGTGTACGATTCCCTATTGGCTTACAATTTTATTCCCGGGCTGCGCCAGGAAGATATTGCCGCCAGCTTAAGGCCCCTTTTTGAAGGGCGGCTGGCCGGGTTTTTAAACGAAATTTCCGTTCACGATTCCTGTAGCCAGCTTACCTGTCCGCCCGGAGAAGCTTTCTGTCCTTCTTTTGCCCGGGAGAGAATTGATGCTCAGATGGATACTTTCATAGCCAGAAAGCAGTATTTCATGGAAAGATGGTTTCACCACAAGGAGGCGCTCCAGCCGTTCCTGCCGGAGATTGCTTACTGGGAGTACATCCCCGGTGTACCCATAATTTTACCGCTTTTGATCAAATCCCCGGAAGGTACGGAACATGTCTCTGTTATTTACGAACAGCTCCTGAAGGAATACAAGGAGCAATTTGAACAGTTTATCCGTGACAACCTGGGGCTTACCACCAAAGACGGCTCTTTTAAGATTGCCTATGCCCTGCGCAAGCTCCTGCTACAGGTGGAAGAGGACATGGATGAGCTGCTCCTGCCGGGAGATATCCATACCCTCAGCGGCATGTGCTCCCTAGTGGAGCAAATCTTCAGGCTGCTGCCTTCGGCCCGGAGTTTTTCGTTGAAAAGCGGAGTCGCGGAGAAGTTTTTAAGGGAACACCCGCCGCGCAACCTTATTACCATATGGGGTTACCAGGATATCGACGAACTTTTCCAGGAACATGACCCGCTCGATGTGCTGGCCCTGACAAGCTGGTCGGAGGAGATTAAATATACTACCCGTATCAACGAGTGGTTCAGGGAAAATCTCCAGCCCGAGCACCTTGAAATTTCTCCCATCAAGCCGCTTGTTGTGGATTACAGGGAATTTCCGGCTCTTTCCAGTATTAAGGAGGCTCCGGTGCTCAATTACCTGGCCAGCCGGGTGGTGGTCAGCAGCCTGCGGCGGGGCAGCGGCGGTGAGTTTCCCAAAATTCGTCTTTTTACCACCATTCTCAAAAGCATTATCGAATCAGAACAATTCGGCCTGGCCTGGGAATCTTTTGCCCGCAACCGCAAAGAGTTCGGCACCATGGTCATGAATTCCATTGAACGCCACTGGGGAATGGGTTCCTTTTCCGCGCACAGTATTTTCGAAAACAGGCAGCACCAGCTTCTCAAGGAGCGGCTTAAAAAAATCGCCGGGCACTACCGGAAGGCCGGTGAAAAAGACGTTGCTGCAGCCGGAGAGCTGCTGGAAAGGATGATTGAAGGTTATCACCTGGGATTGACGCTGCCTGACGGGCACTTTATTACTGCTTCCCTCTGGAGCTGGGCCAGTTACAGCTTCAAAGGGGGCAAGGACTTTCCCACGCCCCTTTCCCTGATGATCGAGCGGCGCTGGTTTAACAGCGAGCTGTTTTTCAGCTGCTATGAAAAAATCGGCGGTAAAAGGGAGAATATTTTCCCTAAAATTTTTGAACTTATGGGGCAGGGACGTGAAGCGGAAGATCTGGCCGTTTTGTACCTGGGAGCTCCCGAGCACGGTAAAAAAGTGATTCTGAAGCATAAACTGGATAAGGAACTGCCGCCTGCGGGCCGGCTGAAAAGATCTTCGTTTAACCCCCTGCTTATTCCCGTCAGGGAGAACCGCTGGGAGTCCAAGTACGTGCTGAACTGTGGCGCTATCAGGCTGAATGGTCTTGTGCATATTTTTTACCGGGCGGTGGGGGAAGACGGCATTTCGCGCCTTGGCCTGGCCATCAGCAGGGATGGCCTGCGTGTGGATGAGCGCCTCCCTGAACCTGTTTTTGTCCCCGGGCACGAGAGCGAAAAAATGGGCTGCGAGGATCCCAGGCTTATTGTGATCGAAGGTAGGGTCTATATGCTGTACACGGCTTATGACGGTATTACTCCCCAGATTGCCCTGGCCTCCATTACCGCCGACGATCTGGTTAATCACCGCTGGCAGCACTGGCACCGCCACGGACTCGTTTTTCCTAATTTTCCCAATAAAGATGCCGTCCTTTTTCCCGAACGCTTCCACGGCAAGCTGGCCATGTATCATCGCATTAATCCTAACATCTGGGGAACATTTTCCGATAGCTTTGACACTCCCTGGCCCAGGGAGGACCATTACATCGTGATGGGCACCCGTTCCGGCATGATGTGGGATGCCGTCAAGATCGGTGCCGGTGCACAGCCTCTAAAAACAAAATATGGCTGGCTGCTGATCTACCACGGTGTGGATTACAGTTTTTGTTATCGTCTGGGAGTTTTTCTGACCTCGCTGCATAACCCGGCAGAGATTTTGTACCGTTCCCCCAATCCCGTCCTGGAGCCGGAAACATCTTATGAGGTGGGCGTTTTTGGCCAGAGCTGGGTTCCCAATGTCGTCTTTACCTGCGGTGCTTTACCGGCTGCCGAAAAAGAGATCCTTGACGATGACGATGAAATTCTCGTTTATTATGGCGGTGCCGATACTGTCATTGGTGTGGCCTGTGCCACCCTGGCCCACCTGATTCCCGCCAGGTTTCGTGAAGAGATAAAAAACTCTGCAAAAGGGAAAAGCTCTGATCATAAATAAATAAGCAACCCTGCTACAGCCCCGAGAGCGATGAGCAGAAGCGGGTGAACCCTGGTAAAGAGCAGCAGCAGCAGGCAGCCGACAGCAATAGCAGTACTTTTAAAATCGATGAGCGCACTTTTCCCCACAACGAATGCCGCCAGGCCGATTAGCGCCAGCACTGCGGGGTGGATGCCGGAGAGGGCGTTTTGCAACCCCTGTAGATGGTAAAAGCGGGTAAAAAGCCTGGTCGCGGGGATGATTAGCAACAGGGAAGGGGAAATTATGCCCAGGGTTGCCAGAAACGCACCCCCCAGGCCGGCCACACGATATCCTACAAAAGTAGCGGAATTTATAGCGATCGGTCCGGGGGTCATTTCCGCCAGGGCGATAATATCGATAAATTCCGCTGCGCTCATCCACTGGTGTATCTGCACAATTTCCCTCTCGATAAGCGCCAGCATGGCATAGCCCCCTCCAAAGCCAAAAAGCCCTATTCTAAAAAAGGAAAAAAAAAGTCCCGTTAAAAGTACAAACAAAGGCTTCTACTCCTTTGGCCCACTATTATTGTTACTGCCCCTGCCGAAATCCCTGCCTTTCCCGGGAGGCCAGAGGAGCCCCAGGGCTGCTCCGCCTAAAATTACGGCAATGGGGTGTATATTGAAAATGATGACCCCACCTAAAAATGCTGCGAAAAAAATAACCGTACGGTATTTCCTAAAGACATCTTTTCCCAGCTTAAAAACAGCAGAGACGATCAGGGCTAAAATCACGGGGCGGATACCCAGAAAAGCAGCCTGCACCAGGTAGTTCCCCCGATATTGCCAGAGAAAAATGGCTATCCCCAAAATGATTAAAAATGAAGGAATTATTGTGCCCAGCAGGGAAAAAAGGCCCCCTTTGAAGCCTCGCAGGCGGTAGCCTGTAACTAAAGAAAAATTAACAACTAAAGGTCCGGGCAGGGATTGGGCAATGGCAAGGTTGTCCAAAAAGTCCTGATCGTCAAACCACTTTTTCCGGTCAATAATTTCTCTCCTGATCAGGGGGATCATGGCATACCCCCCACCTATGGTAAAAGTGCCTATGGACAGGAACAGGAAAAAAAGCTCCGGGATTTTTACCTTTTGACTCTCTTCCTCCTTTTGATGGAGAAGGTCATCCATTTTTTAACCCTCCTCCCCTGGGTGAACCTTAGTATGAAAATAGCGCAGCGTTTGCAGGTGGCGTAGCTCCAAGTTCCGCTCTGAAAGCTCTGTGCTTCAGCTCAAGTCTACGATGACCTCCCCAGGAGAGCTCGCGTCCTACTCGCCTCCTGGCTGCCGGCTTCCTTGCCGGCAGAGCCATCTCCAACCTTCGCTTCAGCATGAGCTTTTATCTTCGCTCCACAAGTTGCTCCGCCAACAGCAAAACGCGGCGTTTAAGGAACAATGGCGGATCTAAACCCGGACATTTTTTCCATTGTTGTGATCGCAGGGTCGTGGCGTTAGCATACAATCCAGGTCTTGCCAGGCATTTCCACGAATAAGTTTCCTTAGAGACATTCTACCATTGCCGCATGAAGGATGCAAACCCTTGGAAGAATGTTCGGGAATGCTGAAGCAATATGATCACATTCCCTGTTTTCCGGCATAAAATAAAACAAAAAAAGGAAGGGATTTCATGATGGGAAAGACAGTAAAGGTGCGCCGGGTTTTTCCCGGCTCTAATTCTGCTTATGGGTTTTTTTCTTTTTTTGACCAAATTACCGGCCCGCAGGCTAACAGGATTTTTGTGATTAAAGGGGGACCTGGTGTCGGCAAATCCACTTTTATGAACGCAGTAGGAAAGGAAATGCAGGAGCGCGGTTTTGATGTGGAATACCACCACTGTGCCTCAGACAATGAATCTCTTGACGGCCTGGTTATTCCCGCCATTGGAATAGCTTTTATGGATGGCACTGCCCCCCATATCGTAGACCCCAGGCATCCGGGAGCAGTAGACGAAATAATCCACCTGGGAAGTTTTTGGAATGAAGCCGGTATGAGGGGGAACAAGGTCCCTGTCATTAAGCTCAGTGCCGAGATAGGAAGGCTCTTTAAGCAGGTTTACAGGTTTCTGGCCGCAGCCAAAATTTACCTGGAAGCCCTGGAGAGCTATGACAACCTGGAGGGCATCACTGATCAAGGTTCCTGGGACCGCCTGGTCCTGGAGTTAATCGGAGAAATACTGACAGGAACAAGCGTCGGAAAAGAACCCGGAAGGGTAAGAAGGCTTTTTGCTTCAGCGATTTCCCCCGGGGGGCCTGTTAATTTCCTGGATACTCTCGTTGAAGGCCTGGACAATGTCTGTATTATTCATGGCCAGAATGGAACAGCCAAGGGTAAGGTTATAGCAAGAGTGGCAGATGCCGCCCTCCTGCGCGGTTATTACATAGAAGCCTACCACTGCGCTTTTGACCCCCACAGGGTAGACCATATTTTAATACCGGAACTTCGTGTGGCTATCATTAACAGCATGGAGCCCCATTATTTTTCCCGCCCTGAAGCCTGGCGGGAAATTGACACCGGAGCATTTGCCGCCGAACTGCCCCGGGCCTGGCAGGAAGAAAAGCAGGCCTTTAAACGGAGTTATCAAAACGCTTTAAGTGAGGCTGTAAGTTTTCTGACCAAAGCCAAATCGGCACACGATGAACTGGAGAGCCTGTATATACCCAACATGAATTTCGCGGAAATTGACCTGCTGCGCCAGAAAACCCTGGAACGAATTCTCGACTATGCCCGCATTGCCGGGTGAGCAAAAAGTCTCCTAGATACTACCGTCCTGCGGGTCACAACAATGGGATGAAAATGTCTGCTTAGATCCTGCACCATGTTTCTCTTACGCAGCACAGCGCTGTCATTTCTATACTACTCCATTACTCTGCGGGTCATAATAATGTATGAATACGGCGAACTTAAACTGATACGCCTCCTCCCCA
>QZJM01000051.1 GCA_003605065.1 Dethiobacter sp. | reverse complement strand
CTTGGCCATAATTTAACCGTTTTTTATCTATAATTCCAACTTTCTCTCCACTTTTTAAGGCGGCTATGAACAAAAAATGATTTTTTGCAGTGGAATCATAACTATATTATGCATTATTTAACCTCGTAACGTATTCTCGGGTCCAGCCAGGCATAGGAAATATCAGTCAGCAGGTTGACAATGATGTTTCTCCTGCTTCCAGGGCCAACATTCTCGTGGTAGGATCGGGTATGTACTTTAAAATAACCCGCTCCAGTTTAGGGAGTCCTCCCCAGTATTTATCGTTTCTGGTCGGTACCATCTCTTTATCAGGTATCCAGCTTTCCCTGATAAAGGGCCCCGTTCCCACGGGTTCGACTATGCTGCCGTCTTCATTTACGGCTTCGGGGCTGATCATTGCGGCACCGGGCCAGGACAGGGAATAGGGAAAAGGCGCAAAGGGTTCGCTGTGAGTAACTTCAACCCTTAATTCATCCACGGCCTCTATCGTTTCCGCCCGAGGCGCCCCGGCGACATCTCTGAAATCCTCCATAAATTATGTACAACGGCATTGGCGTTAAACGGAGTACCGTCATGAAACTCAACACCTTCACGCAGGTGAATGGTCCAGGTTAAGCCATCTACGGACGCCTCCCAGCGGGCAGCCAGCCCGGGTGCCAACCCCAGCTTGAGATCCTAAAAATTAACGGTTCAAGGACTCGCGTCAGGGGAGGGTGTGCACCGTAACCGTACGCCTCGCCAGGGTTCCTTCCTAATCCTGCAACTACTTGTTGCATAACACCCGGCTCCTGCAGTCCTTCTTGTGGTGTGTCTGCATTTTCCCGTCGTTCGGAGCAACCGGCTAATACGCCAGCTAGCACCAGGAGCAGAGTATCAAAATCGTTGTTCTTTTAAACATTTCTTTCATCTCCTTTTTGGAACATATATATATTATTAACAGGTGCAAAAAAACCTGGAACATTAGGTATTACGAAAATTATTTTTGTGTTACAATTAAATTCAAGAATGAAATAGCAAATTCCTGCCAGGAAAAAATTTTTTTCCCCCTGAACTTCACTTTAGGAGCCGTATCCGAATTTCCTATGATCCGTATCATTTTTAAAAACCGTAAAAGATGGTGTTCTGAGGTAGGTAAGGTATGAACGTTAGAGAAGTATGAAGTACTACAAACAAGACAGGGGGACCAAGACAGGGGGACGGTTCGTTCTTATGAATATGAATGATTCGCCCCCAAAAAGGTCAGATTCCAGCAGAATTACCACTTGAAAACGGCCTTTAGAGCTGCCGGAGGCAGTAATAACTGATTATCAGCAATTGAGCCGGACATCCGATGAAAAGAATAGATTTTACTGCTATTTACGCAATTTATCTTGCAATATCAAGGCATTTTAGGTATAATGAATATGTAAGACAAGAGAACCGTCCCCCTGTCTTGCCCCTGTCTTGTGTGTTTCATTTTAGTTTCCGGCGTGAAGCCGGCCGCAAGCTGACTATGCCTAAATTTAAGGAAAACCTAACTCTTTTATTCCCAGAGCTTGAGGACTTGCCGCATCACGATACTTTAAATCGCGTGCTTAGCGAAATCGAGGCAGACGAAATTGAGACTGCTTTGGTTGAAAAAATCCGCTGCCTTATCCGTAACCGGAAATTTGTCCGTTACTTGGTAGAAAAAAGCTACCTGGTCGCCATTGACGGCACCCGTAAGTTTACCCGTCACAACTGCTGGTCCGCAGAGTGTTTGCAGCAGCGTGTCGGTGAAGAAGACCACCAGTATTACGTTTATGTTCTGGAAGCCAACTTAGTGCTTGGAAACGGCGTGACCATTCCCTTGGCTTAAGCCAATTCTTAGAGTCGACTTTTTTAGGCAGGAGAATTGAAATTTTTGAGTGCATATGTTAATATTTTAGGTGTCAGGTATGTCGCTACTGGTAACGTGTTGGCTTGGAAGCAGGTTCATATGCCGTCCCCAGGGCCTCAACCTGTCAACTTAATTTTCATAAGATTCAATTATTAAGCAATATTTGCTTAAATTGGACATGCTTAAAGCTGTCTAAAAATAAAAAGGGTGCTGGTTTACCTGTATTAAACATGGATGTGATTAGATATGATACAGCTTAGAGACATTAAAAGCGAGTTACAAAACCTGGCTTTTACTATGGCCCCCGTCCTTGGTGTTGAGGTAGGCTTTGTAGATGGGGACTGCTATAATATTGCTGGTACCGGTCCTTTCCAGAAGGAGCAGGGGTATAATTACCCGTTTCCAAGCCTTACTACTCAGATCATGGAAAGCAAGCAGGAACTTTTAATGAAAAGCCGCAGTGCCAGCCCTTCTTGTCGTAGGTGCCCGTATCAGGATTCCTGTGAAATTGTATCTTCTCTAGCTATTCCCATCAAGTTTATCGAGCGGGTTATAGGTCTGTGGGCTTTTATTGCTTACGACAGGTCGCAGGCGGACAGACTTATGGAAAAACATGTTATGCTGTCAAAAATGGCCAGCCAGCTGAGCGAGATGCTGGTGTACGGTCTTCTGCATCACCATTTAGATACGAAGAATAATATCTTTTTTGATTACTTGCAAAAAGTTTTAGATCTTTCCTCTAAGGGATTAATGGTAGTAGACCTTTCTTCCTCTATGGTCGTCTCCAACGAAAAAGCCAGGCAGCAGGTAGGTAAGCGAATTAAAACATTCGGCCCAAAATTGCTCTCCCAAACTTTTTCCCGCTCAGAATTGCTCTCAGAATTGCTCCAGGATAAGCCGTTCTTCTTCCAGCAGGCCATAGGTAAGCAGGTTTTTTCTGGAACTTTGTGGCCTTTAATAGTAAGTAAAGAGGTTCAGGGTGCCGTAATCAGCCTTGGAGATGCAGTAAAAGGATCGCAAGAACGAGGGTTTATGGAAATGACGGGGCAAAACCCGGCTATCCTGAAGTTGAAAGAAAAAGCTCTTACCCTTGCTGCTACAGATGTGACCATTCTGCTTTTGGGGGAAACAGGGACGGGAAAAGAACTCCTGGCACGAACAATTCATAACCTCAGTTGTCAGAAAAGGGGTTCCTTTATTGCTGTAAATTGCGGTGCGATACCGGAAAATTTGCTAGAAGCAGAGTTATTCGGATACGAGAAGGGTGCTTTTACCGGGTCCAGGCCGGAAGGGAAGCCGGGTATATTGGAGGAAGCACAAGGAGGTACTGTTTTCCTGGATGAAATTGCGGATTTACCCTTAAGCTTACAGGTTAAAATCCTCCGGGTGCTCGAAGAAAGGCAAATTCGTAGGGTTGGTGGTTTGCGTCTTATTCCCCTTAATGTGCGTTTCCTTGCCGCAACCAACCGTAATTTACGGGAACTGGTAGCTAAAGGGCATTTTCGGGAAGACCTGTACTGGCGGCTAAATGTTGTTTCTCTTACTATACCGCCTTTAAGGGAACGTCCCGAAGATATCCTGTTCCTGGCAAAGTTTTTCCTGGAGAAATATTCTTTTACCTTAAATAAAAAATTTATTGGTTTTATGCCGGAATGTGATAAGTTGTTTTTGAGTTACGGCTGGCCTGGAAACGTCCGTGAGCTGCAAAGTGTCGTTTATCATGCCGCTATCATGGAAAACTCCCCCTTTGTAACACCGGCCAGCTTACCCGAGTACCTACTTCAATCTAATGAGGATCAAAACAAGGGTGTAAACCTGGAAGATATAGAAAAGACAGCTATTGCCAGGGCTTTGACTAAACATGGATGGAGCAAAAAAGGCAAGGAAAATGCAGCCCGCGAGCTGGGTATCGGTATTGCCAGCCTGTACAGGAAAATAAAGAAATACGGGTTAAAAAAGCCTTCCCAGGGGCCTGTTCCAAACTGTTAAATAAAGACCGAAAGGTATCATTATGATACTCCTTTGTATTAAAAATTAAAGAAATTTTTCCCGAAAGCCAGGTTTTTGTCGCAGGACAACCTGGCATAATTTTTGCAAATATAGTTTTTATGTAGAGCATGAATTTTTGCGAGCTGTTTAAGGAAATGATCATATCCTATGGTGGGGGGTGAAGTTTAGGGGAAAAATCTTTTGGAACATTTTGTTGATTTACCATGGTTCTTCTAAGTACAGGGTAAAGTTTTTTGGGGTTAAAATGTTCCTTGTTTGGGCCAAACTATGGAGTTCGGCGCTGCATGTAATTGTTAATGTTATCCAGAGGTTTAAAAATTAAAAAAAATATAGGAAGTGAAAGTATGAAGCTCGCAGTATTAGGCGCCGGTCATGGCGGGGTTGCTATGAGCGCGGACATGACTCTTGCTGGTCACGAGGTCAATCTGTTCCAGGTGCCGGAATTCGAGGAATCATTTAAAAAAATAAAAGAAACCCGTATTATCGAAATCGAGGGTTCCTCCAGGGTCGGTACGGCAAAGCTGAAAAAGGCAACTACTGATATAGCCGAGGCGATGGAAGATGTCGATCACGTTATTATTGTGGTTCCTGCTTTTGCTCATGAGCGCATGGCGGAGCTGTGCGTTCCTTATTTACGTCCCGGGCAAATCGTTTTTGTGGTACCGGGAGGATTTGGAAGTTTTATTCTCTACAGGAAACTGGTGAAACGCAGCGGCAGGGAAGGCTTTATGGTGGCAGAAACTTCTACTCTCCCCTACGGAGCCAGGATGGCTGGAGAGAACAAGGTAATTGTACATATAAGGACTATTAACCTTCCTATGGGCGTTTTACCGGCAATTAAAACAAAGGAGGTGATAAATGTTTTTCAACAGTTATATCCTGAAACCACAGCCTGTAAGAACATACTTGATTCTGCCTTGAATAACACGAATCCCATCATCCACGTGGCGCCTACCATCCTTAACACGGGCAGGATCGAGTACGCCGGTGATTTTTACCTTTATCTAGAAGGAATGACGAAATCGGTTCGTAAGGTCATGGTGGCAGCAGACAGGGAACGGGTGGCAGTAAGGAAAGCTTTCGGCCTGGGCGACCCCCATCACGAGCTCAACCCCTATACTAACGACGTTTTTTACGGGCAATTTGGGTCTCGTGCCCTGGAAGCGGGGCAAAAGATGCGTGGTCCTTTAGCTATGAATGAAAGGTTTATAACCGAGGATGTCCCCTTAGGTATGGCTTTTTACTCTTCTATGGGGAAGCTGGTGGGAATTGATACGCCTGTTTGCGATTCCCTTATCAAAATTTCTTCAATTATAAACGATGCTGATTACCTGTCAGAAGGTCGAACGGCAGAAAATCTGGGAATAAAGGATTGGAACCGTGACCAGATGCTTGCTTTCCTGGAAAAAGGTGAAGTTTAAACAAGGGTTTTCAAATTATGAGGTTTGTAACTATTATTTTTGGGGAGGGAGATTTAATGGGTTTTTTAAACTCTCGTTTTTTTAGGGTTTACCTGGTACCGGGCTTTATCTTCCAATCAGTTATTATTGGCGGGGGTTATGGAACGGGGAGAGAGCTGGTTGAATTCTTCACCCAGTACGGCCCTCTGGGTGGCCTTTTAGGCATGCTTATCACGATAATATTCTTTGCCCTTGTTATAGTTGCTACTTATGAGTTTGCACGTCTTTTTAAGGCTTATGATTACAGGACTTTTTTCAAGAAACTGTTAGGACCTGGCTTTATAGCCTATGAGGTTTTTTATATCCTGCTGCTGATCCTTGTCCTGGCTGTTATGGGGTCGGCCGCGGGGTCGATACTGCAGGATTATTTCAACATCCCTTATGCGATCGGCATGGCGGGGATGGTTATCCTCGTAGGTTTGTTGAACTTTTACGGCAGGGAAATCGTTACTAAAACGCTGGCATACTGGTCAATAGTCCTTTATGCTGTTTTTATCATTTACTTTATTGTAGCCCTTTCCAGGTTCGGCGGCGAGATTTCTGCAAATCTGGCTCAGGGAGAAGTGCTCAAGGGCTGGGGATTGGGCGGTTTCAAATATGCTTTTTATAACCTCGCCATTGTTCCAGCCATCCTTTTCTCCGTCAGAGAGATCGAAACCCGGCGTGAAGCCATCGGAGCAGGTATTATCTCTCCATTTATCTGTATGATTCCGGGTTTATTGTTCCATTTAACGTTTATTGGCGGCTATCCCGAAATTTTAGGACAGCAGTTACCGGCCTACTGGATGTTCGGCCAGCTGGGTATTACCTGGCTCATGATAGTATATATCATTGTCTTGTTCGGGACTTTTATTGAAACAGGCGCCGGTTTTATCCTGGGCGTTATTGAGCGGATTGATGCTTACCTGGAAGAGACCAGGGGCACCACCCTGAGCAAACCTTTGCGTGGAGTAATTAGCGCAGGGAGCATTGTTGTCGCCGTTATCCTGGGAACAGTAGGGATCGTTGCTTTGATTGGCAAAGGTTACGGTACAATATCCTGGGCGTTTTTCTTTGTTTATATCGTACCTGTGCTTACGTATGGTATTTACAAGATCTTGCAGCAGAAGAAACAGGAAAGCCTCAGCGCTTAGCTGGATTAAAGGTCATGATATATCTGTTATAAGCACGGGTTGAAAGAAGATGCATCTGGTGAAAAAAGGAAATATTGAAAGTTAACTCGAAGAAGAGGTTATTTTCCCGCTGCAAAGAGGGCACCCCCAGTCCGGCAGCTTTACAGGCAGGTACTGCTGGTAGAAGGCGGTGCCCTCGGAGCAGCCTTCCCTGTCACGGTACTGGACGCAAAGTTGTTAGCATGAGCACATTTTGATTCATATACCGTAGGATTGCTTGATATCAAGAGAATTCAGGTGGAGGTGGCAACATGTTTAACAACCCAATAGCAGTTTTGGGAGGCGGAAACGGGGCCCACATGATGGCTGGCGACCTGATGCTGGCTGGTCATCTTGTTAATTTCTATGAACACCCTTTATTTGCAGAAAAATTCAGCACAACACTTGAAACAAAAATAATAAAAGTAAGCGGAATCGGAAGGACAGGAGATGCTAAAATTCATTGTGTCACGACCGATATGGCAGAAGCGCTAAAGGATGTAGAACTAGTTAATGTTGTGATACCCGCTTCGGGCCATGATCTTTTTTTCGAGGAGATGATACCTCATCTCGTTGATGGGCAGGTAGTTATCGTATGGTCCGGAGATTTTGGTTCCCTGAGGCTGGCTCAGCTTATTAAGGAGAAAAGACCCGAGCTCAAGGTGATGATTGCTGAAACAAATACCCTGCCTTACGGCACGAGATTGAAGGGGCCGGCAGAGGTTGAACTCCTGTTAACTGCGCCCAGGGTTATCATTGCTGCTTTCCCGGCCACGCAGACGGAAAAGATAATGGAGAAACTTAAACCGCTTTTTCCAGCTTTGGAGCCAACTGCCAGTGTTTTGACCGCTGCCTTCAGCAACCCTAACCCGATCTGCCACCCGCCTGGTTCCCTTTTGAATACCGGGCGGATTCAATACTCAGGCGGTAATTTTTATATGTACCGGGAAGGGATAACCGAGGCAGTGGCCCGGGTAATCAGGTCTGTTTACAATGAGACAGCTGCCCTGGCAGGTGCGCTCGGCTACCGCGTACTGGAGTATGAAGACCGCGACTTCAGGACTACCTGCAGCATTATGGGTGTGGCCTTTCAGGCTTCCTTTGATACCATTGGCGTGATTGGAGATATAATAGGGCCCAAGTCGATTCAAGACCGCTACATTACCGAAGACCTTCCTTTTGGACTTGTTCCCATGTCCCAGCTGGGGGACTGGCTGGGGGTGCCAACGCCGGTAATCGATGCCATTATAAATATCGGTAGCGTTGTCTGCCAGGATAACTTTTGGGAATCAGGCCGTACCCTTGAAAAGCTGGGGATAGCAGGACTTGACAGGGAAGGGATCCGGAAATATGTCCATGAAGGGGTCGTGTAGAAGTAAATTTAAAGCTGATGGATGGATGAAAAATGCAGCTATGAAAGGCTTCACATCCGTTAGTGGGTTGTGAACTTAACCAAACTGACAATTCGTACCTTATGCCTGGCGCTATGCCTTCTTAATAAATGATGACCAGGGCCGGAAGAAGCTGATATCGTTACCCCAGACATAATTGGTGTCTGGATTTTTGCTGTTAGACTTGCGCTCCCGGCAAAAAGAAGGTATAATATAAATAGTTCAAGGTATTTATTTAAAGATTTTGCGTAAGCGGGTGTAGCTCAATGGCAGAGCACTGGCCTTCCAAGCCAGCTACGTGGGTTCGATTCCCATCACCCGCTCCATTTTTTTCATTCGTTTCCAGGGGAGTGTAACGGAGCTCGAGGATAATGAAGAGATCATAAAAAAATAGCTGCGTGTTTACAAAAAACGGGCTTGATTCCGGGCATCCTGTCAGGAGCGAAGCCGTTGTGGCCGATCCTATCCTAACAGTTCCTGTTGGGAGCGAGGATTACCATAGACGGATTTTAACCGGCAATGAATACATTTCCGTCCCGGAGATCATCCCTGAAACAGGGGGCATAGCTTCTCTTAACGTCCTGCACATGGCCTCCTGCGGGCTGCTGGAATTTTGTGGTGGAAAAGGAAAGCCCCTGGTGGAACCTTTTCTAAGGGTAAACGGGCAGGAGTGTGAGCTGAAGGGACGGCTCCGCTGGTATTACCGCAACCACTGGGAGCCCGGTTTTTACGGACAGGGGAAACAATGGAAGCTGCAGGGCAGAATCTTTGCTCCCCCAGGGCACCGGGGGGGCATTTACGTACTAAGTTTAAAAAATACCGGCACCGGAAGCCTGGAAATAGACATAGGATGGCGAGGAATCTGGGGATCTATAAATCGAACCGTATTTAAACGCAAACCCCTGGGTGAAAAACGCCGTCTTTTTTTTGATCGCTGGACGGGGAGTTTAATCCTGGAAGCCGATTCAGGTATCCCCCTGGCTGCCCCTCATTTAGAGGGTCTCTTCCACCGCAACCTCTTTTTTAATTATTTCTACGCCCTGGGGCGCACTCTTGATGCAGAGCAATGGGCCCCGGTCACCTCCCGCAGCCCGCACTATTATGTAAGCGCAGCCTTTTGGAGCAGGGATGCCCTGCTCTGGAGCTTTCCGGCGCTCCTTCTGGTGGAGAAGTCCACGGCCCGTGAAGTCCTCCTGGTTGTTTTTAAACGCCATCTGGAACGTGCCGGCGAGCACAGCCATTATCTGAACGGGATTTTGCTCTATCCGGGATTTGAACTGGATCAGTTATGCGCTTATTTTCTTGCTTTAAAGCATTACCTGGAGTTCGGTTCAGATTTTTCCATTCTGCTGGAAGAGCCCATCCGGCACGGCCTCGGCCTGCTTGTGCAGAAGCTGCTTTCCCGGAAAGATCCCCGTACAGGCCTTTACAGCACCTTTCTCGATCCCTCCGATGACCCTGTTTGCTATCCTTTCCTTATTTATGATAACGCCCTGACCTGGTGTGTCCTGCAGTTTTTGGCTTCATTACAGGAGAGGGATCTCCTGGAGGTTAAAATAGGGGACGGGACTGAAGAACCCAACTTTCGGGAAATGGCGCAGCAGCTCCGTGCCGCTATTTATGAACACGGCCTGGTCAGCGGGCCAAATGGTTTAATGTTTGCCTGGGCGGTAAACGGCTGCGGTGATTTCCAGCTTTATGACAATCCCCCGGGGAGCCTGCAGCTTCTGGCTTACTATGGCTTCTGTTCACGGGAGGACGAAATCTATGTCCATACCGTAAATTGGATTCGCTCCGGGCAAAATCCCTTTTTCCATGTTAAAGGGCCCCTGGTGGAGGCTGGTTCTCTCCATGCCGCCAATCCCTGGCCCCTGGCAGCGGCCAACGATCTTCTGGCCCTGAACCGCGGAGGTGCAGATTTCCTGGGGAAGGTAAGCATGGATAACGGGTTTGCCTGTGAAACGGTTCACCCCGAAAAGGGTTTTGCTACCACGGGCCAGGCTTTTGCTTCGGCGGCCGGTTTCCTGGCCCATGCCATCTGGTGGCGATACAAACGGGAAGGTGGTTAGATTGATTAAAAAACTGCCCCTCTGGGGAAAATTGGCTTATGGTGCCGGTTCCACGGGATTATGCCGAATCCAAGCCGGCTACCCTGGGTCTGCGCCAGGCTCTCGTTACTACTTTTAAGAACAGGGCTTTTCGTATTTACCTGTTCGGAAATGTAGCCTGCTGGTTTGGATTTAATATTATCAGCCTGGGGATACCTTTCTATGTCACAACTCTCCTGGGGCTGATAATCTTCCTGCATTATCCCGAGGATGAAGTCGCTGCTCTCCGCTCGGAGAGCAGCCTGACGGTTGATTAATTATGGAAATACCGGGAATAAAGGTCCGGAAAATAACGTTCGTAGAGCTCCGGGTTCAGATCGCCCAGGAAGGGGTGTGCGGCACGCAGTTCCCGTAATGCTTCCAGGTCCAGATCGGCTGTGACAAGATCGTCCTGCTCGTAATTGTCGCTTTCGGCAAGAACCCCGTTTTTCCCGGGGGTTAGCTCCAGGGGTGCAAAAATGCCGGCCTTCCCTGTGAAGGTAAAACCCAGAAAGTCACCAACCAGGGCGCTTCTGATGCCGTAAACCTGTGTTTCCTGTACGCGGGGCCAGATGCCGCGCAGGGCCAGGTAAAAATGGTAGGGTTCGGCGTTGGCTATGGGCACCATAACAATTTCTGCTCCCATAAGCTGGAGAATGCGGAAGGTTTCAAAATAAGTGGCATCCATGCAAATAGGCATGGCCAGAACTCCCAGGGGGGTATGAAAAACATTAAAGCGATCCCCCCTGCTTATGCCCCACTCCTTTTCCGTAGGGAAGAGATGGACCTTGTCCTGAGTCCCCAGCAGATCTCCGCCGGGGGCAAAGAGGTAGGAGCGGTTAACGATCTTTTCTCCATCAGGGTGCATAAAGCTTCCGGCCATTATATAGATACCGTACCTGGCAGCAAGAGGAGAGAAGATCCTGCGGACGGTTTTTTCTATTACCGGCCCCATATAGCGCAGGATTTCCAGGACGGGCAAATTTGCGGATTCGCTGTTTTTAGGGGATTTTTCCCCCGCGGACAGTTTCTCCATACCCGGAAGCATTCCCAGAAGCTGCAGGCCGTTGTTTTCGGGGAAAACCACCAACTGTGCCCCCAGGCCGGCGGCTTTTTTCACTTGCCGGCGCATCTCTCCGGCATAATCCAGGGGATCCCTGTATAATACAAATTTTTGTTGAACTGCCGCTGCACGGACCTTTCTGCGGTTTACCTCTAAACCGTCATTCAGCTTTCCGGCCTTTTTACCATGCTGCAGGTAGCGATTTAAACGTGCCGGGCAGGTTTTCCAGAGCAGGTACTGCAGGAGCAGTCGCTCTTTCCAGCAGCTCATTTCAGCGTACCTCCTGCTTAAGCTTGTTATGGTAAATTCCCGGAAAGTAGCGCCGATAAGCGTCTGGATTTAAGAAGGAGAGCAGGGGATAATTTTCCAGCACCTGTTCCCGGGCGGCAAAATCCAGGCGGGCGCTTACTGTTGACTGTCCGGCTTCACCCCGGATCAGGAAGCCCGTTTTATTCTCTGTCATCTCGCAGGGGGCATGGATGGCACTAATTGCAGCAAAAAACTCTCCGGCCATTGGCGCCACCAACTGGCTTTCTACGCAGAAAAACTGGTTTTGCTGAGTCTCCTGCCACATCCCGGCCAGCTGACGGCAGGAGTTATGTTCTTCCGGCAAAGCCCCCGGGTGGCAGATGATCTCCGCACCCTGCAGGGCCAGGATACGGCTTACTTCTGGGTACCAGCTGTCGTTATGCACAACGAACCCCAGCTTTCCCAGTTCCGTGTTAAAGATCTGCAGTTCTTCTCCCCGGGAGAAACCCATATCCTTCTCCAGGCGGGAAAGGTGGGTTTGTCTCTGGCAGCCGATTACCTGTCCTTTTCTGTCGAAAAGGATCGAGCTGTGGAAGATCCTCCCATCTTCACCTTCCAGTATTGTCCCGCTTGCCAAATATAATTGGTACTGCCTGGCCAGCTCTCCGTGAAGATCAATAAATATCTTATTTAACTCTTCGTGTTTTTCCAGGTAAGCCCGGGTAGCCTCCCTGAAGGAGCAGGGATTGCCTTGTAAACCGCAGCTCCAGGCAAAAAAAAGGGCGCTGTGGGCAGGGAGCACAGCCAGGTCCAATTTTACCGTGCTTTTCTCCAGGATTTGCCGGAGATAAGACCGGTATTCTTCAGGAGATCTAAAACGTGCCTCCGACAGGGAAACGGCCGCAACCTCCATAAATACTACGCACTCCTTCCCAAAAAGAAGGTCTAAAATACCCCGGAACAGGTTTTCTCCGGCATTAATTATTTTTGATTATATGCTCGTGTTTTACTCTTTAAAATTTCGCCCTGTACTATCTGCTTTCCTTCTTAAACTAACACAATCAAATAGCAGACTTATAAGCTCCAGGCTCTGCTCCGGACGGAAATGTTGTCGTTGGCCTGAAGCAGCGGCAGCTTTCCGCCTCTTTAAAAAAGGAAAGCGGTGATGTCCTGTAGAATTCTTTACTTAAATAATTCCGTAAAAAATGGAGACCCTACAGGGGTTTTTCCAGAAAAACAGGAGAGTAAAAAATGCAGGAACTAAAAATTGATTTCCCTAATGTTGATGCTGATTTGATCCTGGAGGGCTGCCTGGCCCTGCCGGATAAGAAAGCTTCTCTTTCGGGTTATCCCGGGGTGCTTCTCTGTCATCCCCATCCCCTCTATGGGGGCAATATGGATAATAACGTAATCCTGGCTGTAAGCCGGGCGCTGACGGACAGGGGTATGGCAGCGCTGAGATTTAATTTCCGCGGTGTCGGCCGCAGCCAGGGCTCTTTTGCCGAAGGGATAGGGGAACTGGATGATGCCCGGGCCGCCTTTTCCTTTCTTTCCGGCCGGGAAGAAATAGATCCGGCATGTACCGGCATCATGGGTTATTCCTTCGGGGGCATGGTCGCTTTTTCTCTGGGTGTACAAAGCAGCCTGGTCAAAGCCATGGCAGGGATTTCACCGGTTGTACCCTCCGGTCTTCTCCGGGAATGTTCCAAACCAACACTTATTATCTGTGGGACGGAGGATGATGTTGTGCCTCCTGCAGCAATTATGCAGGAAGTAAAGAGCATGGCTGCACCCGGAAAGGTGGAGGCAGTTACCGGGGCCGATCATTTCTGGTGGGGATATGAAAAGAAGATTGCGGAAAAGGTAGCAGACTTTTTTGCCGGGAATTTTGGATTATAGAGCTGGAAGGGAACAGGGCCCGGCCTTAATGTTTATCATTATCCAGATTGTTCACTAACTTCATGAACTTCAGTATTTTTTGATCCAGCAATTTCGATACGCAAATTACTTCCGGGTGACAAAAATTCCCGTATTTTTCCATCTTAAGCTGCAGCGTTTTTTTCAAGGATTCTATTTCCAGATGTAGTTCCTTTATTTTTTTATTCCTCTCCGGCTTCTTCACCTTTTTCCTCCCTGTTCAGCAGTGGTTTGTCATGTAAGCTATGAAGTAAGCGGCACATACCAATACTCTCCTGATCCACGTCGTATAAACAGATCACAACGATTTCCAAATCTTTTATGCAGCGGGAAAGATTTTTTTCCCAGCGCACCAACTCCTCCTCTGACAGCGGCAGAGAAGACCCATCCAGAATAACCCTCAGGGAGATGAAACCTTCTTCAAAGGCCTGGTCCTTTAACTGTTTCAACATTTTCCTGGTTTCAAATTCCAGCTTAGCTCTGCGGTGAATCAATTTTAACAGGTCTTCTGGCTCCGGCATCCGTAGCAGCTGGTTTTTTCTTAACAGGGTTTCTACCTGTATACCGCGGTAACAGTATTTTTTTAATTCCTTTAAAAAAATTTCTTCCTTTTCCTTACCCCAAAAATAAAGGCACTTTTCGTTGTTAACTATAGCTGCGGCCAGATAGGCTGTTGCTTTAATAATGAAATGGAAATCACCGCTGTAAAAATCGATATATTGACAGCCCATTACAAAACTGCCGGGAAGATAACCGGCCGGCACTAACCGGCAAAGGTCCTGCGGCCATTCAATAAGCTGGGAGATATTCTGATACTGGCTGAGGCAGGCCGCGAAGGTATCAACGATAAAGGGATCATAAAGCGTTCCCCTGCCTTGTTTCAGAAATTCCAGGCCCTCTTTAATTGATTTTCCTTCCTGATAAGGAAGTTCCGAAGTAAACAAGTCAAAAGCATTAGCCACAGCAATAATTCTTGCTCCGAGGGGTATATCGTTTTCTTTTAAGCCGTCGGGATAGCCTTTCCCGTCAAACCTCTCGTGGTGGTGGATGATAGCAGGTAAGACCGGCTCCATTTTCTTGATAGGCTTAATTATTTCAGCACCCCAGAGGGGATGCTTTTCCAGTAAATCCCGCTCCTTTTCCGTCAGGTGCGCGGGCTTGGTAAGGATCTCCCTGCTAATCTCAATTTTCCCGATATCATGAAGGAAGGCAGCGTATTCTAAAGAAGCCAGTTCCTGGGGAGTTAATCGCAACTCCCTGGAAATTGCCTGAACATAAGCCAGTACCCTTTCGCTGTGATTGTAAGTATACTGATCCCTGGCATTAATAATGAACATGAGGGTTTTAACGGTACTTAAGAATTCTTTTTCCTTGTAAGCTATGCGGCCGCTCAGCCGGTCAAAAATGGAATAATAAAGTTGAACCCTGTTTCCTTTTGTTATTTTGGCTTTGTATAAAGCGTCGTCGGCTTTTTGTAACAGGCTTTGCTGGTCCTCAGCGTGATCCGGGAACAGGGCAACCCCGAAAGAAGCTGATAAATTCCAATCGCTGTTCAGGGCATCATCGCTGAAAGTATTAATTCCTTTTCTGATTTTTTCCGCCTTGTTAATCACCTGTGATGCTTCCAGGCAGGTTGCAACCACTACAAATTCATCTCCACCGTAGCGTGCGGCAAAATCTTCTTTGTCCAAACAACTTTTAATGGTTGATGAAACGCCCTGTAACATTTTGTCCCCGGCGGCAGAACCCATCACTTCGTTATATAACTTGAAGTTATCCAGGTCAATCATGATTAAACCTATCTTGCTCTCGCTATCCCTGTAATTATCGAGCATTTTTTTTAACTGCTGTTGGAAATAGCGATAATTGTAAAGTCCCGTCAGATCGTCTTTAATAATTATTTCCGAAAACTGGCTCTTTATGGAGCGCTCCAGGGTGATAATATTTCCTACCAGCCAGCTGAATAGAAAGAATGTCCCTATCAGAACCAGATCTGCTTCCAGGTTTAAGGCACTTCGTTCTAAGGCTGCAAGATGATAAATTATTATTAAAAAGCTGCTTAGGGTGGAGATGACATATCCCCATTTAGCTCCAAATTTTAGGCTGTAAAAGATCACCGGAAGTAAGTATATTATCTTTAAACCGCTCTGGCTTCCTCCCGTAAAAAATATTAATAAAACAGTTAAAATAAAAAGGGCCAGCATTTTTAAATGTGCAGAAAAAAGGGGGTTATTTTTGGTGAAATGACGGTAGAACTGGTTAAATTTTATTAACGCAGGACCAACAAGCGACACTATTTTGGAAAAACACGTTTTTTTATTGTTTTTAACCAAAATATCTACTCCGTATGGAAAAATTTTAGCTTATCAATTCCTATTTCCCTTAAGTTTCTGATGCACGGCGTTACTATATTAGGATTTTCATCGGGGAAAAAAACTACTTGTGAGTCAAAATTCGCCTTAATTGAAAAATTATCCTGCAATTTTTTTAGGTAAAAAATATTTTAAAAAAAGTGTTATAGCTGCAGATTTCTGGCTGTCTGCTTTTTTCTATGCACGTGCCTAAAATAAAGACTTTGTATGGGAAAATGCTTTTACTGGGAAGAATATTAGAAGTTAGATCACGACGTTCAGTAAGGCTTCCGCAACCTTTTTAGTAATATTTGCCGAACTTATTTGGTATAGGGGGAAGTTTATTTTGTATTACAAGATGGAGTTGGAAGAAGTTTTTAAGGAATTTGAATCCGATCCTTCAGGCCTTTCCAGGGAGGAAGCTGCAAAACGCCTGGAAAAGTACGGTACAAATACCCTGGAAGCAGCGGAAGAGTTTAATATACTCCAGGCTTTTCTGAGCCAGTTTGGCGATCCCCTGATCTATATCCTGCTCGTTGCCGCCGCTTTTACGGCCTTTATACGTCATTTTATCGATATGTGGGTAATACTTGCCGTGGTACTTATCAATGCTGCGATTGGTTTTACCCAGGAATTAAAAGCGGAACAGGCGATCCGGGCTCTGGCAGCCCTGGCAGCCCCGCAGGCCCATGTTGTCCGTGATGGCCGGATGATCGAACTGGAAAGTGCTGAACTTGTACCGGGTGACGTTGTCCTGCTGGCTTCCGGTGTACGGGTTCCGGCTGATCTGCGCTTGTTCGAGGTAAACCGGCTGGAAATTAACGAATCTGCTTTAACCGGTGAGTCCCTGGGAGCACGTAAGGATATCAAGCTGCTGACAGAGGAGCACCCGGTTACAGGTGATTTGCACAATATGGCCTTTATGGGTACCCTGGTCCTGTCCGGCAGGGGAAGGGGCCTGGTGGTCGGAACCGGACAGCGAACGGAACTGGGGAAAATTTCAGAACAAGTCAGAAGGGTGAAATCAGCCCCGACGCCTCTCCAGGTGCAGTTGTCAAAATTCAGCAGGTGGCTGGGATATGCCATTCTTGCTGTTTCGGCCGCGGCCGTTTTATTGGGCCTGGCTTTGGGCCGCCCCCTGGCCGATATGATTTTAACGGGGATAGCCCTGGCTGTTGGCGCTATTCCGGAAGGCCTCCCCGTCGTCGTAACGATTACTTTTTCCATCGGAGTCAAGCGGATGGCTGATAAAAACGCCATTATCCGGCGTTTGCCCGCCGTAGAAACGCTCGGTTCCACTACTGTGATCGCCTCTGACAAAACCGGGACACTGACCAAGAATGAAATGACGGTGCAGGTGATCTGGTGCGGCGATCATACTTACCGCGTCAGCGGTGTTGGTTTCCAGCCGGATGGTGAAATTGTCGACAGTAATGGTCAAAGGGTAAACCTGCCGGAGACACGGGCGCTGGAGCTCTGCCTCCGGGCAGGACTGCTGGCCAATGAGTCCCGGCTGGCTTTTGACGAAGAACGCGGCTATTATCCCGAGGGTGATCCCACGGAAGTATCCCTGATTGTAAGCGCTCTTAAAGGGGGCCTGGACCCCGATGTCCAGGACGGCCTTTATCCAACTCTTGATGAGATTCCCTTTGAATCTGATTTGATGTACATGGCCACCCTGCGCCGGGACACAGGTGGAGATAACAACCTGGTATTTGTCAAAGGCGCCCCGGAACGGGTGCTGCAGATGTGTACAATGATAGTAAGCAATTCCGGGGAGGAGGAAGCTACCCTGGATGATCCGGAAAAAATCCTGGATCGGTACCACGACATGGCCAGCGAAGGGCTTCGGGTACTGGCCCTGGCCTACCGCCGTGAGCCAGGCGCAGTTACAGAATTAAATTCCGAATTGCTGGAAAGCGGTTTAACCCTGATCGGTTTGCAGGGAATGATGGATCCCCCCCGGGAGGAAGTTTTCCAGGCGGTAGAGCAGGCTAAAAGAGCCGGCGTCCGGGTAATCATGGTTACCGGGGACCACCAGTCCACGGCAGTGGCAATTGCCCGCAGGTTGAAAATGGTTGAAGGTGAAAGCGTTCCTGTAATTGCCGGGCAGGAACTGGAGAGGATGCCCGACGAGGAGCTTTACAACAGGGTAGGCGATGTTAACATTTTTGCCCGGGTTACACCCCTGCACAAATTGCGCATCGTACAACAGCTTATCAAAAGGGGAGAGGTTGTGGCGGTAACCGGGGACGGAGTAAACGATACCCCCGCTCTGAAAGCGGCCCATATCGGAGTTTCCATGGGTAAGGGGGGCACCGATGCAGCCAGGGAGACCTCGGACATGATTGTTACTGACGATAATTTTGCCAGTATCTTTGCGGCACTGAAAGAAGGGAGGGTCGTTTTCGACAATATTCGCAAGGTTATTCTCTTTCTGCTGTCTACCGGCCTGGCGCAAATCATCCTTATACTTATAGCGTTATTGTCGGGCATTCCACTGCCTCTTTTGCCGGCTCAAATACTCTGGCTGAACCTGGTCTCCAACGGCCTGCAGGATGTAGCTCTGGCCTTTGAACCGGGAGAGGAGGGTATTATTCACCTGCCCCCACGGCAGAAAAATGAACCTGTTATCTCCCGCCTTATGGCCGAGCGTCTCGTTATTATTGGAGTAGTAATTGCTCTGGGAACTCTTTTTACCTTTGTCTGGTCGCTTCAACGCGGCTATAACATTGAGCATGCCCGTACAGTGGCACTTACTACTATTGTCTTGTTTCAATTGTTTAACGTGTTCAACGTGCGCTCTGAAAAAGTATCCATCCTGCACATGAGGCTCCTGTCCAACCCCTTTCTTTTTTTTAGCGTGGCAGCCTCGATTATGGCCCAGGTTGTCATCGTTTACCTGCCGGCCTTCCAATTTGTCTTCCGGACCTTTCCGCTCTTTTTCCTGGACTGGATAGTAATAACCGTAGTAGCAATCACCGTGCTGGCCGTAGTAGAAGGGGAAAAAGCCCTAAGGGTATTCTTAAGCACCAGGCAGGCCCAAAAGCTTTCCTAGTTTGAGGGAAAAAAGATTTCGCTCTACGATAAGCACGAGGCTTTGAGGGCTGGATGGAAGCACAGTCAGAAAGAGGGGAAATAATATCTAGAACACGGGAATTAATTCTTTATCAGGTTTTTTCTGTCACGGGAGGTAGGCTAAAAGTAAAGATACTGCCTCCTCCAGTCCTGTTGACAGCAGCTATTTTACCCCCGTGAGCCTCGACAAAACTTTTGGCGATGGAAAGACCCAGGCCGCTCCCGCCACCCCTGCCCCTGCCGGATTTGTAGAAGCGTTCAAAAATAAAGGGGAGGTCTTCTTCCGCTATCCCGGGGCCTGAATCCATGATTTCCACGACCAGGCTGCCGTTTTCGTCCTTTGCTCTGAGTGAGATTCCTCCCCGGTCCGGTGTAAATTTAAAGGCATTGGCCAGGAGATTGATCAGTACCTGGATAATGCGGTCTTCGTCCAAAACCCTACTTTTAAGTCCCTCTTCAATCTCTACACTAAAATTTATCTCCCGGGTAACCACCTCGTGCTGGAAGGCAGCAGCGGCACGGGAGAGCAGGGAAGCGGGGCTCACCTCCCTGAAATGCAGGGGAAGTTTTCCTGCCTCCGCCAGGTTTACCGCTTCCAGATCGCTTATTAAACGGTTTAACCTGAGCACCTCATCGTGGAGGGAAGTCAGCAGCTCCGTATCGGGAGTAATTATACCGGCCTGCAGAGATTCAAGGTTGCCCCTCAGCACCGTGAGAGGAGTTCTCAGTTCATGGGCCACATCTATCATCAAGTTATGACGCAGTCTTTCGTTTTGTTCGATATTTTCAGCCATAAGGTTAAATGCTCCGGCCAGTTTACCGATTTCGTCATTTTCCGTAAGTTTGACCCGATGACGGAAATCCCTGCG
The DNA here is from genome assembly GCA_003605065.1 of Dethiobacter sp. GTDB lineage: Bacteria > Bacillota > Dethiobacteria > DTU022 > UBA8154 > UBA9862. The sequence continues at coordinate 9,865 of QZJM01000051.1, read as the reverse complement.
GGCAAATCTTTTGGCCGATGTCGTCAACTGGGCTATAGGCCGGGCGATCTGCCCTGTAATCCAAAGACTTAAACCAGCCCCTGTTAGAAGCGCTACCGCTGCACCCCATAAAACAGCCAGGTTAACAGAACGGGAAAATTGTCCCTCCAGGGTCTGTACTGCTCTTAAGGCCCTGGGCTGCAGTAACAAAGTCCCCACTTTTTCCCCTTCTATGAGCAGGGGAATGCCTTTTGACAGTTGGCTCCGGGATAGTTTGTCTCCTACTAATTCATCCTGCGAATCAAGAATAATTTCCCCTTTATTATCTGCCAGCAGCAGCCTGTCTCCCGGCAAAATTCCTCGTAAATTTTCCCTTATGTGCCCCATGGGAATAGACGCTGCCCTTCCCCGGGCACGCCGGAAAAGAACATTCTCCACTCCTTCCCAACTCCCCTGGCGAAGATAATAGGATCGTAACAGATACTCCCACTGGTCTGTCAGGACGCTCCGGTACCCTTCAGTGTAATGATCAAAAATATTTCTAATATATAGATGGGAAGTGAAGGCCATAACTAGTACTGCTACAGTTATAACCACGATAAAAGCTCCCAGTACTCTGTTTCGCAGTTTCATCTTCTGTTCAGCGAAAGCCGCCTTTTACCCCCTTTCTAGACCAGTTCGTTAAATTTATATCCCAGGCCGAAAACGGTAATGATAAAGACCGGATTGGCCGGGTCTTCTTCAATTTTTTTCCTCAGGTTGCTGATATGGGTATCTATGGAACGCTCGTACCCGCTGTATGCTTCTCCCAGCGCTGCCTCCAGAAGCTGCAGTCGGCTGTAAACCCTTCCGGGATTGTTGGCCATTAGAGCTAAAATATTAAATTCTGTAGGCGTAAGGACAATGTTTTCCCGGCCTTTTTTTACTTCATGTTTTTCGGTGTCGATAAAAAGTCCACCCCTGGTGATTACTTTCTTCTGCAATTTGGGCAGCTGTTCTTGTCCACCCGCGCGCCGTAAAACAGCTCTGATCCGGGCGGCCAGCTCGGCCAGGCTGAAGGGTTTGGTAATGTAGTCGTCTGCTCCCATTTCCAGTCCTACTACCCGGTCTACCTCCTGGGATTTGGCCGTAAGCATAATTATAGGGATATTTCCCTCCTGCCGCATGGCACGACAGATGTCGAGGCCGTTCATATCGGGCAGCAGCAGATCAAGAATAACCAGGACCGGGGCTTCTCCTCTTACCAGTTTTATGCCCCTGTTTCCGTTTTCCGCTATGAAAACGTTGAATCCTTCTTTTTCCAGGTACTCCTTAATCATCCGGGATATTTTAACCTCGTCTTCAATGACCACAATCTTCTGGTTTCCCGGCAAAGGGAACCCTCCCCATGTTTTTAATTCTATTTTATCTTCTATTAACTGCTTAAGCAACTCTGTAGTAAAAAAACTGGGCGGGGATCTTACTGTGTGTTTTCATGTTAATAGAGTGTAACTCATTCTCATGGTTTTAATAAAAAATTTTGACTTTAATTTTTTTCAAGAAATGATATACTATGTAGTAAGTTCAGCCCTCTTTTTTACAACCGTGATCTTTTAAGAAGATCGCCAAAATGGCTATCAAGATGCTTCCCTTCCAGCCTGAACCGCTTGTGCCAACCGGTATAGCTCCTAACACAGCCCTTGCCCTGCCGCCGAAACGGGTAAAATGGATAAATTACCAGATGCCCACTAAGGCAGCACAGGTAAAGGCTATGTATGAGATCGCCAAGGCTGAAATCGCAGCCGCTGTGACGAAGGTTCCCCTCTTCTGGCGTGCCATTGCCAAGGCTGAGGACAAAGAAGAATTCTGGAGAATCTGGCTTAAGGAGAACGAGGAAAGCATCAAGAATTTCCACATTGTCAGGGTGCTCCTGGTAGGTTTTACCTCTGAAGAGGATACTTAGAAACATCAAAGATGAATATCAAACATCGTTACTATACATCCCTTTTAGGGCCTCACCAGCCGCTTTATTTGACAGGGCCGAAATACGGGCCGAACTATCACGAGTGGCTCCTGAAAGTAAAGAACGAATTTGATCCCAAGTGGGTCAGCCATCCGCCGGTACCCCTTGCTCATGACGATTTTGTGGACCGGGCGCCGTGGATGAAGCCTATTAAGGACTGGGAATCCCCAAAAGAATTACCCATGCCAAAGTGGTAGGGTGTAGGGACAATATGGAAGACTTTACTTAGTATGAGTTCAGAGGGGGAAAAAAGATGAAATATAATGATACCATGGAGACAATGCCACAAAAAGATTTGCAGAAATTACAGCTGGAAAAATTTAAAAAACAAGTTAATCATGTTTATAAGAATAAATTTTTTAAAAGTGTCTTTGAGCAGGAAAATTTTCATCCTGAAAAGATAAGATATTGGGAGGATATTAAACAGGTACCGTTTACCTATAAAAAATACCTTCGCGACAATTACCCCCTTGGATTACTTTCTGGCAACTGGGACGATGTAGTCCGTGTTCACATGACATCCGGAACCACGGGCATCCCTACCCCTATGGTTTATACCAAAAACGACCTGGATACATGGAGTGAGTGTCTAGCGAGAGGGCTTATTGCAGCCGGTCTTAAACCCGGTGATATTGTTCAACAATCTCACGGAATTGGATTATTTACAGGAGGATTCGGCTTCCATTACGGTTTAGAGCGAATGGGTGCAAAAATTATACCAACAGGTTCCGGGGGTACAGAAAGGCAGCTAAGGTTAATGAAAGAATGGGGTGTTACCGCTTTTGTTAGTACACCTTCTTATGCAGTGTATGTTGCAGAAACTGCCCTTGAAAAAGGAATTGATCTCGTTTCTGAGTTAAAGTTAAGGATAGGATTTCACGGCGCCGAGCCCTGCTCTGAAGAATTGAGAAAAAGGATTAATAAACTTTTTGGTTACAAGGAGCATGGAGAAGGAGGAGGGGTGAAAGTCACATACGGTTTAACAGAAATGGGCGGTCCAATCAGTATGGAGTGTGCGCATGAAAACGGTATACATATCTGGGCGGACCATTATTTAGTGGAAGTAATTGATCCGGATTCCCTTAACGATGTTGAACCAGGTCAACCCGGGGAATTGGTAATAAGCAACCTTAGTTTTGAAGCTATGCCGTTAATACGCTATCGGACTGGTGACCGTGTCATAGTTGATTTTGAAACCTGTATATGCGGCCGGACTCATCCCAGGATTACAAAGTTTTTAGGACGTGTTGATGACATGATTTTGGTTAGTGGAACTAATGTTTTCCCAAGTCAAGTGGAATATGTTCTTTTAAAGCATGATAAATTAAGTGAGAATTGGCAGCTAATAGTAGGTGAGAAAAAAGGACTGCATACTTTAAAAGTTGAAGTGGAACCTGTTCCGGGAACAGAGATAGATGATAATTATGTTGCAAATATAGAAAAAGAGCTGCATAGTTACCTGTTAATTAAATGTAAAGTTGAAATAAAGCCGGTAGGTTCTTTGCCCAGGTTTGAGGGCAAAGCAAAACGTGTTATCGATAAACGACAAGATAGTGTTTAAACCGAACAAGAAAAGGCGCTTTATTTTAAAAGACTCTGGAGATTGATGAATGATTCTATGAATTAAAGATTTGAAAGGATTATTAAAAGAAAGGAGCACATTATGCTAAAAGTTGTTAGTTATTTGCCACAAGAACAATTTATAAAAAGCAAGATTAAAATACTTCCCGGGTGGGATTTTATTTTTGGAAAAGATCACGGGGAAAAGGAAATTATTGAGGCCTGTAGGGAAGCCAATTTCTTGCTTGTGACAGCGGCAAATCCTCCCATTACAGCCCGAATAATACAAAATATTCCCTCTGTTTGCCTGCTGCAGGTGTTCGGCGCAGGTTTTGATAAAATTGATGTGGATACTGCCCGGGAGCTTAGCCTTCCGGTAGCCAATACCCCAGGGCAAAATGCCACCACCGTGGCTGAATTTACTATAGGTGTGCTCGTTGCTCTGCAACGAAAAATACTAATAAGCAACCGGGAGGTAAAAGCCGGAAATCACGCAAGTATTGAGCGAGAGCTGATAAAAACCGGGCTGAAAGAAATAAGAGGCACAAATATCGGGCTGGTGGGCCTGGGAGCTATAGGCCGCCTGGTTGCTAGGCTGGCCACCTTTATGGGAGCGAATGTGAGCTATTATGACCCTTACCGTGCTGATAAGAGCGTTGAGGAAGAATTAAAGGTTACTTACTGTTCGTTTCAGGAGCTACTTAAAAATAACGAAGTAATAAGTCTGCATCTTCTCCTGAACAAAGATACCCGCAATTTAATATCCCGTGATGAACTTGCTTTAATGAAGCCGGGAGCGTTTCTTATAAATACTTCCCGGGGTGAAATTGTTGACCAGGCCGCCCTGGCAGAAGCGCTTGAACGCGGTCATATCGGTGGGGCTGCCGTAGATCACTTTTTCCCGGATCCACCGCCTGCGGATCATCCACTGTTGAACTTATCAGAGACAGCAAATGACAGGTTAATAGTGACATCTCACATAGCAGGGGTTACTGCCGGATCTTTTGCCCGTATGTTAAGAGAGGCTGTAGAAAACATACAACGTGTGGCAGCAGGAGAAAGTCCCAAGTATGTGGTAAACGGTATTACCAAGGCAAGATTTCCAAACAGCTAATAAAGGATAGCTTATTTTATTCCAGTACAAGGTGCCAATCCTGATAATAAGACTGAATATATTAATGAATTATGTGTTTTGGGATGAAGTCAATGGCGCTTTCTTTCATGAAAAACAGACCTCTTTCCCTTCCCGATCTGATTATTCGTGATCCTTAAAGACACGTCGATATAGTCTTTCATATGGGGCCTACGAAAACTATGTTAGGACACAGCCTTGAGCATTCTCCTGCAACCATGCCGGTCTTAATACCAAAAGCCTTGGCTTCCTTGGTTGCAGCTAGAACTACTCCATGCCTTCTTTCGGGGTCTCCGCAGACAGCAACAGGTTTCCCACGAAGAGAAGGGTTTTTGGTAACTTCGACACTGGCATAAAAATCGGGCAGGTCACCGAAAGACATCAAATACCGATGATTTTTACGGACATGCCCAAAAGGCTGTTGGTCCAGACCAGTCAGCAATTTTCGAAAAGATTCTAGAAAACAACCAGGTGTCATAAAATTCACCCCGAAGGAGTTTTTTACCCATGTTATGCTATTTTTGTTCATTAATCTGTTATACTATATCAAAAGAGGGTTAAAATTATGAGTGTACCCAAAGAAGAACTGCACAAAATGGTAGATGCTCTACCGGAAGAAAAAACCCAGACACTTAAAAAATTTTTGGAAAGCCTTTTAAAAACTAATACTGAAGATGAAATTTGGCTAGAAGCTGACTCAGAAGAACTACCGCCTTATGAATGGGGACCCGAGGGACCACCTAAAGGAAAATGGATTAACTATAAACCTGGTGTTGGTTTGGTAGTCGCGGGAGGCGAAAAGTAGTGGAAGGTAAGGTTATAACACCAGGTGATGTACTTCTGATTACCCTCCCTTCACATGATCCAAGAGGACATGAACAAGAAGGATCTAGGCCCGCAATTGTGGCAGGAGTACCTAAAGGGGAAGTTATCTTCTGCTGTTCCATCTCCTGGAGCACAGGGTCCGGGAAGCGTTAAAACAGGAAGATGAGCCGCTTCTGATTCCCGGCAAGAAGAAAACATTTAAGCCTACCGGCAAAAAGATATTACAGAGCCTGGAAAATATGATCGTGGTGACTACAGCCGACCCGCTTAGAAGGGCGTTCCCCAGGAATCTGAAAGTACCGGAGAGGCTGTTTCGTCTGGCTGGCATTGAGCCGGAAGTATACCTGCAAGTTCGAGAGAAACCTTGACAATTACCAGAAATTAACTATTAAATTTACTAGCCCAAGGGTGTTGAATGTCCGTTTCACGGATTTCTCCGTTTTCATTTGCGCCGGGCCATGGAAATACACCCCCTGGGTTAGGGGGGCTGTTAATGTCCATTAAGAAGCCATAATGTTGATAATTAAATGAGCGAGCTGATTAAACAGTTGTTTATTTATATATTTCTCTACGTGGGGCTATTGCTTCTATAAAAAAACAAGTTTCTCGACATGTTTAATGGTAAACAACACACGATATGAGCCAACTCTTAATCTATACAAACCGATGTTTCCTTTCATCCTTTTTATGTCACCTGTGGGAGGATTGAACTTAGTGGTTCCTCATCAGGGTCGCTTTTGTCAATTATTTCCCAGAAGGCTGGCTTTTTACTTCGTTCGATTAAATAGTATAAAAAATCATAGGCAGTCTTTTGATCATTTTCCTGCAACTGTTCAATTAACTGATAAATGTCTTCTTTACTTGTAGACATCTTCTTCATGGTACCCCCAATAAGTTCGGCTTAAGGAACTTTTTTAGCTTATAAAAACATTTTACCATAAATCAAATATTTATTAAAATATTCATTTTCGTTCAAGTAGCTGGTAGGCGGTGAATTTGGAATATCAGAGCGGGTATGCCTCAAAAAGAGGAGCACCCGCTTTTGTTATTTCTCCTTGCTTTTCCGACTGCACATAAACAGGGTTATACTCCTTAGGCCTTTGACCTGCTATTTGATTATTACCAGCAGCAAGGCAGAGGCAAATTTTATTTACTGCTTATCTGCTCGACAAATTCTTTGGCGCTTTTTGCCCGTGCAGCTGTAAGGGACCACTTTTTCAGCAGGTCCAGGTCGTTAACCTGCGTCAATGCATGTTCAATTTCCGGGCTAACTAAATGGCAGTCTTCTTTTTCGAGTAGGAGTGCCGTAATGATTTCTTTGATTCCCTCTGCTTTTCCTTCTGCTTTTCCCTCTTTAATTCCCTCTTTGATTCCCTCTGCTTTTCCTTTATCAACCAGAGATTGGTCATAGAAAGTTTTAATCATTTCAGTCACCTCCTGGTCAACGTTTTTTAAGGCCGGGTATCGGCGGTAAAGATATGCTGTTATATAATTGAGGATCCCGTACATTTCACCGGCGTCTTCAGGGGTTATTTTTTCCTGACGCAGTGCCCGGTCAATTAACTGGATGATCTCGGAGATCAGCTCAAGTAGGCGCTGGCGGTACTCCTGCCAGAGAATGTCTCGGGAACTTTTGCGGCTCTTTTCTAGAGAGCGGATGCTTTTTCTGAGGTGGAAAGCCTGCAGCGGTAAAAGAAGATACATACCTTCTTGGTAAAGTCTTTGTGCAGAAAAGAGCCAGTAACGGGTAACTGGTACCTTGAAAGTGGCCTTCTTTGCTGATGGAAGCAGCAGCTTTATTTTCAGCTCTTCCGGTATGTTCTTATTTTCTTCAATAAAGATAACACGTGGTTCCGGGAATTCTAAAAGTACCGGTTTGCTTAAATCGGAAAGATCCAGCAGTTCCTTAGCTTTTTCAAAGCCGTACCGGAACATGCGGACGATAATACCGTTGTCATAATCCAATTCAAATTCAATGTGGAAGCGGAAAACCCGGTTGTCCTGGTATACGTTAATGAATAAATCGGCCACACTGCGCTTAAGGTCATCTCCGGTAAACTCTGTACTGCTGTAGTCGATACGGGCGCTTTCGTCGAAGCTTGTGCCGTAAAGGGTGTTTAACAGGTCCAGCACACTCCTGCTGTTAAGGTGAAACAGCCTTTTCAGCAGGCCGTCCATGTCGATTTTGTCCGGACCGGAATATAGCTCTTTGCCCTTATCACGTACCTCAAAGCCGTAAGCGGTCGTTGCTTTTTCCAGATATCTTACAGTAGAAATCATCACCGCCTCCTTTAAATTATAGCATAGGAAAAATTTAAGTGGAAGAGTTTGTCGTCCCATCTATCTGGAAAAATTATACCGTGGAATGTAGAATATGTCAAACTTATGTTCTATATTATTTGTTGTTAGGGAACAACAATTACACTGAAGATGTGGAGGGGCAAACCTATACAATTTCAGAATTGGTAGTATATAGGGGGCAGTTAAAAAGAGAACAGGAAATCGAGGCTAGGCAAATTAACAAGGCGCAGGAAGAAAGAACGCAAAAGAACTCTGTTCGAAGAAAGCAGAGAAATAATGGAAATAACTTACGATATCAATGAAGTAAAGAAAAGACTGGGTGAAATAAATAGAAAATTAAGGCTTGTAAAGCAGGCTATCGATAGGGCTAATCTCAATAATTACGTAGATGTTCCGGACTATCTTTTAACGCTTTAACAAGTTTGCCCAAAAGGAATTGTTCGGCTTATTATTTGGTTCCTACACCGAGAACGTACGAAGTAAAGGTAGTTGATCTCAAATAGACAAGGCCCGGGGCGCGGGTCCACGAATGGACCCAGCCTGTCGGAGACTTTCCCCGCGGGGTCTTTTCTCTGCCGCTTTAACAATGGCTCTCTGCAGGGGAAAGACGATATCACCTTCCTGGTCATGCAAAAAGAGCCATGCAAAAAGAAAGCTGATAAATATATTGACAAATTTATAGATATTGCTTAGAATATTGTTAAGGATAAAACATATATTGAACTCGATTAATCTGGAAAGGACCGAGATTATTATGCTTAATAATGTTTCTATAAGCGGTGTTATGAACTCTCTTGTGCCTATTTCCCGCTTTAATAAAGGTGAGGCCAATAAAATTTTTGAGGAAGTCCGTGAAACCGGATTTAAAATTGTCCTTAAAAACAATATACCAGCCTGTGTGCTTTTAACTCCAGAAACCTACAAGCAAATGCTTGAAACCATTGAGGATTACCGTATGCTGGTAGAAGCGGAAAAGCGTATGGCAAACGCTAAGCCAGAGGACTATATTCCTGCTGATAAGGCGATCTCTGAGCTTGGTATTAGTGAAAAGGATTTAGATGATGTGAAAGTGGAGATAGAGTGAGCATGTGGAAGGTGGAGTATTTGTCTTGACGAAAATGCAGGCAATTTGTAAAATATACAAAGGGTGATAAAAATGTCAAGACATCAGAGAATAAAAAGCAAAAGCGGGTATTACCATGTTATGGTCAGAGGGAACGAGAAAAGAAACATATTTAACAACGAGGATGATAAACAGCGCTTTCTTGAAATTGTATACAATAAGAAAGAGGGCAACAGGTTTTATCTCCATGCATTTTGTCTTATGGATAACCATTTCCATTTTATTCTGGGTGAAGGTACCGAGGACGTAGCCAAGGTAATGAAACGCATTACCGTAAGCTACGTCTATTATTTTAACAAGAAATATAAAAGAGTAGGGCATCTTTTTCAGGACAGATTTAAGAGTGAGGTAGTAGAGCAGGATAGCTATATGCTATCGCTGGCAAGATATATACATCAAAATCCGGTTAAGGCGGGCAAGGTCAAGTCAGCTGGTGAATACAGGTGGAGCAGCCATGACTGCTATATAAACGAAAACAACTATTACTCAAAAATTGTTGACACTGGTGTAATTCTTGAACTCTTTTCATCAGATAAGGAAATAGCCAAACAGGAATTTAAAAGATATATGAACCAAGAGGGAGACGAGATATTTATTGATTTGCCGGAAGAAAAGGAAGAAATAGATGAGGAAGCGGTAAAAGAGCTTATTAGGAAGATGCTGCAAGAAAGAGAGATGAATTGCGACAATGGGGCAAAAATGCAGCTTCCGGATGAACTAATAAAGGAATTCAAGGTAATAACCAATTTATCAATCAGGAAAATTGCGTCTATTACCGGTATGAACAAGGACAAAGTAAACAAAATCCTCGGGAGTTAGACAGAAGATGTAAAGCTTTACATAAGATCTACCTCCACCTAACCTCAAAAAGCCTGATGGGAATTAAGAGTCCCTTGGATGCTTGTAGCGGTACCACGCAGTGAGTACGGTCAACGAAGCTTTT
>QZJM01000034.1 GCA_003605065.1 Dethiobacter sp. | reverse complement strand
CTGCGGGTCTGGGAGGCCTTATTTCCCTGACATATCTTTTTACAGTGTCATAAGAGCCGGCATAGCCTTTATCCTGAATTTCCTGAAAAAGTTTGGTGGTCGTTAAGTCGTACTTGCTCAACCTTTCGACAATATGGTCCTTAAAGGTGGACCCTGCAGGAAGGATAATCAATGCCTCTTTGCACGACTACAAAGTGCCCACTGCTATGGAGCTCCCGGAGATAGACGCTAACATCGTGGAGAGTTACGATCCAACAGCTCCTTTTGGCGTTAAGGAATCGGGCAAAGGCCCCGTTCAGCCGACTATTCCGGCAATTGTCAACGCTGTCTACGATGCAATTGGGGTGAGATTTTATGACCTACCCATTACCCCAGAGAAGGTCCTTAAAGACTTGAAGGAAAAGAAAGCTTCTTCCAGCGCTAGCTAGTAGATACTACTAGTAAGTACTATGTAAAGTAGCCGATCCCGCAGCGATGGCCCCTTTAGATGCTGCAGTAGATACTGCCAGTTACTATGTAAAGAGCAAGCAGGAAGGTTTTACTTTAAAAAACAACCTCTTCCTGCTTGCCTTTTGCTTGCTTGGTTGCTTGCAAAATTAAGCTCTAAAACATTCTTCAAAACTGTTACCGCTCCTTTTTTACTAATTGACTAACAATTTTTGTTGTGCAAAGAAAGGGCCGATCGGAATTTTAGACAAAGGCTATCTGGATAGTCTTTGTTTCTTATTTTTTATATGATATAAAGCACGATTGGTTCAGGTGTATTAATATAAGCAAAAAAATTTTTTTAAAAATGCGAATTAATATAGTAGACAAAGAAAAATAACCGTGCTATTATTATTGTATAACAATAATTGTATTACATCATGATTGGAAGTAGATGACCGCTTATGATTGAGTCGCACAATACAAAAGGGCTCATCTTCAATGTTCAGTATTATTCCATTCATGATGGTCCCGGCATTAGGACAACTGTTTTTATGAAAGGTTGCCCTCTCAAGTGCTTATGGTGCCAAAATCCAGAGTCTCAGAGGTTGCAGCGGGAAATTTTTTTTGAATTAGAGAAATGCACCGGATGTGGCATATGCGTCCAGGCCTGTTCAGAGGGGGCTATCGAGCTTTTCGAGGGAAGGTCGCGGACGAACCGTAAAAAATGTAGCGGTACCGGCAGGTGTGCTGAGGTATGTCCTGTTGAGGCAAGAAAGATAATGGGGAGGTCTGTTACAGCCAAAGAAGTTTTCGAAGAGGTAGCAAGGGATGCTCTATTTTACCAGAGATCCGGTGGTGGTGTTACCCTTAGCGGTGGCGAGCCTTTGGCCCAGCCGCGATTTGCTGTTAGTGTGCTTAAACTTTGTAAGGATGCTGGTATTCACACGACGGTGGACACCTGTGGTTATGCCAGCTGGGATACTGTACAGCAGGTTTTAAGTTATGCCGACTTGGTGCTGTATGACTTCAAGCATATAGATCCCGCAGAGCATAAGAGATACACTGGCGTATCAAATGAGCTGATCCTGGATAATGCCAGGAAAATTTACCATGAACTGGCCATTCCCATGCTTGCCCGGGTGCCAATAATACCGACCTACAACGACTCGGCGGACAATATTAAAGCGACAACGCAATTTATTTCCTCTGAACTGGGCAAAAACATAAAAGTACATCTCCTTCCTTACCACAGGCTTGGAGAAACAAAATACGAACGACTGGAAAAGATGGATCTTGCAGTGTTAATTGAACCTCCAGCTGAAGAGCAGATGTTAGCGTTACAGGAAATTGTGCAGTCATTTGGCCTGGAAGCAGTTCTAGGTGGTTGAACGGCTGAAAAAGGTTGTGGGCGGCTTGTTGACGGGCTTTTTGTCGGTGAGCCAGGGAACAGGGACAACTGAAAGATACCGTTGCTGGAGAGTATATGAAAATATGCTTTAAGGAGGGAGTATATGAACGAAAGAATAGCGAAACTAAAAAGTAATCTTCAGTTAGAGAGCTTCCCGTTGTGCATTGAGAAATTTAAATTAATTACGCAGTCGCTTGAGGAAACCGAAGGCCAGCCAGAGATACTTCGCAGAGCTAAATCTCTGGCCAGAGTGCTAGACAAAATCACAATATTTATCGAGGATGGCGAGCTCATTGTCGGAAATGCGGCCAGCAAACCGATGGGGCTGGAAATAGACCACGACTACGGGCCATGGTCCGAGGAAGAAATTGCTTCTTTAAAAGACGAGGGTTATACGATTTCTGCAGAAGAAGAAGCCGAATTAAAGGTGCTTAACAGCTATTACAAAGGAAAGAGCCTGGTGGGCAGGATGGGTGAGGTGCTCTATGAAGATGAAAGGCTGTGGCCTTTCATGCAGTCAGGTGTGCTTTTCCCTCCCTGGAAGAGCAGAGAAGAAGGCAGCGGGGGAGGTTATGCCCAGGGGGGGCTAGGCCTTGCCCCGGGGTTCTATTTAATGGGCGTTGATTTCGCAAAAGTCCTTAACGAAGGCCTCCAAAAGATTATTGCAGAAGCAAAAGAAGAGCTTAAAGTACTTAAGTTTACAAGCGCTAATGCTGTTAAGAAGTGCTATTTTTTAAAAGCAGTTATTATCGTTCTTGAAGCCATAATTCGTTTTGCCCACAGGTTTGCAAACCTGGCCAAGGAAATGGCAGCAGAAGAAGCAAATTCTCTGCGCCGAAAGGAGCTGGAGAGGATAGCGGAGACATGCCTGCGTGTGCTGGCTTATCCGGCAAGAACCTTCTACGAAGCCCTGCAATCCTTCTGGTTTATCTTTTTGCTGATAACCCCGTCGCCTACGGCGGCTGCAGGCAGATTTGACCAGTACATGTACCCTTTCTATAAAAGAGACATTGAAGAGGGCAGGCTTAACGATGAAGAAGCGTTAGAATTGCTGCAATGTCTGCGCATCAAGGATATGCAGCTCAATCGTATCTCTGGTAAGCTCAACAGGCAGAAAAACGAGGGGATGGCTAAGTGGCACAATTGGACTATTGGCGGCCTGACACCAGAGGCGGAGGACGGGACAAATGAGCTTTCCTACCTTATTTTGGAAGCAGCGAAGCGTTGCCCGACCCCACATCATACCATTACGGTGAGGGTCCATGAAGGGACTCCGGAAGATTTTATGCTCAAAGCCCTTGAAGTTGTAAAGACTGGAATTGGTATGCCTGCTTTTATCGGCGATAAATCTTACATTGAGTACTTCATCAGAAACGGTGTTCCTCTGCAGGAGGCACGTGACTATATTGTGACAGGTTGTCTTGATGCCAACTTACCGGCGCAGTCGCGCACCGCATCTATTGCCATGTTTATCGTGCCGCGGGTTTTTGAAATTACCATGCACAACGGCGTTGACCCCCATACCGGCAAGCAGCTAGGGCCAAGGACAGGCGAGGTAGAACAATTTACCTGTTTTGATGAGTTCATGGCGGCCTTCAAAGAGCAACTTGCTTATTTTATGAGGTTAAATGCCGAGCGCAACAATATTGAATTGTGCGCCATGAAAGAACTACTGCCAGATCCGGTGCGCTCCTCATTAATGAGCGATGCCATCAAAGAAGGCAGGGATGTCCTTGATCGCGTCATGCCGTTTGAAAACGGCGCGGTGATGAACCCTGTGGGCATGATCAATGTGGCTGACTCGCTAGCGGCTGTCAGGAAGCTTGTTTTTGAAGAAAAAAAAATTACGATGAAGCAATTAAAAGAAGCGCTGGCGGCAAACTGGGAGGGTGAGTATGTAGAAATGCGTCAAATGTGCCTTAAGGCGCCCAAATACGGCAATGATGACGATTATGTCGATCTGATCGCTAGAGAACTTTACCAGTACTGGGCGGAGGTGACAGGAACATTTGATACCGCTCTGGGGGGCAAACATCTGCCAACGGCCATCTCGATCACGGCACATGGACCAGGGGGAGCGCTTACTGGGGCTACACCTAATGGCAGATTTGCCGGGGATGTCCTGGCCGATGGGACCATGTCGCCGATGCGGGGAATGGATCTTAATGGGCCGACGGCAGTAATAAAAAGCGCGCTCAAGATAAACCAGGATCCTTACCAGGCAACACTGCTGAACTTAAAATTTCACCCCTCAGCCCTAAAGACTACCGAGGACCTGCGAAAACTCTCATGCCTGATCAGGACGTACTTTGAACTTGGTGGAAAACATCTCCAGTTTAACGTTGTTGATAAAGAGACCTTGCTGGATGCCCAGAAGCACCCCGAAAACCACCGCGATTTAATCGTAAGAGTCGCCGGGTACAGCGCCTACTTTATAAAGCTGGGCCGGGCGGTGCAGGATGAAATTATAAAGCGAACAGAGCACCAGCTCACGGTGTAATTAATTATGGAGAAAGCGCTGTCTGATACTGCTGGCCCTTCTTTTCCGTAATGGTGAGCCTTATTCACTGAAGATGGGAGTCTGATTTTGGGGAGGAAAGTGAGTATGAATGAAAGAGTAAGGAAGTTAAAAGAAAGGCTTCAGGTTGACAAATACCCGATCTGCGTGGAAAAAAGCCTGCTGGTTATGGAATCGTACAGGCAGACTGAGGGCGAGCCGGAAATTATTAGAAGGGCGAAAGCGACCGCCAACTATCTTGATAAAAAGACGATCTTTATTGAAGATGATGAGCTTATTGTCGGCAATGTGGCCAGCAAACCGATGGGTCTTGAAGCAGGTTCGCTGGGGCCGACGTGGCCTGAGAAAGAGCTGGAGGAACTTCGTCAAGGGGGACTGGAGCTTTCCGCACAGGATGAAATGAAGTTAAGAGCGATGGATGACTATTGGACCGGAAAAGGAAGGACCCTCTGGGAGCGAATGGGACTGTACTATGATGATGAAAGATTATGGCCGTTTATTCAGTCCGGCATTCTCCTCCCCCCGTGGGAAAAGAAGAATGAGGGGCGTGGCCACGGGGCAGCCGGGGTTGGATGGGGCCTGGGCGTGGGCCTGACGCTGATAGTTGTTGATTACGAAAAAGTACTCCACGAAGGTCTTAACAAACTCGTGGCAGAGGCAGAGGAAGAATTGAGGAATTTAAGATATACCACTGCCGATAGCATCAAAAAAGCAGATTTTCTGCAAGCGGTAATTACTGCTAATAAAGCAATCGTCCGTCTTGCTCACAGGTTTGGGGATCTGGCAGAAGAGATGGCCTCGAAAGAAATTAGCCTAAATAGAAAAAAAGAACTGGAGAGGATTGCGGAAACATGCCGCTGGGTGCCTGGTAACCCGGCAAGAACCTTTTATCAAGCGATGCAATCTTTCTGGTTTATCTGGATGATGATCGCCAGCGGAACAACGGCAGGAGGCAGATTTGACCAGTTTATGTACCCTTTTTATAAAAAAGATAAGGAAAAGAGCAGCATTACCGATGATGAAGCGCTGGAGCTGCTGGAATGCCTGCGGATTAAAATAATGCAATACAACTTTGTGGGAGGCAATAAGCTTCAACGGGATAAATGGGCAGGGCTGGCCAGGTGGAACAATTTTGTTATAGGTGGGGTAACACCTGATGGCGAAGACGCTACGAACGAGCTGTCTTACCTTATCCTGGAAGCGGCGAAAGACTGCCGGACTCCTCATCCCACTATAACGGTAAGGGTCCATGAAGATACACCTCAGGACTTTATGCTCAAAGCCCTTGAATTGGGCAGGACAGGAATTGGTATGCCTGCATTTGTCGGCGATAAGTCGTACATTGAATACCTCGTTGCCAATGTTGTGCCTCTTAGAGAGGCACGGGATTACTCGTTGGGCGGGTGCCTTGATGCCATGCTGGCAGGTAAATCACGCACCAGCGCCATAGGCATGTTCCTTGTACCGCGGGTCTTTGAGATTGCTCTAAACAACGGCTTTGATCCGCGAACCGGCAGGCAGCTCGGCCCCAAAACCGGAGACTTTGAAAATTTTAAGACATTTGACGACTTCATGCAAGCATTTAAGGAACAGCTGGCCCATTTTATGAGTCTCACGGCAGAAGAGCATAATATTCTCTTGCAGGCGCAGAGGGAACTCTACCCCGACCCCGTTCACTCTTTGCTGATGGTTGACGCTATAAAGGAAGGTAAAGATGTTCTTGACCGCACTTTGCCCTTTGAGAATGGCTCTGTATTGAACCCTGTCGGTATGATCAATGTGGCCGACGCAATGGCGGCAGTGAGGAAGCTTGTCTTTGAGGAAGAAAAGGTCACGAAAGAAGAATTGAAGGATGCTCTGGCGGCCAACCGGGAGGGATACGAAAATATCCGCAAGATGTGCCTTGCGGCGCCCAAATATGGTAATGGTGACGCTTATGTCGATATGATCGCCAGGGATCTCTACCAATTCTGGGCCGATACCACTGCGACATTTTACAGCATCTACGGAGCGAAAATGAAAGCTTCGGGCATATCGATTACGGCACATGGGCCAGGCGGTGCCATAACAGGAGCCACTCCTGACGGGAGATATGCTGGAGAAAATCTTGCTGATGGCACGGTATCAGCTGCGCAAGGCAGGGATATTCACGGACCTACGGCGCTTCTAAGAAGCGCGATGGCCATTAATCAGGCGCCTTACCAATCTACATTGCTGAACATGAAGTTTCATCCGTCAGCATTAAGATCTGCAGAAGACCTGGGGAAACTAGCAACTCTGATCAAGACTTACTTCGACTGTGGTGGGAAGCATGTTCAGTTTAATGTTGTTGACAGGAACACGCTGCTGGATGCCCAAAAGCATCCGGAAAGGTATCGCGATCTGATTGTAAGGGTAGCTGGTTACAGCGCCTATTTTGTCCAGCTTACCAAAGCGGTGCAGGATGATATCATCTCTAGAACCGAGTACATGCTGTAATTTAGTCTGGAGAAGTAAAAATGATAAGGGCTAAGTAATTAGGAGAAGAAATGGGAACTGGATTTAGGGGGGGAAATTATGCTGAAGAAATACTGTCATTCTATAGATGAAGCTTTTCGGAATACAGTCGAACAATATCCTGACAAAGAAGCGATAATTTTTAGGGGAAATAAGCTTACATTTGCTGAATTAGAGGAGCAGGTGGATAAGCTTGCCGGGGGGTTATACAGCAAGGGGGTTAGGAGGCAGGATAGGGTTATTATTTACCTTCCGCATATGCCCCAGTGGATTGTTATATGGCTTGCTTTACAGCGAATTGGCGCGGTAGCGGTTCCTGTAACACATTTTTACGGACATGCTGAACTTAGCTATATTGCCAAAGACAGCGGGGCTGAAACTGTATTTTGTGCAGATACAAATCTTGGACAGGCAATTAAAGCCTCGGCCAGTAGCTCACTTAAAAGGATAATAGTTGTTGGTAGTATAGATTTAACAGAGTTTGAAGAATCTAACATGGAAAAGACGGATATTCTGACTTTTGAAAGTTTCTTGAGTAATCATATTCCATCCCTTCCCACAGTTAAAATTGCAGGCAAAGACACAGCTGAAATACTTTACACTGGTGGCACTACAGGTGTTCCCAAAGGAGTGCCTATCCCAAATATGTCTTTTTTAGAAGCGATAACTGAGTCCAGAAAGGCAAGTGAATCTTTAGTTCCTTTGAGTGAGGCGATTACAATACAGGGCGCTCCACTTAATCATATCTTCGGCCAGGAAGTAGGACTTGGCGCACTTCTTTCAGGTGATACATTAATCCTTTTGCCAAGGCTTGAACTTGACGATTTGTTATTTCATATTGAAAAATACAGGGCAACTACTCTTTTTGGAACCCCAACTCTCTGTAAGATGATATTGGACTATGATCAGTTAGATAATTATAATTTGGATTCTTTGTTGTATGTTTTTACCGGCGGCGAAGCTTTACCTGTAGAAGTCTTGAAAAGATGGTTCCAAAGATTCGGGAAACATTTGTATCACGGTTATGGTAGCTCGGAAACCTGTGGAGCTATTTCCTTGATACCTGCAGGAGAACCGTTTCCCGAAGGTACTGCCGGCAAAATAATTTCAACCAAAAAAATCAAGCTTGTTAATCCAGATACACTTGAACCCGTATCTTCTGTTGAACCTGGGGAGCTGCTGGTTTCTTCAGAAAATATGGTTACGCGTTACTGGAACAATCCCGAGGAAACTGCCAGGCACTTTATTAATCTCTATGGCTGTCTGTGGTATAAAACAGGGGACATTGTCAAAATTGATAGTGAAGGATGGGTTTTTTTTGTAGATCGTTCCGTTGATCTGATTAAGCACAAGGGTTATAGAGTAGCTGCTACAAAAGTAGAAGCTGTACTTTACAAACATAATGTAGTTGGCGAATGCTGCGTTGTAGGAGTACCTGATGCCAGGGTCGGTGAAAAAATTAAAGCTTTTGTTGTACTTAAAGCGGGTGTAGGAGATGTCACTGCTGAGGATTTGATAAAGTGGTGCAGCGAGAACCTTTCTTCTTATGAAGTTCCTCATTGCATCGAGTTTCGAAACACATTGCCCAAGTCTGCGGTTGGAAAACTTTTGAGAAGAAAATTGAGAGATGAGGAACGGTAAAAACAGGAACTTCGTAAGCACAGCGGGTGAGCCGTTATAAAAGGGTAGTATAACTCTGGGAGGAGAGGAGAGCATCTGGTTTAAAGGAGATAGGCAAGAACGCACCGGTGAAAATGAAGTAAAGAGCTGCTCGTCTTTACGAATCAAAAAAGTATTTTAGAAAGGAGCTTTTTGATGAAAAACAGGACAATAATGTTAAAGCTAATTTGCCTCGGCGTGGTCCTTTGTTTGCTTGCTTCTTTACCAATTTTCGGTTGCTCTCCATCGAAACAAGTACCTTCTCCTGCACCGGAGTCAACACCGACTAAGCCTTCAGAACCTCAGTATGGTGGCACATTAAGGATCTCCAGGATCGGAGATGCCGTTGTACTGGGTAACCCCCCAACGTTAAGTAGACATCTTTGTCGCATGTTCGCGCGTACTGCTATTGAAAACCTGGTCTACCTTGATGAAACGGGTACCCCTGTTCCATGGCTGGCCACAGGCTGGCAGGTTGATCCCAACGCTAAGACTATAACTCTTACCCTGAGGGAGGGGGTTAAGTTCCATGATGGGACAGATTTCAATGCTGAGGCGGTAAAATGGAACATTGAACAGTATATTGCTGGGGGGAGACCGGAGTTAGCAAAAGTAACATCTGTAGTTGTAATCGATAATTACACTGTTCGACTCAATCTTTCCGAAAATAACAGTCTGATCATACCTAACCTGTCGACTTCTGCTGGCATGATAATATCGCCAACAGCGTATCAAAAAAACGGTGGTAAGGAATGGGCTGAAGCCAATCCAATAGGTACCGGTCCTTTCAAGTTTGTCAGCTGGGAGCGCGATGTCAAGCAGGTGTACGAGAGGTTTGATGATTACTGGCAGGAAGGCAAGCCCTATCTTGACAGGATAGAATGGATTATAATTGCAGACCCGATGGTACAGGCAGCTGCTTTCAGAAAGGGAGATGTGGACGTAATTGTAGATATAACCCCTAAAGAAGCCAGTACTCTGCAGACAGAAGCAAGAGGTGATTATAAAATCACCACAACTAGTATGCCAACGCATTTATGGGGGCTTCAACTTGATAGTGCCAACCCCAATTCTCCCTACTCCGACTTAAGAGTGCGACAGGCGGTTTGGCATGCTTTTGACTCAGAGGCGATTACAGACGCCTTCGGCTATGGCTGTTGGAAACCATTGAACCAGAAGGCAGCCCCTGGAAGCTGGACTTACAATCCGGACGTAAAAGGCTATCCCTATAACCCTGAGAAAGCAAAACAGTTGCTGTCCGAAGCCGGTTATTCTGATGGATTCAAGACTAAAATTATTGGATTAAATCTTCCTCCTAATCCGGAAGTAATGGTAGCTGTTCAGGGTTACCTAAGAGAAGTAGGCATTGAGGCGGAAGTGGAAGCTATGGAAAGAGGAAGGTTCGATGAACTTATGGTCGGTGGCGCGCACTGGGAAAATGCACTAATGCTGGTATCAGCTAGTGTGGTACCGGACGAATTCGGATTGATACACCGTTTATACGGCCCTCAAGGTGTCGTTACAAAAAGGCAAGCTGGCAGAGTACTGATCCCTGACGAAATTCAAGACATTTTGGAAAAGGCTGCCACAACGTCTGATTCTGATAGCGTGAAAAAGCTGATTCATCAATTTCAACAAATGGCGACTGACAAATATGCCGTGCAACTTTGGATTTTTGCAACAACAGGAGCGGCTGCTAGGTATGCACGAGTTCATGATGACGGGCTTTATGAGGTTGTTTTCACCCACTGGACGCCACAGGATGCCTGGATAGAAAAATAATGTATCTATAGAGGTTAGCCGGCTTTCCGGCTAACCTCTATTTCAGCTTTTTAAAGAAATAAGCTTATCCCTTAAAGAGTATTTCCTTCTACATATAACAACAAGCAATCCCAACGCGAAATTTTTATTGACTATAACTTTTTAGCCATTTTATTTAAATATATTATGAAAATAAATTACGAAAGATATTACTATTTTATTTTATGGAGGACAAAAAGTTTATGGGTGTTTCCAACAACGTTTTATTGGTGGAAAAAGTGTATATGGACATTAGAAATAAAATTTTATCTGGGGAATACCCTTCTGGAATGCACCTAGTTGAAGCAGAGTTAACAAAGGAGTTTAAAGTTAGCAGGGTAACTATGCGGGAAGCCTCGAGGAGGCTGGTTGTCGATGACCTGGTTGACTTGATTCCGAACAGCGGGGTACGCGTGCGCAGGCTTTCCTATCAGGACGTTATTGATCTTTATGCCGTTAGAGAGCCGCTGGAAGCTCTGGCGGCCCGCTTGGCAGCGCAAGCACCTCCAGATAAATTGAAGGACTTGCAGATGATCTGTTCGGAAGGCGCTGCTGCAACTGCCAGAAGAGATCGCATCAACCACAGGTTCCTGAACAACCAGTTTCACCTGACGTTAGCTGCCGTCACCGGAAACAGGACACTGGTCAGGGTATTGGAACGGTTGAATTTACAGATAGTAGCGAGCCAATTTATGTCCTTCATGCGGGACGAAGACTTCGATATATCACAACATGATCACGAGGAATTGTTAAAGGCTATCTTTGCAGGGTATAGCGATAAGGCTGAATTGATCATGCGCCTGCACATCAAAAAAGGACGGGAATTCGCATTATCCTGTTTACCGCGTGATTTAAATAACAGTTCCTTATTGAAACAGGAGACAGGTCAATAGCAGCCGGGAGTTTCCATAGAAGAAGGGGAAGGGAAGCTTTATCGCATCAGTTGTTGCATTAAGGGAGGAAGAACTTGGACATGAATATTAAGCACGGATCAATTCTGACTGAAGACCTTACCAGTGTTGTTGAGCGTCTAAGGGACATTAATGTTAAAGGTGAAAATTTGCAAAGTATAAGTATACACTGTCTTGGTATAAGTGCCTTTGAAGCGCTTTCTCGTGCCTACCGCGAGCGAGAGCGCGCTGCGCTTGAGTGGAAAGCTCGCGGCGGGCAGGTGGTTGGCTGCCTGGGGAACGATGTGCCGGAGGAACTCCTTATCGCTGCAGGCTATTTCCCGGTACGTGTGTGTGGAGACCCCAGCGGTAGAAGTGCCGAAGCCGCTGAGCGGTACATTGAGCGGGCATTTGACCCGCTTATACGTTCGCAGTTCGGTAGGATTATCGATGGTTCTTACTCGTATCTCGATTACCTCGTCGTAAATAATTCCTCTGACGCGCTGGTCCGTGTTTTCTACTACCTTCGCCAGCTGCGTCGAGTTGAACCCGGCCTCCCTATTCCCGAACTATACTTCTTCGACTTTCTCCACACCCGCTTCCGGACGAGTGCGCTCTACAACCGCGAAAGACTGCGCCATTTCCAAGGCGTTCTGGAACGGTGGAGCGGAAAGTCGATTACGCAGGAGGCCCTTACTGAAGCCATTGTTATTTGCAATGAAAACCGCCGTTTACTGCGGGAACTTGCAGCATTGCGCGCGGCTGATGCCCCGTGTCTAAGCGGTAGACAAGCTCTACAGGTTATCGGGTCTTCTATGTTCCTGCCCCGAGATGAGCACAGCCATCTTCTCAGGATGTTTTTGGCGGAAGCGAAAAGTTATGCTACGCTTCCGGGTGTACGGCTCTTTGTAACCGGCAGCGCACACGACCACTGCCAATTTTACGAGCTGGTAGAGTCATGCGGTGCTGTGATCGTCGGTGAGGATCATGACTGGGGAAATCGTCATTTCGACGGTGAGATCGACGTGACCGTCGATCCGGTGGACGCTATTATCGACCGCTACCACTTGCGTCAGCCGAGTACGAGTCAATCAACAGTATCAGAGCGTGTCTCGGCGCTGATCGGGCAGGTCCGCGCTACCGGCGCTCAGGGCGTCATCTTTTTCATCCTCGATTTAGACGACGCACCGTCTTGGGACTTTCCCGACCAGCTCAGGGCACTTGAAGAAATGGGAGTTCCAGTGTTGTTGCTTGATCACCAACCGTATGGGCTCGTGGATGCAGGCATGCTCCGGCGTGAGGTCAGTGCGTTCATCGAGTCAATTAGCAGAGGTGACTGGCATGTCCGATCCGCAGTTAGTACTGGAGCCCGGGGGAGTGATTTGGCAACCGACCGACCGGGATCGGAACAGGGTGTGCGTAAGATGGGCTCGTGCGGCGCTGCTAGCGTAAAGCAGCTGCGTTCAGCGATCGAAGCAAATGCGTACCAGCGACAATGGTTCATGGGTATAAAGGAACGGGTGGCAAAAGGAGAACCTTTCGCGATTGTTAACGCAGACGTGCCGCAGGAGATCTTCCGTGCGATGGAAATCCCGTATGTTGTGAACCAGTGGTGGGCAGCGGTTTGTTCGGCTAAGCAGATGTCGCCCTATTACTTCGGCCTGTTAAACGATCGCGGCTATCGTAAGAACCTCTGCCGCTATTGCTCACTCTCGCTGGCCTCCGCCCTTGATCCAGAGTCGGAGAAAGGGCCTTGGGGCGGTCTACCAAAGCCTACGCTTGCGGTGACACGACTTACGTGTGATGCACAAATGAAAATCTTCGAGCTCTGGTCACGCGAATTCGGTATTCCGTTTTACCCGCTCGAAAACACGGTTCCACTGGTGGTCCCGGAACGCTGGTGGGAAAAAGCTTATCGGCAATGGGAGGAGCTCTTCGAGCCACATCGGCTGGACCTCATGGTCGAGGAACTAAAGGGCCTCGTCCGCTTCCTGGAAACGACCACGGGAGTGACGTTCAGCGAAACGAAATTTAAGCAGGTCATGGATCTTATTAATAAACAGGAAGAGTACTTTACGCGAGCCCGTGATCTTATTGCCAAAACGGTGCCCGCACCTATTAGCATCACGGACCAGGTACCTAGCGTCATGATCCCACAGTGGCATCGAGGCACGCAGTGGGGTGTTGATGCTGCGCGTTTGTTCTACGGAGAAGTCAGGGACCTGGTAGATCGCGGTATGGCAGCTTGCCAGAACGAGCGGGTCCGGCTAATGTGGCTCGGTACCGGTCTCTGGTTCAACCTCGGTTTTTACCAGCACTTCGAGCAGCGTTACGGTGCGACCTTTGTCTGGTCTATCTATCTCGGGCTTGCGGCAGATGCTTATGCCCGTTTTGGTGATGATCCGCTCCGTGCCCTTGCAAGCCGTTTTGTAGGTATGGAGGACATGTTGCACATGCCGCCCTGGAACAGTGACTGGTATGTTAAAGAAGCCAAGATAAATCAGATCCATGGAATGGTACACCTTGTTGCGGAGAGCTGCACGCAGGCAGTGCAGGGCTCCTACTTCATCAAGAAGGCTTTTGAGGAGGCAGGTATTCCGGTACTGGAGTTGCAAGCAGACACTGTCGATGCCCGTGCATGGGACAATGCACGCATGACCGCAGAGCTCGAAGCATTTCTCGAAAACAGATTGGGGGTAAAACCATGGTAAATACAGCAGCACTTAATGGAATAATAATACTCGACCTAACTCAGTTCGAGTCGGGTACGGTCTGCACGGAGACGTTGGCCTGGCTCGGTGCAACCGTAATCAAGTTAGAACGGCCGAAGACGGGTGAGCAGAGCCGAATTCCCTACACTGATCTGCCAGGCGTGGATTCGTACAACTTTATTCTGCTCAACGCAAATAAAAAATCCGTGACGATAGACATCAAACATAAGGAAGGAAAAGCGCTCGTGCGTCGTCTTGTAGAGCACGCTGACGTGTTTATTGAGAACTTCCGGCCGGGAGTAATCGAACGGCTTGGATTCGACTATGAGACGTTATGCAGCATCAACCCACATATTATCTATGCGCAAATTAAGGGCTTCGGCTCTGATGGACCGTATGTGGACTTCCCGGCCTTTGATCCGATCGGTCAGGCCACCGGCGGCGCGGCGAGCATCACGGGCGAACCGGATGGCCCACCTATGCAAGCAGGGCCGAACCTTGCGGACAGCGGTGCCGGGTTTCATTGTGCAATCGGCATTCTCGCTGCGCTCTACCAGCGTACAGTCACTGGCGTGGGGCAGAGGATCGAGGTGGCCATGCAGGATGTGGTCATCAACTTCTGCCGCTCGGCGTGGGGAAGACAGCTCATGACAGGTGAGCCTGCTCCGCGAGTGGGCAACAGCATGCCCATGGCACCGGTCGCACCATGTGATGCGTACCCCTGCCAGCCTGGTGGACCCAATGACTACGTCTACATCTACACCTCGCGCTGGCCCGGCAGCAAGCAGTGGGAGCAGCTTTTGGCGATTATAGGCAGAAAGGATGCTCTTAACGATCCGCGCTTCGCGACGACAGAGTCGCGGTACGAGCACCGTGAAGAGGTTAATGCGATGATCAGCGCCTGGACTGGTAAGAAGACAAAATTTGAAGCCATGGAGGAACTCGGTCGCGCCGGCGTACCTGCGGGTGCTGTCTTCACCACTGCCGATCTCTCTGCAGACCCCTATCTGCGGAAGCGCGGTATGTTTGTTACGGTGGAGCACCCCATACGAGGACCGATTCTCATACCCGGCTTTCCCATAAAGATGTCGGCCTCTTCTGTGCCGATCCTTCCCGCGCCTCTTCTAGGCCATCACAACGAGGAAGTGTATACCGGGATGCTGGGGATTCCTGCAGATGAACTCGAGCGTTTGCGCAGAGAGGGGGTTATCTAGTTACTAAAATACAAGCTTGTTATCCGTTCGTGTTATACCGTACACGTAAGAACCAGTGTAGAAACGTATTGGTAATACAAAGTAAAAGAGCGATTTGACCTAACGAATGTCAATTGGTATAGGAATATCAGTAGGTCAAAAAAAGTTAATTAAGAAAGGAGCTTTATGATGAAAAAAAAGACAGTAATGTCAAAGCTCACCCCCCTAGGTGTAGTCCTTTGTTTGTTGGCTTCCATGGCAATCTTCGGTTGCGCTACCCCGTCGCCAACACCGTCTACGGAACCGGCGCCAACACCCCCTGCGCAAACAGGACCCCAGTACGGGGGGATCTTAAAAGTATCTGACATTTTTGACGCGGGGGCATCTTTAGGGTATCCTCCAAAGCTGCTAAGAGTTTACAGTATGCGGCAGTCGTCTCCTGTCATAGAGTCACTCTTTCGTATTGATGAAACGGGCAAGGTAGTACCTTGGTTGGCTACGGGGTACACAAGTGACGTAGCAGCCAAGACGCTTACCCTTATTCTAAGGGAAGGTGTCAAGTTTCATGATGGCACTGATTTCAATGCAGAGGCAGTAAAATGGAACCTGGAGCAGCACATTAATGCAAAAAGAGCGGATGCGGCGAAGTTTACATCTATAGATGTTCTTGATAATTATACCGTGCGGATAAATCTTTCCGAATGGGATAACACCATTATAAGTAACATGACCCAGGCTCTGGGGATGATCATTTCTCCGACAGCGTGTGAGAAGAACGGGATAGAGTGGGCTGAAAGCAATCCTATCGGCACCGGCCCATTTGAGTTTGTCAGCTGGGAAAAAGATGTTCGTACCGTATTCAAAAAGTTCGACGGGTACTGGCAGAAAGGAAAGCCCTATCTCGACGGGATAGAATATATTCCCATACCGGATACACTTACGCGGCAGCTCAGTCTTAGAGGGAATGAAATACACCTGGCATTGACGCTGGATGCAAAAGACCTGACGGGCTTGGAGAAAGACGGCTTTCCCGTTACCCGCATAAATGTGGGTTCAGGGGCTGTTTCTGCAATCCCTGATTCTGCCAACCCGAACTCTCCCTGGGCCGACGTAAAGGTGCGACAGGCGGCACAGCATGCCATCGACTCTGAATTGATCGTTCAATCTATCCTCTTTGGTGAGGCGGAACCTGCCAACCAGTGGATTTATAAGAGGCACTGGGGCTATAACCCCAATGTGAAAGGTTACCCATATAATCCTGAGAAGGCAAAACAGCTACTGGCTGACGCTGGTTACCCGAATGGATTTAAAACTAAAATCCTCTATCGGACCAATCCCCGGGACGACAAGATTTTTACCGCCGTTCAGGGCTTCCTTAAAGATGTGGGAATCGATGCTGAGTTGGAGCCAACGACAACAGGCAGGTACGACGAGGTAGCTTTTCAAGGTGATAGCTGGGAAGGGTTAATAATGAATGCTGTCTCACCGAATCCAGATCTTCCTGCGGCATTGGCTTTAAGGTACTCTGGCGGCGGCAAATTCTTTACCCAGATGCTCGTGCCCGATGACTATGTTCAGGCAATCCAAAACGCAATCACTGCTCCTGATTTTGAGACCAAGCAAAAATATACCCAAGAAGCAATGAAATTGATGATTGACAAGTATGCTCTCCAGGTTGTTATCTATTGTATGTTCGATTATGCTGTTAGCCAGCCCTATCTTCACAATCATGGATATTTTGATACTCCCAACACCACAGCATGGACACCAGAAGAGGCCTGGTTAGAGAAATAATGCAAGGTGTTTGAGAAATAGCTGCTTGATGATTCACAATTTAAAAAGTGTTCCTGTCTGTGAGGACATGGTTATCTAATCAGTACATCTTGACGGAGATGAAGAGCCGCCTCTGGATGTGCGGCTCTTCAAAATTATCCGAAAGGACAAAAATAAGATGACCTCGAATACACTGAACATGTTTGCTGTAGGGGATATAATTTTGGGCCCCGATGCGGAGCCATTCTTTACCTTCGTGGCACCAGTGCTGAAAACAGGAGATATTGTGCTGGGTCAGTTAGAAGTTCCCTATACCACAAGAGACTCTGATGCTGTTGCCTTGGGGCGTGATCCCGAAAATTTAAGTGCCTTAATATCTGCTGGCTTTAACGTGGTCACTCTTGCCGGTAACCATATCTGGGATGCTGGTGCAGCCGGGATAGAGGACACTTTAGCCTGGCTTAATAAACACGATATTGCTTTTACAGGGGGCGGAATGAACATCAATGAAGCCAGGCGTCCCGTCGTAATTGAGCGGGATGGTACGCGATTTGGTTTCATGAGTTACAATTGTGTTGGACCGAAGGAGACGTGGGCTGCCCCACGGAGGCCGGGATGTGCCTATGTGCACATTATTACTCACTATGAATTAGAACATGCTACTCCTGGAGGTCCCCCGACTGTTTACACTTGGGCAGAGTCCGATACTCTGGGGGCCATGGTAGACGATATCCGTAGTCTTCGCTCTCTTTGTGATATTTTAGTAGTTTCTCTCCATAAGGGTATCGGACATACGCCGGTAAAGCTGGCGGTTTATGAGCAGCAGGTATCCTATGCTGCTCTAGACGCTGGTGCAGACCTTATCGTGGGACATCATGCCCATATCCTCAAAGGGATTGAGCTGTACAGGGGAAAAGCAATCTTCCATGGGTTATGCAATTTGGTTGCTTACGTACCGAGCTTGGCGCCAGGAACTGGCCAGGATCCACGGTCCTGGGCAAGGAGGAGGAAAGAACTATTTGGTTTCGAGCCTGACCCTGAATATCCTACGTATCCTTTCCACCCGGAGGCCAGGTACACGATTATAACAAAGTGCGCTGTAAAGGATAAAAAGATTTTCCAGACGGGTTATATCCCTTGCTTGATCAATAAGCAGGGGCAGCCGGAGATACTTAAGAGGGACGCAAGGGGGCAGGAAGTTTTCGAATACATGGATAAGATAACCCGAGGGGCAGGTCTAAATGCCAAGTTTGAATGGAAAGGTGATGAAGTAATAGTACAGGGAGGCTAGCCACGGCCGATTTGTTGACGATAGAAAAATAAAAAAAGGAGAGCACCTGAATGGGAGCGTTTATAGTACGCAGGTTGATACAGACTGTAATTGTCCTTGTCATAGTAAGCTTTATTGCCTTTTCGATTTTGCATTTACTTCCTGGAGATCCTGTGCTAACCATGCTGGGCATGGAAGCCACGCCCGCCCAAGTTGAAGCTTTGAGGCATGAGCTGGGGCTGGATCGGCCATTTCTGGTGCAATATGCGCACTGGTTTACCAACGTTTTGCAGGGTGACTTTGGCAGGTCGATAGTCTATCGGGACAGTGTTGCCAAAATGATAGTCAAACGCTTACCGGTAACCTTTTATCTTGGTCTGATTGCTCTTGTTATAAGCACCCTTATAAGTATTCCTGCCGGCATTATCAGCGCTGTCCGCCGCGGTAGTTTTCTGGATTCAGTGATTACCGTGTCAGCCAACATAGGCATGGCTACACCTATATTTTGGCTTGGTATCCTGGGTATATATTTTTTTGCTCTGAGGCTCGGGTGGCTTCCAGTGCAGGGTTACACTTCACCCCTTAATAATTTCTGGTTAAGTACCAGGCAGGTGATTATGCCCTCTATTTGTCTGGGGATATTACCCCTAGCGTCTTTGACCCGCCAGACACGTTCAAGCATGCTGGAGGTTATTAGACAGGACTATATCCGTACTGCCCGCTCTAAGGGTCTGAAAGAGAGGTCGGTGATTACGGGACACGCCTTGAAAAACGCCATTATCCCGGTGATTACCCTACTGGGGTTACAGGTTCGTAACCTTGTTGGTGGTTCGGTGCTGGTGGAGACGGTATTTAATATCCCTGGCATGGGCAGGCTTATGGTGACCGGCGTCTTTGACAAAGATTTCCCGGTTGTGCAGGGCTGTATCCTGGTTATTGCGCTGGTAGTAGCCCTCGCCAACCTGGTAGTAGATATTTCCTATGGTTTCTTTGATCCCAGGATACGCAATGAATAAGAACTAACGGTGCAATGTCAAGAGGTGTTTGAGAAAAAAATATTCTGACAAAGGCACAAAAAGGCATAACCCACGAAACCGATAAAATGGATAATCCTGTAAATATCGGCCACAAAAGGTTGCTTACCATGCAGTTTTAAAAAGCGGTTAACATTTTACATCCTTCTTTTTGGTAAATTTGGCCTTTGCTCAGCAGTGCAAAGACCAGGCGGGTAAATCTTCTTGCTGTTAAAGCGAGAGCCCTTTTATGCCGGTGCTTGTTTGCCTCGTTGTATTTACGCCTGTAGTGAGCGGCATAGTCACTGTTGTGCAGCCTTAAAGAGTTTGCCGCTTCTACCAGGTAGTAGCGCAAGAAAACGTTACCGGCTTTGGTTAAAGAGGTTTCTTCGGCTTCGAAAGGCCCTGACTTGTGAATGTGCCAGGTAAGGCCGGCGAACTGGGCCAGTGCCTTCTCGTTGTTGAAGCGCTTGATATCTCCTATTTCAGCGATGATTCCAGCGGCCAGGACATCTCCTATACCGGGATAGTGGTCAAGGTTTGCGGTATAGCCTGAAGTTTTTTAGCAATGACCTTATCCAGCTTTTTGCACTGGCCTTCCAGGAAGCGTATGTTTTCGATGGTCATGGAAAGGGCCACAGAGACTGCATCTTCCATCTTGGGGTTTAAGCGGTAAGAATTTCGGGCTGCTGTTTTCAGTTCTTTGATAAACTCTTCCGGTTAGGCGAAGCGGTTGTTGCCATGGGAAAGGACGGATCCTACCAGCTCTTCCAGCGGTGTTTCTGCGATTTCATCCGCTGTAAATTCATCGAGCATCTCCAGGGAGGCTTTGTGGAACGATTTTCGTCCTGCTGCCTGGCGGAAGTTGGAGAATTTTAAGAAGACCAGGTTGATGGCCCTGTTTTTATCGTTGCGGATGTTTTTTTTCATGATGTAGCGCAGCCTGGTAAGCCTAGCCAGCGGAGCATAGAGCAGGCTGCCCTTGTGAAGGGGTGTTAGCCGGCCGAGTCCCAGTCTGTCAGAGATGACCCAGGCGTTAATGTAGTCTGTTTTGGGAAGCTTGCGGTATGATTTTTTAAAGCCTTTGATCAGGGCAGGGTTGATGGTAAAAAGCTTGACGTCGGTGTTCTCCAGCTGGATATCGTTTAGGGCATCCTGCAGGTGCCACGAAATCAAAATTCGGTGGCTTCCATACCGATGTTGACAACGTCCGGGCGATATTTTTGAGCAAGGAGGGTGACTTCATCCAGAAATATCTCCAGTCCTTCCTGGTCATTGCTGAAACTAAGAGAAGTTCTTGCCTTGTTACCGTCAGCATCCATGAATTGAGCCAGGTTTTCCCTGCCACTGATATCGATGCCGATGTGGAGGGCTCCAGACATGACATATCACCTCCTTGGAGCCAGGGCAGATTTGGGGTCCATCCCCGAGACACCCGCCAGCTTGGGCATCCTCGCTATGAGAGCTCACCATGGTGTTTTCAGGGCCGCCCTTGTGCTGCTGAACACAAGGCTGAAAAACACAGGTGGCGTCAGCCTACGTGTAAGGTGTTCCAACGGGTTTCGGGGGCTCATTCTTTGTCAAAAGGTTAATGCCTCAGGAGTGATCAAAAGCTTCCCCGCCCACGCTTAAGGGTATTATCTCAAAGATGGACCCAAGTTTCAATCACCTGTATGCTTGTACCTGGAAAGTGGTTGCGATTCCGGATGTTCCCGGCCCTCTTGCCTCAACCGCTGGGCGGCCGGCCGACGGCGCCAGCTCTTCCAAAGCGCGCCTGGCCGCCCGAGGGAGATTTTAATCAAGTATCGGGCCGGGAGAAACAGTTAAGTTGGTTTTGTGGTGTATTCAAAATATAGTATACGAGTATTCCTGTAATATCGTAGAAGACATTTGAGCATAAAAAAGCCTCCTGGTAAAATTGTTTTAAACAAGAAAAATCATCAAATACCAGGAGGCGGGGAAAAATGCTCAATGCTCAAGCGGAAAAACTGGCTTTAGTAACGGGGAATGTGCTCATTGTAGGAGTTGATGTGGCCAAGAAGAAAAACGTAGCCAGGTTTATTGACTCTCGGGGTTTTGAGATCTGCAAACGGTTCAAGTTTCGCAATGACCAGGCCGGGATGCTCAGCTTTGTTCGCAAGATCCTGGATTTAGAGCAGCAGCATGGTTTTGAAAGGACTGTTGTTGGCATGGAACCCTCTGGCCTTTACTGGGAGCCGCTGGCCTATTTTTTAAAAGAATATCCCATGGTAAGGTCCTTGTCAACCCGTATCACGTCAAGTGCAGCAAGGAGATAGAGGACAATTCTCCGGACAAAAATGACAACAAGGATGCCATGCTGGTGGCAAAGCTGGTCAAAGACGGGAACTTTTTCAGGATGTACTTACCCGAGGGTATCTACCGTGATTTAAGAAATCTTACCTGCGAACGCTATCAGCAGCGCAAAAAGCTAAACAACGCCAAGAACAGGTTAAAGGCCCTTTTTGACCGTTATTTTCCCGAGTATGTGCAGGCATTTAAGTGTTTACTGGGGCAGACCTCTTTATTCATTTTGAAATTTTACCCATTTCCTGCGGATATTGAAAAACTTACGGAGCAAGAGTTAACCCAAGTAATCAAGGTGGCTTCTAATAGGCGCTTGGGGGAGAAAAAAGCAAGGGAGCTAAAGCATCTAGCTGGGGTCTCTGTAGGCCTCAAAGAGGGTCTGGAAAGCGCCCGGTATCGCCTCAAGTCTTGCCTAGAGGAGATCGAATTTCACCTAAAGCAAATGGAGGTAACAGAGCAGGAGATGTCCAAGCAGCTGTCCAAAAGCGGCTTTAAACTAAATCTGCTCAGCATTCCTGGCATAGGAGTTGTTACCGCCGTTCGCTTTTTAGGAGAGGTGGGTGATCTATCCCGCTTTGAACATCCGGGTCAGATCATCAAGCTGGCTGGCTTCAATCTCAAGGGGAAACGCTCCGGGGAAAAACAAAAAAGCGTTATGGCTATAACCAAAAGGGGCCGTTCTGAGCCGAGGTGTTTACTTTACCAGGCTGCATTAGTAGTGGTATCCAGAAATCCGCAGCTAAGAGCACTGTACTATTTTCAGAACAAGGCCCAAGAACCCCTTGAAAACGAAGCAAGCGTTGATAGCTATCGCCAACAAATTAATTCGAATCATATTTGCCTTGATTAAAAAGAACGAATTTTACAACCCGGCTCTGGTCTTAGGGTAAATGTACCAATTTAATTGACATCTACAGAAATTCGCGAGCTTCAACTTAAGGAAGTAGCTTAAGCAGGTTAAAACCTTGGGTGGGGAAGGCCGATTACCCTCCATTAGGGCTCTGACCCCGCATACGAGAATTGGCTCACCACCCTCCTCCAACAGGCAGAACGAAGGAAGGTCAGGGCTAAGACCCCGTGAGACATGATAGGGTAGCCGGAGGAGATGCAAGGTGGGAGACCGCCCAAGGTGGAGATACCTGGCTGTGGATATGCGGACAACGCTAAAGCGTTGCCCACATACCCACAGCCTCAACTGCTGCTAATATTTTTTCAAAATCTAAGAAAAACGAAAAGACTAGAAGATTGATTGTAAAACAATGAGATAGGAGTGGTGGTGATGACGACAATGACAGCACGTCCGGATGAATTACTGGAGCTGCCGCCACGAACCAGTGAGTTTCGGAGGTTTCTCAGAGTTTTCCTTGGTCGGAAGATAGTTATTTTGGGGTCGACAATAATCCTGGCATTGATTATTGTAGCTATCTTTGCACCATTTATTGCTCCCTTTGACCCTTACCGGCAAAACCTGAGGGAGACCCTGCAACAGCCCTCTGGAAAGTATCTTCTGGGCACCGATCCGCTTGGCAGAGACGTGTTAAGCCGGATTATTTATGGCTCTCGGGTCTCTCTTATGGTGGGCCTTGTCTCGGTTGGTATTGCTGGCTGTATCGGTATGTCTTTAGGTTTACTGGCGGGCTACTTTGGCGGCCTAGCTGACATGCTGATCATGAGATTCATCGACGCCCTGATGTCAATTCCCCCGCTGATGTTAGCCATAGCTATTGGAGCAGCGCTGGGTGGCGGATTGACTAACGTCATGATATCACTGGGTATTGCTCTGATACCTACTTATGCGCGGTTGATGCGCGGCCAGGTTTTGACGGTAAAGCAGTCCGACTATGTTATAGCCGGTGAGGTTGTTGGTGGCAGTGACCTCCGTATCATGCTGGTACACGTCTTCCCCAACTGTCTATCGCCCCTTATTGTGCTTGTAACACTCAACCTGGGCTATGCCATTCTGGCTGAAGCAGGTCTTAGCTTTCTGGGGCTGGGCATATCCCCACCGGGGGCGGCTTGGGGAGCGATGGTTAATGATGGTTACAGGTATCTGCTGACCAACCCTATACTTTCCTTTGCGCCAGGTTTTTGTGTCATGCTGGTGGTCTTGGCTTTTAATCTCGTAGGCGATGGCCTGAGAGATGCACTTGACCCCAGGCTCAGGGGTACAATCTGATGCCAGGAGCAGGAGGTTATATGTAATATGATCCATGTGCTAGAAGTCAGGGATTTAAAGACGCAGTTCAGAACAGACAGTGGCGTGGTACAGGCTGTTGATGGCATTTCTTACTACATCGATGAGGGCGAAATTGTTGGCCTTGTTGGAGAGAGCGGTTGCGGCAAGTCGGTCAGCCAGCTTTCCTTGCTCCAGTTAATTCCGATGCCGCCCGGAAAAATTGTCGGCGG
The DNA here is from genome assembly GCA_003605065.1 of Dethiobacter sp. Classification (GTDB taxonomy): domain Bacteria; phylum Bacillota; class Dethiobacteria; order DTU022; family UBA8154; genus UBA9862. The sequence goes on along the minus strand of QZJM01000034.1, from coordinate 5,777 downwards.
AGAAGTTATTTTTGAAGGCTTTAACCCCCTTGAGTTCAAAGCTGATAGCGAGCAGATGCGTGCCATCCGCGGCGGCAAGATAGGTATAATATTCCAGGAACCGATGACTTCACTCAATCCGGTCTTGACTATAGGCCAGCAAATAATTGAGGTGCTGGTGCTGCATTTGAGGATGGACCGGGTTACTGCCCGTAGACGCGCTATAGAACTACTTAAACTGGTGGGCATTCCGGATGCCGGCCAGAGGATTGACAACTATCCCCACCAGCTAAGCGGCGGCATGCGACAAAGAGTGATGATTGCCATGGCGTTATCGTGTAACCCCAGGCTTCTTGTTGCCGATGAGGCAACCACGGCGCTAGATGTAACCACGCAGGCGCAGCTCCTGGAGCTTTTGCAGGATACAGTCAAACGTTTCAACACCTCTTTGTTAATTGTTACGCACAATCTGGGTATAGTGGCTCGTTATGCTCATAGGATTTATGTGATGTACGCCGGGCGTGTTGTAGAATCGGGAACATCCAGGGATATCTTTGGTAATGCCCGCCATCCTTATACTGTCGGCCTGCTGAAGGCCGTACCAAGGTTGGATGAACCAAGGGGCCACAAGCTGGTTCCCATTGAAGGCCTACCGCCCAACCTCATTAACCGGTCACCCACGTGTGTTTTTTTGCCCCGGTGTTCGCATCGTGTTGAACAATGCCAGCGGGAGCCCTGGCCCGAGTTAAGGCTTGTAGATGGCCAGCACTATGTTTCCTGCCACGTTGATATCACTAAGCAGTCTTGCCCTTCCAACTACGCACTGGGGATTGCAGCGACGCTGGCCTCCGGCGTAACGGCCGTGCGCTGCGAAGAACGGGCCTCTGTTAACGTCCGGCCATCGCTGGATGAAACGCTTCTGGAAGTAAAGAACCTTAAGATGTACTTTCCCGTTACCAGAGGGCTTCTCCGGCACAAGGTAGCCGATGTCAAGGCGGTAGACGATGTTAGTTTTAAGATAAAGAAGGGCGAAACACTGGGGCTGGTGGGTGAGAGCGGCTGTGGCAAGACCACCGTGGCTCGTTGTATCCTGCGCATGTACCGTCCTACAGAAGGACAAGTAATCTTTGAAGGGCGGAATATTGCCCAGTTACCAAAAAGCGGAATACGCCCCATTCGCCATAAAATGCAGCTTATTTTTCAAGACCCCTATAGTTCTCTTGACCCACGCCAGAACGCAGGTAGTATTGTTGGGGAACCGCTTAAAATTCACCATCTGGTTAAAAGTAACACTGAATACCAGCGCCGGTTAGCTGAACTTTTCCGGATGGTCGGACTTGATCCCGGTATGAAAGACCGTGTTCCGCATGAGTTTAGCGGTGGACAGAGGCAGCGTATTGGCATTGCCCGTGCCCTGGCCTGCAACCCGTCTTTTATTGTTTGTGACGAACCTATTTCGGCTTTGGATGTGTCTATCCAGGCACAGATAATCAATCTGCTGGAAGAATTGCAGCATAAGCTGGGGCTAACCTACCTTTTTATTGCCCATGACCTTTCCGTGGTGCGACACATCAGCGACCGCGTCGCTGTAATGTATTTGGGACGCATAGTAGAGATTACCGATTGGAAGTCTCTTTACGAGAGCCCCTTGCATCCTTATACCCAGGCGTTGCTTTCGGCAGTGCCGATACCGGATCCTTTTGTGGAGGAAAAGCGCGAGCGAATAATTCTAAAGGGCGAGGTGCCCAGCCTGATAAACCTACCATTAGGATGTAATTTCCATCCCCGCTGTTCTCTAGCAATAAAAGAGTGTAAACAAGTTGTGCCTCTTTTGAGAGACGTTGGCGAAGGGCATGAAATAGCCTGCATCAGGGTGTGATCCTACCAGGAAAAGTTGCAAACGATTATACCAGGATCTATCACATACCTTTTTTTTGCTTGCTGATAACCTAAAAACAGAAAGAAGACTAACCAAAAATGGATACCTTAACCGACAGGAAAAAGATTGTAGTTATGATTGCCATAATGGCTACACTGCTGTTTGTTGGCCTTAACCAGACTACTGTGAGTACAGCGATGCCCCGTATTATCGCTGTCTTGGGAGGGATGCACTACTTTAACTGGGTCTTTACTATCTTCATGCTTGCTTCCAGTGTGACACCTGTTTTGGTAGGGAAGTTGTCTGATATCTACGGGCGTAAACCATTTCTTTTAGCCGGGCTGGCTATCTTTATTGCCGGATCGTTTTTTGCCGGGTTATCAGGCAATATTTTTCAGTTGATTGTCAGCAGGGGAATCCAGGGACTAGGGGGTGGAATGATCTTATCAACCTCTTTTGCTGCTGTTGGGGATTTATTCTCACCCCGCGAGCGCGCTCGCTGGCAGGGACTTATGAGCGGTATCTTTGGCCTAGCCAGTGTTTTTGGCCCTACTTTAGGCGGTTATCTAGTCGATAAGGCAGACTGGCGTTGGGTCTTCTGGGTTTTCCTTCCTGTCGGGGTTATTGCCTTTTTGTTGATCATCTGGTTGTTCCCAGCAGCAGAAAGAAGAGAAACAGAGGCAATAGATTACCTCGGATCTTTGTTATTAACCATCTTTGCTATTTCTTTGTTACTCGCCTTTACCTGGGGTGGCACCAGGTATACCTGGGATTCCAGAGAAATTTTAGGTTTGCTCACCGTTTCCCTGTTAGCTCTGGGGGTTTTTTTCTTGGTGGAAAGCAGGGTAAAAAGTCCGGTCATACCGTTAGGGCTATTTAAAAACAAAACTTTTACCATCTCTAACTTTATCGGTTGTTTAATTGGGACCGGGATGTTTAGTACAATTATGTACATGCCCCTCTTTATTCAGGGGGTAATGGGTGCGTCAGCTACCTTGTCGGGAATTATGGTTATGCCGAAGAGCCTCAGTATGATGATTGCCAGCGCGGTAAGCGGTCAGGTAGTTACGCAGACGGGAAAGTACAAAAAACTGGCTCTCCTGGGATTAGCGGTTACGGCTGCCGGGATGTTTTTAATGGTTCTGATGAATCAAAATACTACCATAATGGTAGGAACGTTAACAATGGTGGTGGTAGGGATCGGCTTGGGAATCAGCATACCTATCTTTACCTTAACGACTCAAAATGCTGTTGACTACAAACAGCTTGGTGTTGCCACCGCTACTTTTCAGATGTTTCGCCAGCTTGGAGGAACCATTGGAGTTTCTTTCCTGGGTATTGTCATGAATTACCGGTTGACGGCCCAGTTTAATCGTTTCTTTAATCAATCTGGACTGGACAGCTTTTTAGGGCAAGACCCGGAAGCGGCAAATATGCTGTCAGTTATGCAAAACCCACAGGTGCTGATGAACCCGGAAGAACTGGCTCAAATTCAACCTGCGTTGTCATCACACCTGGAAGATATATTTTTAATTATGACCGAAATGCTCCGCTCATCTCTCAGCCACTCACTGGCAGGAGTTTTTGCAGTAGGGGGAGTTATTATGCTGGTGGCTTTGTCGATAGGTTTCTTTTTGGAAGAAATCCAGCTTAAGGATAAATGGGTGAATAAAAGCTCTGATCCCTCCTTGTCGAAAGAAATGTAACCCAATGAATAGAGAATTATTCGAAGTCAGTCACACAGATAAAAAAAGCTCTCCGAAAGCGAGAGCTGACTTTGGATAATTCCATTGGACGAAACTGCGTCAGGTTATCTACTATGGGGAAATAAAGATTTCTTACTCTATACATCCTAAATTCCCGGAAGAATTATAACTATGCGTGCGGCTTGATCTTCAAGCTCTCCATAATTTGACGTTGAAGTTTAGTGATCTCCGTGAGGATATGCCCATACTTGCCTGAATAACGGACTTGAGTCAGCGTTTCCATTTCTAAGAGGAGTTCGCGAACCGTGTATTTCTCGATGAGCCCAGTGTCCCGCATCTTTTTACGCAAAGCACTCATGAAGATCAACGCAATGAACTGGACGAAGAGCCTGCCGTCCATGGAGGCCGAACTGTGGATGCGCAGACGTTTCATGTCCAACTGGTTTTTCAGGTCATCAAAACACTTCTCCACGGCGTCTTTGTTCCGGTATACTCTGAGTGCTTCCACAGGATCTTTGATATCGTTAGTTAAGAGCACATAAAAGCCTGCATAACGGTTGCGGTATTGCTGGATGGCTTCGTTGTTAAAGAGCACTTTTCTGCCTCGAACCGGTGTCTCTTTGATCGTAAAGAAGGTTTTGTAAGCATCTTTGTGTTCGCTGACAAGCTGGCCTCTTTCCAGTTCTTCTTTGTAGGTCAGCAGTTCTTCAGTAAAGCCATCGGCGGCAGCTGCTGCCGCATGGGCATTGTAGTACAGATGCACATAACAACGCCGACGCTCTTTGTCCCAGGGATGCAGCTTTGTGTGGACGTATAGGATCTCACCGTCCAGCTTCCGGTAGCCTTCCGGATTCTGAATGGTTTCCCGGGTCTCATCAATAATTTGTTGGACCCACTTCCGGGTGGGTACTGCAATCGTGAATTTTTCCCGTGCCGCCAGCAGTTCATCCACATTCTTTTGACTGTAAAAACCTTTATCCATCACCAGATGCAGTTTAGACAGCTTAAGGTAGCTGAAGGTCTTCAATAAATTGTGCAGAGTAGTGATATCAGTGATGTTGCCTGGTAAGCGGTTATAATAGACCGGCAGCTGGCTTTCCTGACCAAAAAGAAGCGCCAGGTTGATCTGCCGTAGTTTTTCCCCGTCTCGGTTGTAGCCGTACTTAACGTATTCATTCAACTCCCCATAGGAGGAGACAGAAGTAATATCGTAACACAGATAATCGTTCTCCAACACTTTTTTGCCCCATTTGGCAAAGAAAGTTTGCTGTCCGTCATTGTTCAGGGACTTAAGGATTTCACTGATGCGTTGGCTGGTAAGTGTACTATTGTAAGGATGGGCATGGCTCTTACTCCAAGCTTCACAGTGGCTTAAGGGATCTCCCCGCATGGTAAGGTAGTAAGCCATGCACAGGATCTGCTGGTACGCTTTCGGGAAGCAGGCTTTTAAGACCTTGTCCAGTCCAAGTTCAGTTGTGATGGTGTCTAACAGCAATGCCGGACCCACAATCCTGGTAGTAGCGGTAACAGCAGGGTCCCTGGCTGCCGCCTGCTCCGGGTCAAGCCGCTTGGAGGGAATGAATTCCCCTGTCTCAGGATCGAGCTTCCCGATGCAAACTTGTTTATTGCGTGGCTGTTTCTTTTCCTTGTCCCAAACAGCGGTTGCTTCATAGACGTATGTAACACCGGTTTTCTTGTTGACCTGATGAACGCGATATGCCATGCAAACCCCTCCCCTCATAGTTATAATTATAACTATCTTTCAAGGGAATTGCAAGCTAAAATATCGCTGTAAGCAGCTAATTCATTGGGGTTTTGCAGTGTCATAGTTATAATATGTGCGGGAGGTTAGGATACATTTAACTGTTATATTAAAAAACGAGACTGCTTAAGCACAGAATGGATGCCAAAGCCGATAAAATATAATAAATTAAACACAATTTCCCCCTCCCCAATAAAGAGGCATTTAGAAACATCATGCAGTTAATGCCTTTTCTGGTGAAGCTCTACTGAGATGACCAACGCCACAACAAGGACAGATTGAAAAGTCTTTGCCAGTTAGCTTTTTCAAGAGATCAAGTGTGGACATCTTTACAGTACGTAGGAAAATTTACCGTATGCTGAGCATGAACTGCATTCAAGGTCATAATCAGTGGTATTCGTAAAGTCTTTTCTATTCCAGGAGTTGCAATTTTCCGATATAACTGTTACAC
>QZJM01000017.1 GCA_003605065.1 Dethiobacter sp. | reverse complement strand
AAAGAGCTATTTGTTAATTTATTGTAATAATGGTATTTCATGCTATTTTGCTAACTCTCACTTTAAAAAGCATCCTGGAGACTTTCTGAAAGTACTTATAGTATTTTAAATTTCGCTGGTTCTAGTAAGAGACAAATATATTTAAGGAACGTTCCTTATTATTTATATAATGCAAGAATCTTGCCAACCCAAAATATATTTATATCAGCCAATATTATATGCTTAAAGACATTAATCAATTTTTTTTATATTATAAATTTTCAAAATCTGAAAATTGTATTTATATACGGCTATTTGATAAGGAGTAATGGAAGACAATCTAGTGGATTTTCATTTTTTGTAGTAATTTATAATTTTTGAAAATTTTAGGATCAAATTTTTACACCTTCGATTTATAATTTAACTTTTTATATATCTATAGGGAGATATATCTTCAAAATCATTACATTTTTTTATTTTATTATAAAGTGTAGTAACTGATATATTTAGAGCTTGGGCTGCTTTCCTTTTTCCTTCGAAAGAGGTCCCAAACTTTTTAAGAGCACGTTTGATCATAACATTTTCCCAATTTTCAAGGGGTTGTATTACGTCTTCCTTTTCTTCTTGTCTATAACGAGGCAATAAGATATCTTCAGAAGCTATATAAGTATCTTCTATGAGATTAACTGCTCGCTCTATAACATTTTCTAGCTCACGCACATTACCAGGCCAGTTATAATTTTCAAGAATCTCTATGGCACCTCTAGTTATTTCCGGTATCTTACGCCCTAACTTTCGGCATATTTTTCCTAATAGCTTCTGTGCTAATACCGGAATATCATCTTTTCGTTCTCTTAAAGGAGGAATATTAATCTCTACAACATTTAAACGGTAATAAAGATCTTTTCTAAAACGCCCAGCATCAATATGCTCTTCCAGGTCTCTGTTAGTAGCAGTTATGATCCTCACATCAACTTTTTGAGTATCCGTCCCTCCTACCCGACGAAATTCTCTATTTTGTAGGACTTGTAAAAGTTTGGCTTGTAGTCTTAAATCCATATCACCTATTTCATCCAAAAAAATTGTACCTCTATCCGCTAATTCAAAAGTCCCTAATTTACGATTGTTTGCTCCTGTAAATGCACCTTTCTCATAGCCAAAGAATTCACTTTCAAGTAAATTTTCCGGAATAGCAGCACAGTTTACTTTGATAAAGGGATAGCTGACACGACTGCTGGCATTATGTATAGAGTGTGCAAAAAGTTCTTTTCCTGTTCCGCTTTCTCCACGTAAAAGTACTACAGAATCGGTACAAGCAGCTTTACGAGCCAAAGATAAAGCTCTAAGAAAAGTTTTACTTTCACCTATTAATGAATCAAAGCTGTATTCGGCTTTCGCTATATCGCTTAATTTAGATGCAAGTATCTCGATCTTTTTTTCTTTTTGAGCAAGATCTTCCAAAAGCTGGAATGTTTCACTTGCCTCCCTAAAAAAAACAACTCCACCAATCATTTCCTGATTAATAAAAATAGGAAAAGCGTTCGAAATAACTTCTACTGCAGAATCCGGAGGACGATGTTTCTTTCCAAACACAGGCTTACCTGTTTTTAATACCTCTGCCAAAGCACCATTACTATTGGTAACAAAAATATTTTTACTCACCCTCTCTTCACCTTTCCTACAACAGATGTTTGAATAAGAAGAATTCGCATATAAAATATTTCCTTTTATATCAGCAAATAGAACTCCTTCAGGTGAAGAATCTAAAATGGCTTTGCCAACATCGCCTAAGCGTTTCCTGAAAACGGTTTCAATTTTATCCTGAAAATTCATTAAATTACCCCCTTTGGACAATAGAGTTAAATAGTTCGCTGAACATCGGTTAAATAATGTCATGTTCATTATCTCCATAAGATATTTTAGAAGGATAAAAAGCGTTGTACACGGTATCCGGAGTAAATAATAAACCGGCTGTTAGTGTCCGGTTTATGCCAATAGCTCCGCCTGTCCATCTAAAGTAGCCAGGATTTCATGGCCTCTACTTTACATATCAAAGGTATCTATTCGTCTTGTAATTTTAAAATCCTTCTATAGATGGAATAATTTCCTTCATAGGAAAGCTGACTCACTCCTTTAATTTCCGCTTTCTAGCTCTTTTCTACTTTGGTCTTATTAAATAATAAAAAGGCCACTCTTCTTTTTTAAAAAAAGTGGACTTTTTAAGTTAATGATAAAAAACAACCTTTTGATGTTTGCTTAATTATTTCATCCTAACGAGCTTTGTACTGGGGCTCCTGTGTTTCTATTTCCTGAATTCTGGCCTCCATTCCTTCTACAATAGATTTGGTCTGATCGGCAAACTGTGAAAACATTTGTTTGGCCGTCTGGCTTTCGGTCTCAAGCGCAAAAGATTCCAGGCTGGCCTGGGCACTTTTTAAACTGGAAAGAGTAGTTTTTAACTGCTTACCTACTGTCATCACGATACCTCCAAAAGTATATGGTGATATTAGTTTGCCTTAATCTTCAATTAAAAATTCTACCATGTTATACCATGTTTTAAATCTCTTTTCATCCAAAAATAAAGCAGCAGAGCAATCAATGTCGGAATAATGGTCAGGTTAAACATAGTACTATAGCCCAAGGCTGTAGCTACCAGTCCCCAGGTCATGGAACCAACAGCCACACCGATATCAAACGCGGTCCAGTATGTAGCATTTGCGGCCCCTCTTTTTCCCGACGGCACACTGCTGATGGCCAGAGCCAGCATAGTGGGTTGAATAAAGCCAAAGCCGATACCAAAAAAAACGCCCCCGGCTACAAGATGAAGCGGCGTGGAAATCCGGGCTAGAATAAGCATGGCTATAATAATGGTAATACTTCCTGTCAACACGCTTAAGTCGTAGCCTTTCCGCCCTCTCCTATCGATTATTCTTCCTGCCACTGGCCGGGATATCAGTGTTGTTACAGCCAGCGTGGTAAAAAAGAGCCCTGTAGATGTCATCCCCTGTTCCCGGGTATAAAGAGCCAGGAATGAGAGAAACGAACTGTAAGTCAGCGTTACAAAGAGAATGACCATGGCAGGCCGGAGGGCTGCTTTTTCCATAAAAACAAGATTGAAACCTGTTTCTTGTTTTTCCATTTTGGGGTATCGGACCAGTGAAGCCAGTAAAAGAGAGGCCAGTGTTAACAGTGAACACGCTATAAAGAGCACCTGGAAGGAATACCGGTCGATAAGCCACAGGCCAGCTGCCGGGGCAATAGCCAGGGAGAAGCTAAGGGTTGTGCTGAAAAAACCCATGCCCTCCCCCAACCTTTCCGGCGGCACTATATCCGATGCAACTGTAGGTGATGCTGTATTACAAACTCCCCAGCCCAATCCCTGGATAAAACGAAAAACAATTAATAAGACTACGGGAATCATCCAGATATAAATAATCGACGGGATTAAGAAAACAAAAAGACCGACCAGAAAGATTAGCTTGCGACCGAACTTGTCCAGGGCCCAACCGGCAAACGGCCTGACCATAACTGCGGCCAGGGTCAGGGAGGCTATGGCCAGACCGGCAGTTTTGGTTGTCCCGCCAAATCTTTCGATATAAGCCGGGAGAGTGGGAATGAGGCTATGAAAACAGAGAAACACGGTTAATGAAGATAAGAAGAGCAAGATAAAATTCCAAGTCCATAATTGCGGTTTTACTTTCTGGAATTGAACTGCAGTTTGTGTTTCAATTTTTCCCGGTTGCATTTAATCACTCTTTCTAAGTTTTTTTGCTTTTTCTCAACCTTCAATTAAAACTTAATGCTCACCTTACTATAAAGATTCTTAATTTTTTATTTTTATTTTAGTTTAACGGGAAAAGGACAAAAAGGCAACCCCCCTGAACTGCAAAAAATTAAATAACTTTAAACATCTTTCTTATCAGGCGAACTACCACTTTTTTAATAGGATTCCTTGTAAGAGGGATAAGAAGAGAAAACCCAAACAAATCGGTTAACAAACCCGGCGTTAACAGAAAAGCCCCACCCACTAAAATACAGACTCCGTTTAAAAGTTCGTCGGTGGGGAGCCTCCCCTGACGGAGCTCCGCCCGCATATTAAAAAGTACTCGTACCCCCTGAGAGCGGGCCAGTAGAACCCCTAGAAAGCCTGTTAAAGCTACAATCGATATTGTCAGCCATGTCCCGATAATTCTACCAACCTCTATCAATAGCCATAGTTCCAACAGGGGAATGACGGTAAATAAAAACAGCAATTTTACAAGCATTGTTTCATCTGCCTTCCGCTTTATTGCTCTTTAATATTCTTTCCCACTTTTCCACTTCGCTATCTTCCACGGCAGCTTTGACTAGAAGAGACATCATCCGAGCCACCTTATCAGGCCATTCCAGATCTGCGGTTACAGCAGCCAGGTAGTTCTGCTGCCGTAATGACACTATTTCTTCTAACTCACGGTTATGTGCCTTAAGCTCTTCCAGGTAACGTTTTATTTCCTTAAGCTGGTTAAATAAGTTATGGTCGCTTTCTGCATCATAACCCGGTTTTTCTGATAAATATTCACTTATACTCTCGATAATAACCCTTACATTTTGTTGTTCCTGCCGTAAATCATAGATACAATTAAAGGCCAACATCAGAGAAAGAAAAACGGAAGAAAGGATCATAAAGTGGGCTCTGGATACTTGCACTAAAACATCAATCCCTTGTTAGTATTAGAAATATCTTACGGAAAATACTTAAAAAAACACTGCCCCCGGAGGCAGTTACAGTTGATTAGGGATTCTTTAAAACTTTTCCTGCAGATTTCCTGTCTAAATAAATTCCATAAAGATCAATAATTTTCCTGTAAATGAACATCTCAAAGCAAAAAAATAACTTTAACTCATTTTTTCCAGCAATAATTCCGCCGCTTTTTCGGCAAAAACCGCATCATTTATATGGGCATCTATTTCCACAGCCTCCACCAGTCTGTTGGTTGATCCCTGCTTTAAAACCCCCGCAAACTCCTTCCCGGCAGCGGGATCATAAAAGGGCATTCCTTCCCTGTCCAACCTGGAAAACCCCTGTAGTGGAACAAGGAATACCGTGGGTCCATTTGTTTTGTTAACCCTTTCCAGCAGCAACCTGGCTATTTCTTTTTTTTCCTCCGGAGTGGTCTGTACCAGATAAACCAGGGGGTTATGCATGTGAACATTTCTATGCCTGAAATTCTGGAGAAGTGTTTCCCTCGTTCCGGCCCAGGTAAAAAAATCCAGGGCGCCTGGGGCAATCACCTGGGGAATTCCCTGCTCACAAGCCGCCGTAATCTTTTCTTCTCCGCCTTTAATGGAACCACTGCATACAAAATTGACCAGCTCATGTATGGAGAGATCCAGCAGCCCGTTAATATACCCCTGTCTAATGAGCTTTTCACAGGCATTTGTACCTACAGAATGAAAAACCACCGGTTCGTACCCTTTTCCCAGCAGCAGGGGTTTGCAGTAATCAGCGTAATTATGTACACCCAGAGTAGTTATGGCAATAACGGGTTTTTCTCCGGCATCCTCTTTCTTCTGCTCTTCCACCATACCGCATATGGCCCCGGCAGCTCTTTGCAGGGCCATTTTCGTTATGCGGTTAAGACCCCATAAATCACCAACTGACTGCATCATTACCTGGTCAATACTTACGGACTCCGGTGTGATCATCGGGGTAAAAGCTATGGAAGAGAGCATTATTTTGGGAATGCTGATGGGCAGCTGCTGCATAACCTTTAACCCCAGCGAAGTGCCCATGGACCCGCCAATAGCAATGATGCCGTCCACTTTTCCCTCCGAAAGAAGGTTTTGCATAATATTGGCAACTCCCAGGGCCATGGCTGAAATGGCTTCACCTTCACCCTTGAAGCTTTGTATCTCCTTAATAGTCCGTCCTGCAGCCTCAGCAACTTCGCCATGGTTGATATCCGGTGTAAATGTGGAGTGCCCAAAAATACCGCCATTGATAACCAGCGGGTTATGACCTCGCTCACTGATTAAATCTTTTAGGTATTTAGCCTCCTCACTTTTGGTATCCAGTGTAGCGATAACAACTATATGTTTATTTTTTTTCTCCACTATAATATATACCTCCCTAAAATTTATAATAAAGTTTTATTTCAGATTTTTAATATTTTATACTTTCGCTATTTGGGAGCAATTTCCTAATAAAGTTGTTTGATCCCAGGAGAATTCAAGTTAGTTTGGGCCAGGATGAGTACGGCAGGCTGGAAACAACCAGTGCCGCGGCAAACCGTAATGGGGCGGTTTTTGGAGTAAACGGAGGAGGATTCTTCTATGCAGGGCAGCATGATATTTACCTGCCTGTTGGAAATACCGTAATTAACGGTCAGTTACTAGGCAATTTTGTTCCTGCCAGGGACGATGTCTTTTTTCTTTTTCGGGCTCTTTAATCGGCAGCCAGTTTCAGGAAAAGCACCAGCTGATGGCACTTAAACCCGCCTCCGGCGTAAGCTTCACTCCCATTCTGCTGCAAAACAGGCTGCCCATGACCATTCCCGACAGGTGGAAGGGAACCCGTCACCCCAGGACTATTGTCGGTAATTTTGGTAACGGGGATATCTTTTTCTGGGTTATAGATGGCCGGTCATGAAGAGTAATGGTAAATCAGACTTTTGCCTGATGAGGCGGGCAACCTCCAGGCAGGCAGCAGGTGTAATTCCATTTTGCGGGGCTTTGCAGCTGGCCTGCTGGATGGTTAGGCCATCAGCCAGCGGGTCTGAGAACGGTATGCCCAGTTCCACCATATCCACACCGCATTTTTCCAGCAGCGGTACTGCCTCCAGCACGGCCTCAAGGTTAGGATAGCCTACTGTAATATAGGCAATAAGGGTAGCATGTTCTTTGTGTTCAGGGCCTACACCGGGATAATCCAGCCCGGCGGAAATACTATGAGTAGCTTGAATCTGGCCGTCCTTATCCTGCAATATAAAAGACTTTGCCCCGGTCCCAGTTCATCATAGCTCCACTGAAGGGACATCTAAAACCTCATTCATACTACCGGAACGGAAACCCTGGAGATCCAGGGATACATAGCTGTAACCAAGTGTTTTAAGTTTTTCTACAATCTTACCTGATAGATCTATTATCCTGGGAAAATCATTACAATTTACCTCAATACGGGCCATATTTCCGTGGTGCCTTACCCTCAGGACATTTATGCCCATGGAGCGAAGGTAATCCTCTGCCTCTCCGATCATTGTTAATTTCTCCCTGGTTATACGCTCCCCGTAGGGAAGACGAGAGGACAGGCAGGCATAAGAAGGTTTATCCCAGGTAGGAAGGCCCATTTCCCTGGAAAGTTTACGGATATCTTCTTTGGTAAGGCCGGCTTCTTTTAAAGGGCTCCTTATCCCCAATTCCCGGGCGGCCTGCATACCAGGACGGAAGTCGAGTTGATCATCATAATTCGCCCCGTCCAGCACACAGGCAAGTTCGTGTTGGCGGGCTATATCCAGAAGCTTGCTGAACATTTCCTTTTTGCAAAAATAACATCGTTCCGGCGGGTTGGCTGCAAATTGTTCATTAGCCAGTTCATCCGTATAAATGGTCTGGTGTGGCAGTCCCAGTTGTTGAGCCGTCTCCAGCGCCGCTTTTTGTTCATGGGCCGGGTAAGTTTCCGAACACGCTGTAACCGCCAGCACCCTTTCTCCCAGCACTTCCTGTGCCACCCTGGCCAAAAAAGTGCTGTCTACCCCGCCGGAATAAGCGATCACAGCTCCTCCGCAGCCAGCCAGCAATTCCCTGAGCTTTAACAGCTTCTCCTTTACTGTCACCTGCCTGCCTCCTTTTCTTTTAAACCGCTGCGGATAATGGCATCCGCCAGGGTAGCTGCACCAAACCCATTGTCAATATTGACAACCCCAATGCCGTTGGCACAGCTGTTCAGCATGGTCAGGAGGGCCGATAACCCGTTGAAGTTAGCCCCATATCCTATACTGGTAGGCACGGCGATAACCGGTACATCCACAAGCCCTCCCACTACACTGGGGAGCGCCCCTTCCATCCCGGCCACAACAATAATTACCGCTGCGGAATGCAGATTTTCGTAGTGGGCCAGGAGCCTGTGTATTCCTGCCACTCCGGCATCATAAATCCTTTCCACATTATGGCCCATAACCTCGGCTGTCACAGCCGCCTCTTCCGCTACCGGGATATCAGCAGTCCCGGCTGAAACTACCAGGATTTTGCGGGAAGTTTTTTTCACATCTTTAGTAATAAGGCTGATGATTCTGGCCGTTTCGTGAAATTTTGCCGCAGAATACAAAGGATGTATAGCTTCAAAAGCCTCCCGGGAGGCCCTGGTTCCCAGGATATTGTAATTACACGAAGCCAGGTTTTGGAATATTTTAACTACTTGTTCGATGGTTTTACCCTGACAAAATATTACTTCCGGAAAACCCTGCCTCAAGGCCCGGTGGTGATCGATTTTGGCAAATTCCAGGTCTTCATAGGGTAGTTTTTTTAACTCTTGGAGAACGCCGTCCAGTGGTTTTATGTTATTTTTATAATCCTCCAATAGCTTAACGAGATACTCAATGTTCATTCTACTCCAACCCCTTTTTTAATAAAGATTCTCTATAAAACCTTAATTCCCTTTTCATGATCGTAAGGAAACCCTTTTAAGAGGGAAGATCCCTTCAAAAAAAAGGGTTAGGTTCGCGCTGTAAGTATAACGCCTGTTATTATGGAAAATATATAAAAGGCTTTCTTTATATTTTTTTATAGAAACTTGTACTGAGAGCATAACCAAATACAATGGCAGCAATAGAAATGGTCTCCGGATTTATCTGCGGCAGAAAAGGCGGAGTTGAGGCACGTAAAAAAACTGGTAGAGGGATGAAACTTTTAAAAGTAAAATACAGCGATGGCAGCCCTAAAAAAAGCAGTTTTTCGGCATTAACCTTCCATTTGCCTCTCTTTCCGGCTTCCCTTAAAAGGGTTTCCAGGCCGATTAGCGCCCCCATCAGCATGGCGCTAAAAATAGTAACATAAATTAAGGGATAGGTATTATACGTCATAGCGGCCATGTTGCGAAATCCTTTTATAACATGCTGAGACGTCAAAAGAAAACCAAATAAAACCAGGGCATAGAAAAAATATCTGATCATCTTTTCAAATTTCACGGGAATTCCCTCCTCTTTTAAGTACAATACAATTAATATTACGAAAATATCTTTATATTCATTCTTCAGGAAAGGACTTTCACCGGGAAAAGGACAACCCCACAATGGGAGGGATAGCCCGCCTGGCCACAGCCGTATCCCGTTTTAAAGAAGTAAAGGGTAAAGACAGAGAACCGGTCCTGCTAATTTCAGCTGGGGATTTTCTAAGCGGCTCTCCTTACGGCTGGCTGGCCCTGAAAGGATATGCCCCTGAACTCCGCCTTATGCAGCAAATCGGTTATGACATTGTTACCCTGGGTAACCATGAATACGATTATGGGCCGGAGGTATAGATGAAGCCTTAAAAGAAGGAACGGCAGAGCTGGAAAAAATAATTGCAAACCTGACAAACGGGCGCTTCCAGCACATCCTGGACATTGCAGCCTGTTCAGAATTTCCCCTGCCCAACACACCGGAATTAAAAGAAACTCCTTTCGGTAATTTTCTGGCGGATGCCATGAGAATGGTAGCGCAGGAAAAAACAGGTCAACGTGATGGAGTATGCCGCCTCCCAGCCCGTTTCTCCGGAAGGAATCCCGCAAATACCCGATTATTATAACACCACTTCCTCCAGAATTAACGAGCGGTGGATCGTTCCCTTACTGGCCTGGCCTTTGCTGCTTGCTGCCGCTTTCATAACGTTGTTTAAGCTCTTGCGGCGCCATCGGCTGAGCCGAAAAAAATATTTCCCCGGGGAAAAGGTATAAAAAAAGCAGCCGGCTTTGCTGCCGAAGGTTCAGGGGTATGAACCAGGCTTTCGCGCTTTATAAAGCAACAGGTATCTTTGTTACCTTTACGGCTTATGTCCAAGATGCATTACGGCAACCCCTCCACAGTACGCTTTTACTTTAACATGCTTGAATCCTGCTTCAGCAAACATTTCAGCCAGTTCTTTCTTGTCCGGAAATACCGCTGTGGAATCGTCTAACCAGGCATATTCTTTGGAACAATTCCGGGCGAAAATTTTTCCCAGCAGGGGCACAATTATGTGAATATAAAAATAGTACCCTTGTTTAAAAAGGGGTACGGACGGCCGTGAAGTTTCCAGACAGATGGCTTTTCCGCCAGGTTTAACCACCCTATACATCTCTTTTAAGACCTGCATATAGTCAGCTACGTTGCGTAAACCAAAGGCAATTGTGACATAATCAAACCGGTTGTCTTCAAAAGGCAGCTCCATGGCATTACCACAAAAAAGTTCTATGTTCTGCAACTTCTGTTTTGCTATTTTCTCCCGGGCAACCTCTAACATATTTACGTTGAAATCCAGGCCATAAACTCTTCCGCCAGGGCCGGTTTTTTGGGCCAGAACAATGGTACATTCCGCTGTTCCACAACAAAGATCCAGTATTTTCGCTCCTGCTTCGACTTTCATGCTATTGATAATATCCTTACGCCAGGCTTTATGCAGCCGAAAAGTGATGATGGAATTCATCATGTCATACTTTTTAGAGATGGCATCAAATATTTGCTGTACCCGTTGTTCCTTGGACTGGAACATTCCATTATCGCATTGCAAAATAGCCCTCCTCCCTGTCGGTATTCTTTATAAGGCTAGTCTTTTACAAAAACCATTAGAAACCGCCCTTACCGGTATAAGGATACGTCCACCTTTTATTACCGGAGGGACATCGGATAAAAAAGGCCAGCCCCGTACTTTGATTTTTTCCTGCTTCATTTCCGTAACAAAAACAGGTGGACCGATAAGTTTTTCCTTGAAAGGATGCTGCCGGCTCAGCCCGGGCTTTTCTTCTTCCAACGCTTCCTCTTCATCCTCGTTTTCTTCATCGTTTTCCCCGGATTCTTCCGCCACTTCGATGGCAGGCACCGTCCCCTTACTGTTAATCCCCTTAGGCACATTATTTTTCTTTGGCGCTGCCAAAACCATGGCGGAAAAACCAAA
This sequence comes from Dethiobacter sp., assembly GCA_003605065.1. Lineage (GTDB taxonomy): Bacteria > Bacillota > Dethiobacteria > DTU022 > UBA8154 > UBA9862. Next base: position 19,053 of record QZJM01000017.1, on the reverse strand, counting down.
AGCCTTGCACCATATGTTTTTATAAATAGACAGTCACCCACTTTACTGCTAAACTACTACTTAGATAAGGAACATAGGAGGAAAACCATGACTACAAAAGTAATAGACTTGCGCAGTGATACCGTTACCCTTCCGAACACGGAAATGCGTGAAGCTATGTACCGGGCTGAAGTAGGGGACGATGTTTTTGGTGAAGATCCTACCGTTAACAGGTTGGAAAGCGATGCGGCGGTACTGGTGGGAAAAGAAGCTGCACTTTTTGTACCCTCCGGTACTATGGGCAACCTTGCTGCTGTTCTAACACATACCGCCAGAGGCCATGCTGTAATCCTGGATTCCGAGGCTCATATCTTCTATTACGAAGCAGGAGGGTCATGCCTTGTGGGCGGAGTGCAGCTCTGGCCGGTGTCAGGTTTGCATTCCCCTGAAGGCCTCCTGAATTTTAAAAAAGCACTGCGTCCTGAAAACCTGCATTTTGCACCGGCAAAACTTCTCTGCCTGGAAAATACTCATAACCGCGGGGGAGGAACTATCCTTAAACCGGAGGCTCAAAATGCCTTTTTTGAAGCTGCCCGGAAGTCAGGCCTGTCTGTTCATCTTGACGGAGCCAGAATTTTTCATGCTGCCATAGCCCTGAATTGCCCGGTTACCGATCTTACCCGCTCCTGTGATTCAGTAATGTTTTGCCTTTCCAAAGGGCTCGGTGCGCCTGCAGGTTCCATCCTGGCCGGATCGGCATCTTTCATCCAAGCAGCGAGACGCTACCGCAAACTCCTGGGTGGGGGAATGCGGCAGGCGGGTATGCTTGCGGCAGCCGGCCTGATTGCTTTAAAGCACATTCCCCACCTTTCTGAAGATCACAGGCGCGCCTTAAGGTTGGCCCAGGGCCTGTCCGGTCTGCCGGGCTTAAAAGTCTCTCCTTTTCCTCCTCCTACCAATATCATCATTATAAATATTGAAAATACCGGACTGTCCTCTCCGGAATTTGTCTCCAGTCTTCAGTCTTATGGTGTTAAAGCCATCGCCTTCGGGGAAAACCTGGTCCGTATGGTCACTCACCGGGATATAAGTGACAGTGATATCGACTGGACGCTTAAGGCTGTTGAAGGCCTCTGTACAAAGATTTTAAAACAGCAGTAACTTTCTATGAAAATTGGCGAAGGTTGGTGCTCGCTCTAGGGTTCGTGCAGACAGGTTTTAGGAGCAGCGCTTTGCTGAAGCGGAGCTACGAGTTCCGCTCTGAAAGCTCTACGTTTTATCTCGGGCTTCCGATGACCTAATAGCTAAGAAAAAGGGACGATCCACGATCATGTTGAATGTTTCCCTCACCGATTCTACTTTCATCTCCACGGAAGTGACTGCCTGCAGCTTCAGTACCCTCTTCATTAACTTCCACAAAAGTTTTATGCCTGACGCCATTGATAAAAACATTGGGGGGTATGGGGCACATATTCCCAAAATCAGCTCTGCTCCGGTCAAAAGCAACCTCCATACCGAGGGCTTCCAGAACATTATTCAGCTTTATTTCATATTCCACCTTTGAATTATTTAAAAACTTGTAAATAAACCTTTGATTTAGCGGTTTCCATGTCTTTTTTCCTTATCATGTCAATAAAGGCCTCCACTAGTTTCGGATCATACAGCCGGTTGCTGCCGTATTGTAGTTCCAGAAAAATCTTTCCCAAAGTTAAAGGTTTATGGTAGGGACGAACTGTTTTCATGGCATCATAACTATCCACAATTCTTAAGATCCTGGCAGCAAAGGGGATTTCCTCACCGGCAAGCCCGGAAGGATATCCCGTCCCGTTATAGTTTTCATGGTGGTGCAGCACCATGGTAACAACGGGTTGTAAGAACCTCACGGGGCTGAGTATTTCTGCTCCCCATTCCGGGTGCTCCTGCATCGTGGCCCGTTCTTTTTCGCTTAAAGAACCTTTTTTGTTCAAGATTTCGCGGGGGGTTTCCAGCTTACCTATATCATGCAGGAAGGCGCCATATTCCAGCAAGCGGGAAAATTCTTCGGAAAGCTCAAGATATGCAGCAAACTCCCTGATATAATAGGCTACCCTTTCGGAATGACCGTACGTATAGCGATCCTTGGCATTTACCAGGGTCATCAGGGTACACAGGGAATTAATAACTTCCCTGTCGTCATCTTCAGCCATATGCCTGATCTTCTCCAGAACCCCAAGGTAAACGCGGACCTTGTTGCTGCCGGTAACTTTGCTGCTGTACAGGGCTTCGTCTGCAGCATCCAGCAATTCTTCCCGGTTGCAGGCATGATAAGGCAGGTTGGCTACCCCCGCTGAGACAGTCAGTTCTTCGTATGGATGAATACCCTCAGCGGAAAAACAATGTTTGGAGACAATTTCTCTTAAAAAATCGGCCGCACCGGCAGCTTTCTCCAGGGAAAATCCGGGCAAAATAACGGAAAATTCATCACTGCCGTAACGGGCCAGTTCCGCTCCGGGCGGTACGTTTTGCTGCAGTAAGGCAGCCAGTTCTTTTAAAATAAAGTCACCCTGGGAATGACCGTAAGTATCGTTGTATTCTTTAAAATTATCAATGTCCAGTAGAATCAGGGAGAGGGGTTTGTTATCCATAGCAGCAGAACTGACGAGAAATTTCAACCTTTCCTGAAAGAGGCGGTGGTTGCCCAGCCCTGTAAGTTCATCTTCGTTAACCAGGTTGGCCAGCTGCTGGCTGGTATTGTTTTCAACCTCGATCACGCTGCCCAGAAACCAGGCCATAAGCAGAAATATACCCGATAACAAAAAAGCGGCTTCCAGCGAAATTTCAATATAAAAGTAAGTTTTTTCCAGGGTCATCATAAAAAGTGAAAGCGAGGCCGCTAATGAAAAGATCAAACCTCCCACACGTCCGAGGGAAATAGCCGCCAGTACGACGGGCAGCAGGTAGAGTGCCCCTTGTAGTTGCAGGGTAGTTTGGGTAAAAATTAATACATATGTAATTAAGAAAAATAGTACAGTATGTTTGGTGATATTCCAACATAGTAACATATTTTTTTGCCTGGAACTTGTAAAATTACTAAGCAGGTAGTAATCTATAATTATAAAAACTGTTGCAGGTACAAAAAAACCAAGAAGTACAGCATTAAGACTAGGGTAGGAATAACTTCTTGGCAAACGCACTATGAATACGGACAAAGTGAGCAGATAGGCCAGCAGGTGTGCCCCCAGCACCAGGTCCGCTATTTTTTCACTTCTCTGTCTCTGCCACTCCTGCATTTTTTTAACTCCTACAAGTGTATTATTCCTTCCGCAATTTGGCCGGCACTTCAGGTTGATAAAGCAACCAACCACAAGCTGAAGCAGCGCTGGCAAAAGACACCAGTGTTAAAATCCCCACCAGGCCGGTCAGCAGCCACAGGGTAAGCTTTTTCATACTTTTTCACCTCCTCTCCATCTTGCCTTTTCTAAAAATCCCAGTAACTTATCAATATAAGTCATAATCCTGTATCCGATTGGTGAAATTGTTAAACCCTCCATTCCCATAGCCAGTGCCGCAGCGAAGAGTAGCGAAGAATATGTATTCCCCATAAGGAGGCATGCTAACAACAAAAACACTATCACAAATATTTCCACTACCAGGGCTTTATTGCGGAAATTCCTGCGACGGCTTTCTGATAAGATACGTTTTACCGGATTATCAGCCGGCGCCCAGATGAATGTTATGATCAAAGCAACAAGCCCGCAAAAAAGTATAGTTAATATAATAACCTTTTGGTCATAAAAATTAAAAATTTTTTTTGCTGTGCCCCCTAACACTAACATGATAAATGTACTCGTAAAAGCGCACCGCCAGAGGGTGCTGCAGTGGGCGCCACCGGCAAAGCTGCGAATTATTATCCAGACCAGGGCAACTACAAGAATTTCAGAAGCAATCCCCCATTGGATCCCTAGGATCAAAGCTAACATCAAGCTTAAAAAAATAGAAAAAATTACCTCCATCCCATAAGCAACGACTTCTTGATCCTCAAAGGAAAGCCCCACCTTTGTGCCAATAAAACCTGCCGTTAACAGGAAAAACTTTTTCATTATTATTTCGCTCCCTGAAAATTTTTCCCGTTATGATTTTTTCTTTTGTTATGAAATAAATTAACAAGAAAGGCCAGCAAAATTAGAATAAATACCTGTGGAAGACCAACTAATGTCAACAAAAGAGGTTGGTTAAATATAATTTCTAAAGGCATATTTAACAAGTAGGAAGCTGCTGGTAAAAGTGCAAGTTCAGATAATCCTAAAGCCATATATACAAAAAATGAAATAATAAGCGCCTTGCTGTAACGACCTCTAGAAACATATGAAAGGAGAATAGACAACGATATAATAGCTATCAGGGTGTGGATACCGAACGGCAAAGGAAAAAGCCTTACAAGATATAATATTATTGCCTGCATCAAACCAGGAATTAAAGCCTTTTTTATGTTTAACCTTTTCTCAAATAGTACCAACCCCAAAAAAAACACTGCTATACATTCCGGGATGCCCTGTATTAACCACTGGATAAGATGTAATTTCATATAATAGCGGCCTTTCTTATAGCATATAGTGATATATAGCCATCATACTTGTTAATTCGACAAGATATTGGGTAATCCTTCCTGTCATAGAAAAATTTTTTGCATTTTTAAAAATTTTTTATTAGGAAGTAATTTTTCGTAGAGAACGTTAGAGGGGAAATAAAGATAAAAACCAAACCGTAAAGGACCATTTCGTTTTACGTTTAGAGCATAAAATTGTTTTTCATAACTAAGAATAAGGGTGAGCAGGAAACTTATAAAGCTAAAAATGTATTTTTTCTCCTTTTTGGCTGAAAGATACTACCAAGAAGGACAGGAAAAATAGAATAAATACCTGTGGAAGCCCAACTAATGCAGCTAAAAGAGGCTTGTTTAATATAATTTCTACAGGCAAACTTAACAGGTAGGAAGCTGCTGATACAATTATAAATTCAGATAATCCTAAAGCCGTATATACAAAAAATGAAACAATAAGCGCCTTGCTGTAATTACTTCCGGAAAAATATGAAAGTAGAAAAGATAATGATATAAAAGCTATCAGGGTATGGGAACCGAAAGGTAAAGGGAACAGCCTGACAAGAAATATTATTATTGCCTGTATCAACCCAGGAATTAAAGCCTTTCTTACGACTAACTTTTTCTCAAGTAGTGCCAATCCTAAGACAATCGCTACAATACATTCCGGTATTCCCTGTATCAGCCACTGTATATAAGGCAGTTTCATAATAGCAACAACCTTTCCTTCTATAGGCATTGTTCTTTTTAATTCCACAGGTTATTGGATATTCCTTCCTGCCATCGAAAAAATTTGGAATTCAGAGAAACTTTTTTCAGAGAGTAGATTATTAACGTAGCTAAAGTTAGAAGGGAATAAAGGGAGATATGAGGTAAAGCGAGGAATACATAATCCAGCACACTGGCAGAGATTGCCGCTTTACAGCGAATAAAATTTTATGGTGACAGTAAAGGCCCTGCTTATTCAAATAAAAGCTTCCCTTGGGCTAATCCCGGGAAGCTTTATCTAAAAATTCCTTTTTACCACCTATTCCACGAGATTATAGTAAAAAGCTTACCGTCTTTTCTGCCTGTCTTCCAGCAGTTCGCCCCCTACTCCCACATCTTCAGGCTCGCTGTTTCGTAAATAAACTACAAAGGCTGCCTCATCGATTCCCGTAAGTTCGCTGGCCTTTTTTGTAAAGGAGCGAATCAGTTCCCTTCTTTTCTCTTTTTCCAGTTTTGGACCGTAAAAAAATATGGTCGGCACAGTAAAGACCTCCTTTTTCATTTTGTTTTAGTAAACTTTTGTATCTCCTCAAAATACTGCTCAAAACCGACAAACATGATATTATTGTGATCCGCGTGCGGTATGATAAGTAGTTTTTTGCTTTCCGCTCCCAGCTGCGCCAACATGTCCCTGGCCTCCTGAAGCGGTACCAGCGTGTCATACTCACCGTGGATAACTAAAGCCCTTACTTTAATACTGCTAACTTTATGCAGGCATTCCTGCTCCAGCCGCTCCAGGTTTGTTTCCTGCAGCGGAAGATCCAGGTGTTTTACAACCCTTACCGGGTTAATAAAGCCGCTTTCAATGATCAACCCTCAGGATGTCTTTATTATATACTTCATTAGCCTGCATTAAAAGGCTAAAAGTAATGTTTTTACAACGCATGTTATTGATCGCTTCCGTTACATAGAAGTTTATATATCATAGTAGACACCTTTTTTACAGGTAAACATAAATTATAGGTAAAGTTAATTATGACCAGAGATTGGAAAGGAGGAGCAAGGGTTTTGACAGACTCCTTTGATATTTTTCTCAGCTATCACAGTGCCGATATGGACGCTGTAAATATTATCGCCCGGGTTCTGCACGACCGCGGGTTCAAGCCTTTTCTTGACAAATGGAATTTGACGCCAGGGCAACCCTGGTTGGCAGAGATTGAAGACGCTCTTCAAATGAGCAGAGCGTTTGGTATCTTTATCGGGCCACAAGGTATCGGCCCTGTACAGGTTGCGGAAATGCGTGCCGCCCTGAACCGGAAATTCAGGGAAAAGGGGTACCCGGTTATACCGGTGTTACTGCCGGGCTCTAAGCCTAAAAACCGGGAACACCTGCCCGCTTTTCTGGCACAGCAAACCTGGATCGATTTTCGTTCCGGCCTGGAGAACCAGGATGAACTAGAGCGTTTTATCTGTCAAATTTCACCTAACATCTGTCAGCCTGTATTTTTTTCTGGCCCCAGAGCTGTTGCTAAAGTAGATAAAAGCAAGCTTTTACGCGCTTTAGTGTTGTTAGAACCTGAAGACCTGGTGTACCTGGGCGAAATAACAGGCATTCGCCGGGCCGAAATAACCTTTGATGGTGTAAAGACCATCGCCGTATCCCTGGTTAACCGGGCAGAAATACTAGGCCTCCTGGAAGAACTGCAGGGCAACCTGATTATAGAATACCCGGCCATAGCCGTTAAAAGTGGAATAACTTAAGATTCTTCCAAAAATAAATGTTTAATCTTTCTTCAAACTTTTATATAATTAAACCGTCCGGAACTATCTCCTGCAGCACTGGCTGCGTTATTTCCCTCCAGGAAAGGAGCGAAGTGTGAACAGGTATCAGGTTACTCCATCTGAAAAATTGATTATTGTCACGGACGTATTGCCGGCGCTGCTTCAGGGCAATTACCAGCCCACCGCCAGCGATGGCACCTGCCAGGTGGCCCTTTACATTGAAGCAGGACAGGTCAGCCAGATCCGGCAGCTTTTTAACGAAACCGATTTATCAGTACCTCCGGGCTGGCAGATACTAAAACTGCCCAACCAATGGATTCTTGTCCCTGCTTTTGTAGACTGCCATGTTCACCTCGCGCTGGATGCTATTACCGGTTTTAAAGGACTTACAGGCCCCGTAGCGGATGAAATCATTGAAAGGCGGCTCCGAGAGGTTGCTGAAGGGGGCATAATGGCTTTAAGAGATGGCAGCGATCGTTTTAATACCGGTCTTCAGGCCCGGTATCTAAGCCGAAAACTTTCTGTAAACACAATCAGACCTGCAGTAATTGCCACCGGTAGAGCTATTTTTCGAAAAGGCTTTTACGGGACAAACCTGGGTGGGGAGGGTGTAACAAGCTTTCACGAGGTAGAAAACCGGCTGCTTCAACTACGAAAAGAAGGAGCGGACCAGGTAAAAGTAGTCCTCTCCGGGTTGTTAAACTTCAGCTACGCCGAGAGTACAGATCCGCCGCACTTCTCCCTGGAGGAAATGAAAGCCATTGTGGCCAGGGCCGGAGAATACGGCCTGCCGGTGATGGTTCACGCCAACTCTGATCAGGCTGTACGCCTGGCAGTACAGGCCGGAGTACACACGGTGGAGCACGGATTTTTTTTAAGTGCGGAAACCCTGCAATTAATGGCTGAGAAAGATGTGGCCTGGGTTCCTACGGTCGTGCCCGTAGCAGCAGCACTTGACCTTTATCAGGGCAGCAGTCGGGAAGAAAAAGCAATTAAAAAAATAATAGAAAAGCAGCTGAAGATGATCAGCCTGGCCCGTGAACTGGGAGTTACCATGGGTCTGGGAACCGATGCCGGTGCACCGGGAGTGGACTGGAAAATCGGCTACCGGCAGGAAATGAAACTGTTTGCCCGGGCCGGCCTCTCCGCAGCGGATATTTTAACCATAGCTTCCGAAAACGGAGCAAAGGTGTTGGGTTTGAACAAAAAAATGGGAAAAATTGCTTCCGGCAAAAAACCCTGCTGGCTGGGCCTGGAAAAAAATATACTCTCCAGCATGGAGAACTTTAAGGGACCTGCAGGAATTATTTCCTTTAGGTAATGAGCTGAGCTCTAACCCTTTAGCTCAAACCCTTTTCTCCCTAGGAAAAAAGAAAACTGGATCGCCCGGGAGGGGTCAACCGGAAACGGCCCCTTAAACCCTGCTGCAACTTTTCGATAATTTCCCGCAATGTTTTCAGGAACAATTTGGAGAGGAATTTAAATGGGAAGGAACCCTTTCTAGAAATTTCCTTCCGACCTGCCAGATATCTCCGGCACCCATGGTCAGGATTAAATCACCTCTTTTGGCAATCTTTTCCAGCGATTGAACCAGCTCTTCTTTATCTTTAATAACATGTACTTGGTTGTGGCCTCTATCCTTAATCTCCTGGGCCAGCCTCTGGGAAGTTACTTTTGGAATAGGCTCTTCCCCGGCGCTGTAAATATCGTTTAATAAAATGACATCGGCACTGTCAAAAGCTTCCACGAAGTCATTCCATAGAAAATTAGTCCGCGTGTACCGGTGAGGCTGGAAAACACAAATTAAACGCCTGCCGCTTTGGCGGGCCGCCTGCAGGGTAACTTTTATCTCCGTAGGATGATGAGCGTAATCATCTACAATCATAATGCCCTCTCTTTCACCGATAATCTCAAAACGTCGCTTTGCTCCTTCAAAGACGGACAGGGCCTCTTGGACAAAGGAAAAATCGATCCCCAGGTATAGGGCCACTCCTGCTGCCGCCAGGGCATTGAGGATATTATGTTTTCCGGGAACTTTTAATACGATCTCTCCCAGGCATTTATTCCTGAAATAGACCTGAAAACGGGAACCCAGCTTCTCCAGCCGTACCTTTTCCCCTCTTATGTCCACATGTCCCGAAAAACCGTAGGACATTAAAGGGGGACGCAACCGCGGCCGCAAGTCCTGCAGGATAGGATCATCACCACAGAGAATAGCCATACCATTTTTATCAACATTATTGATAAAATCACCATACGTTTCTACTAACCCGGCAAAATCGCCGTTATAATGTTCCAGGTGATCAGCTTCAATGTTGGTAACTACAGCCAGGTACGGCCGGTACCTTAAAAAGGAGTGGTCGCTCTCACATGCCTCGGCCACTACGTATTTACTATTACCCAGCCGGGCGTTACCCTGGAAAAAGGAAACTTCACCGCCAATAACAGCGGTAGGGTCCAAGCCGCCTTTTTCCATTACCAGGGAAACCATGGCCGTCGTCGTTGTTTTCCCATGGGTGCCGGCTATGGCAATCCCGCAGCCCTCGTTTAATATGGCCGCCAGCAGCTCTGAACGGTGCCATAAAGGGATACCTTTCTCCCTGGCGGACTCTATTTCGGGGTTATGAGATGGTATTGCAGTTGAATAGACTACCAGCTGCGCATCCCCGAGCTGCTCCGCCCTGTGTCCTATGTATATCTTCGAGCCCTCCTTTTCCAGGAGTTCTGTCAGCCCGGAGGGTTTAAGATCAGAACCCCTGATATCATAACCTGCCTGAAGCAGGATATAAGCAAGAGCACTCATACCATATCCGCCAATACCGATAAAATGAACTTTACTTATGCCTTTTAACAATTAAAGCCCTTCTTTCCCATTCTTTTTCCTTAAAAATGATTCCAGATTTTATTTTTAGGTTCTATAATAACATATTTTTGGGGAAGGCAGTTGTGATAATCCCTTTAAAAATTTAAATATTTTATTATGTCAAATTAACAATAGTTCTAAATTCTACAAACAGGGCATATACTAGTATAATAAATTTTTTGCCTCCACAAGTAATCCACAGTATCCACAGATTTATCCACAGATAAAAGGCCATTTTAAGGTAGGCCGCTGCTGCTATCCACAATTTCCACACACGGTTACATAAAATAATTAAGCCGTAAACTATCAGAAAAAGTCGAAAAGAGAGGAAATAAGCAGGAATAGCGAATAAAGATGGCCTCAGTTAATTATTATACCCTTTCCAACTCTAAATTAGGCACAGCGTTTAAATCCCATGATGCCCTGCGCCCCTGCCGCAGGTAGTAGTAACCTGCAGAGGCGATCATGGCACCATTATCGGTACATAGTTCCACCGGAGGGTAAATTAGTTCGATATTCTTCGATTCCAGCTTCTGCCGGAATTTTCTTCTCAATTCACCATTAGCCGCCACACCACCTGCCAGGAGAAACTGCCCGGCTTCTCTTTTTTGCCTTATAGCCATCAGGGATTTTTCTACCAGGGCCTCTACCACCGCCTCCTGGAAAGCGGCAGCAAGATCTGCCGGCCTGACCTGCCCCCCCTTTTCCGTTTCCCTGCGGATACAGTTTAATACAGCGGTCTTAACACCGCTGAAACTGAAATCCAGCTTTCCCTCCTCTCCCATGAGAGCCCGCGGGAAGGAAAAAGCAGCAGCTTCCCCCTGCTGAGCGAGCTTATCGATAACAGGCCCTCCCGGAAACCCCAGCCCCAGCGCCCGGGCAATTTTATCGAATACCTCACCGGCGGCATCATCCCGGGTTCTGCCCAGTATTTCAATTTGACCGTGTCCTTTCATATAAAGAAGGGAAGTATGACCTCCGGAAACAACCAGGCACAGCAGGGGAAAAGAGATGGTGGCTCCCGTTAAAAAATTGGCATAAATATGCCCCTCCAGATGGTTTACAGCTGCTAAGGGCAGCTCCAGGGCAAAAGAGAGAGCTTTGGCCGTAGAAACCCCTATCAATAAAGACCCTGCCAGCCCGGGACCATACGAAACGGCGATACCGTCCAAATCTCTAAAGGTAATCCCGGCCTTACTTAAAGCTTCATCTATAACGGGGTTTATAATTTCCAGGTGACGGCGCGAGGCAATCTCGGGCACTACTCCACCAAAACGAAGGTGGAAATTATCCTGGGAAGATACAACATTGCTTAAAACGGTGCGCCCGTTTAGTACCACCGCTGCAGAAGTATCGTCACAACTGGTTTCCAGGCCAAGTATAAAGGTTTTATGGGACATAAAAAACACTTCCTTTGAGAATTAACTTAAACTGACGTAAATGAGTATACCATTACCAGAGCATCTTCGTTATAATAGTAATTTTTGCGCCTTCCGATTTCTTTGAATTTAAACTTTTCGTAGAGGCCGCGGGCAGTCTGGTTCGAATCCCTCACTTCTAAAAAAACCTGGCGGGCCCCTTTGGTATGAGCTTTTTTTAGCATATGATCCAGCAAAAAGCTTCCTGCGCCAGCCTGGCGATAGAGAGGATGTACCGCGAGAGTCGTAATATGCCCCTCATCAAAAAGCACCCATATCCCTCCATAGCCGATAATCCTGCCGTCATCCTTGGAACGGGCCACGATATAATAAGCATACCTGTTTTCCCGGATCTCTCCGTAAAAGGAGTTCCTGGACCAGGGAAAGGAAAAAGAGTTATGTTCAATATCCACGACCTCATTTAAATCATTTACAGTCATGGGAGCAATTTCCACCTGCAATTATACTCTTCCTCCCTGCTTTTTCTCCCACAGGCGTTTCTCTGCTTCGGGAAGACGAATATAAAAGGGTTTCAGGGCATAAGGAGAAACAGGCCCCTTTTCCTGCCAGACCTTTATTCCCTTCTGCAGAACCAGGGAAGCCCGGTTAAAACGGGAGGAGAGAGGCGCTTCCCTGTACCTCTCACCCAGGATCAGCTTTAACTCTCCCCTGAAACTCTCCACAGCGTCCCCGAGAAAAATAACTTCCTCCTCATAAGCACTGAGCATATGGCCAAGCTCCCCGATGGAAAGAGCTGCCGCCGGCTGCAGCATTTCCGGGCCTGCACTTCCTCCCCGGTAAAGAGCAGTATAGACCTGGTTTTTTCGCGCATCCAAGATGGGGCAGATTAAACCGGAATAGAAAGTACAGGCTTCTGCCAGGGCATCCAGGGTCATAACTCCCACAACGGGAATATGGAGTCCCTGGCTAAGGCCCTGAGCCGTAGCCATGCCAATACGGATGCCGGTAAAAGAGCCCGGACCGATATTCACCGCGACACCTTCCAGCTGGTTTTTACCAATGCCGGAATCCTTCAAAAGGGAGATTATAAGCGGCATAAGACGCTGGGAATGAGTATTTTTAACATTTAAAAGATATTCCGCCCGGATTTTCTCATGATCACCCAGGGCTGCGGTACAGATTCGGGTTGTAGTATCAATAGCCAGGAGAAGCAACTTTTTTCAACTCCTCAATAAGGGATTCTTCCAGTTTACCCAGGTGCTTAAAATATAGTATCCGGGAGTTTTCCAGATCTTCATCATCTTTAACAATGTCGATCTCCACCCTTGTAGTGGGCAAAACTCCGGGGAATTTATCAGCCCATTCTATAAGGGTAATACCATCTCCATAGAAATATTCCTCCAGGCCCAGTTCCTGCAGTTCCTCTTCTTCCTCCAGCCGGTAAAAATCAAAATGGTACAGTTCCATTCTTCCCCGGTAAAGATTCATAATTACATACGAAGGGCTGTTAACCACGACTTGAACATCCAATCCTTCGGCCACACCACGGGCAAATACTGTTTTCCCGGCCCCCAGTTCGCCGTTTAAGGCAACAACAGTGCCGGGCTGCAAATTCCTTCCTAAAATTTTACCGATTTTGCTGGTCGTTTCTTCACTGGTACTTTTTAACACCAACAACTAATTCCACCTCATTATTAAAGTAAATCTAAAATATTCCGGATGATTTATATACTTAGAGTGCCAAAACAAAGGTAATTTTTAGACCATTTTCATACATAACTATCTAATTATATCTTTTGCCATAATGAAAAGCAACTTGGAATGAATGGTACATGTTCGCAGGCGAAAACTCCTGTTAGTTTCTGCTTTTTTAACCATGGAAAATTTATCTTTTTTCTACTATAATAAAATACATAGGGAAATCTCAAACAAAGCCGGTATAAACATCGTAAAAAAGAAGAAGATAGTTAAAGGGGTGTATTAAAATGAGGGCAAAACTGATTAAAGGGTATCCTGTAGTGGCACTGGATGATGGCTCCATGCTGGGAAAGGTCCAGGATTTAGTTATTAATCCTGCCGGCAAAAAGGTAGAAGGACTGCTGGTGGGTGAGAAAGGTTTATTAAAAGGCAAATACCAGGTCGTTCCTTACGAACAGGTTTACTATATTGGAAAAGATTTTATTACCATCAAAAGCGAAGAAGACACGGCTCTGGACGAAGATCATCCCCAAATGGAGCATTTCAAAGATTATTCCTTCCTGGGAAACAGTGTTATCAGCAGCGAAGGTGACTACATCGCTAAAATTCAGGATTTTACGTTTTTAATTGAAACAGGAGAAATTGAAAGCCTCCTGCTTTATGATCTCAGGGATCGTGAAAAAATTAATAAGAATGTGTGTCTTTCCATTGAAGGGGTGCTTAACCTGGGAAAAGACTATGTAATTGTTGATGCTGACTATATTACTTTTTTAAGGGAAGAAGAAAAAGAAGAAGAAACGGCCAAAATAAAGATTCCTGCTTATTCGCTGGAAATGCGGGCCATTGCATTCACCCTTGAGAAAGAGGCAGCGCATACCGTCAGAGATCTTCACGGTGAAGTAATTATTGAAAAAGGAGAAAAAGTTACACCGGAAATTATCGACAGGGCCCGTGCGGCAGGCAGGCTTTACCAGGTTCTTTTCGCCGCCGGCGTAGGGGAACTTCTGGAAGGCATTGATTATACCGTGGAAAAACTGGATCAGGGCAGCACTCTTCTTCTCCAGGCCTGGCAAAGCCTGAAAAATAAGTCCCGGCATATTTTTAAAGGCACCCCGGCTGCCGAAGCAACCCCAGGGGAAGCAGAAAAAGCAGAGGCAGAAGAGACGATGGAACAAGCTGAGCCGGAAGAACCGGAACAGCAAACCGAACCGGAAGAACGGGTTAAAAAAGAACAGCCGGCCGAAAAATTCTCTCCGGCCCAGGAAATTCTGGAAAATGTTAAGGAAATATGGGGCCGCCTGGAAAAAGAAATAACCAGGGAAGGAAAGGAACTGGCCCAGGAATCAAAAGAAAGGATGAAAAAATACATACTTAATAAAAAGGCAAATTATGCCGTTAGGGATAACCAGGGGCACCTGCTGGTGAAACCCGGGGAAGAAATAACGGAGGAAACCATTGAGATAGCAGAAGCCCAGAATAAAATTGCCGTGCTTTTCCTGGCCGCAGCAACCCAGGAGGTAGAAGACAGCCTGAATGTTATCGGAGAAAAAATAAGTGGTATTTTCCGGTAAAAGAAAGCACCTGGTGGAGGCCAGGTGCTTTTCAAAAGGTCTGTTTTGTAGAAACTTATCAGACTTTGGGTTTTTACCCTTTTAACTCTGGCAGGCATTCTTCCAGGGCTCTGATAAAACGCCGGTTTTCCTCCTCCGTAGCGATAGATACCCTGATAAACTGGGGATAACCAAAAATATCACCGGTCCGGACGATAACCCCTTTATGTAAAAGTTTCTGGAATAATTTCTTAGAATCAACCCCTACCTCTACAAAAATAAAATTGGCCTCTGTGGGCAGATGGAAAAGACCCATTCTTGTAAATTCCTGTGCCAGGTATTCTTTGCCATTCGTATTAACCCTGCGTACAGCTTCCAGATGTTCTTTATCATGCAGCGCTGCCCTGGCAGCCACCTGTGCCACAGAATTTACATTAAAGGGCTCACGCACAGTGTTAAGGTCAGCGATCACATGCTCGCCGGCCAGGCCATATCCCACTCTCAGGCCGGCAAGACCGTAAATCTTGGAAAAAGTACGTAAAATAAGAACATTAAAACCCCGCTCCAAAAACTCCGGGCTGTTGGGATAAGAAGAATCCCCTACGTACTCGTTATAAGCTTCATCCATGACAACCAGTATGTTTGAAGGCAGTTCCGCCAGAAACGCCTCCATTTCCTCGTGAGTTACGATCGTTCCCGTGGGGTTGTTGGGGTTGCAGATAAAAATAACCCTGGTTTTGCTGGTAATCGCCGCTGCCATGGCTTTTAAATCATGACGAAAATCTTTACAGGGCACCCGTACCGGTACAGCATCCATAAGCCGTGCCGAAAAGTCGTACTCCGAGAAAGAAGGTTGGGCCATAATGATTTCATCACCGGGGTTTAAATAGGCTGCTCCTGTCAGGGTAATGAGTTCATCGGCTCCATTGCCCATAACTATGTTTTTCTCCTGCAAATTAAGATGTCCGGCCAGAGCCCTTTTAAGATAGTAGCTATTGCCATCAGGATAAAGACTAATCCTGGGCAGGTATTCCTTGATAGCTTCTACGGCCAGCGGTGAAGGCCCCAGGGGGTTTTCATTGGAAGCCATTTTAATTACATTTGATAAACCCAGTTCTCTTTCTACCTCCTCAATAGGTTTCCCGGGAACATAAGGAGTAATATTCTCCAGGCAGGGCCGTTTGGCAATCTTCTTCTCCATAAGTTCACTTCCTTTAAATTGTTTTAGCTAAAAAAGTGTAATAAGATTGCTTCTACATCTTAGCCGTAAATTCCTTCTCCTGAAATATTTTTTATGCCCCTGCCAAGATAAGAGGAGACCATAAGAAGGCCAATGATGGTTTTTCCATCCTCAATTTCCCCCGAAGAAATTTTCTCCAAAGCTTCCGGAAGGGGAAGGCTTACCACTTCCATAAATTCACCTTCATCACGATTAACCTGCTTCTTTACCAGTCCACGGGCCAGGTACAGGTAAAGCACTTCATTGGAAAAACCCGGTGAAGAATAAAAAAAGGACAGCTGCTCCAGTTCAGCCGGACAGTAACCTATTTCTTCGGTAAGTTCGCGCCGGGCACATTCTTCAGGATCTTCCCCCGGTTCCACTCTTCCTGCAGGAATTTCCAAAAGAATCTTTTCCACCGGCTTACGAAACTGCCTTACAAAATAGACTTCATTCTCTTCAATAGGGACTATGGCCACAGCTCCTGCGTTAGTCATCTCCACAATTTCACGAAAACTTTCTTTCCCGTCGGGCAAGCAAACCTTATCCAACCGAATACTGATAATTTTTCCATCATAAATTTTCCTGCTGCTTATGGTTTTTTCACTAAAATCGCCCATATTCTACCTCAAGGCCTGTTTAATAACTTTTCTTATCTCTCTCCAGGGCGTCAGCACCACGCCAGCGGTGAAAAAGAGTATGTTCCAGGCCAAATTGGTCCAGAACTTTCCCCACAGTTTGATCAATGATATCTTCTATTGTCCTGGGAAGGTTATAAAATGCCGGCATTGGCGGTAATAATATTCCTCCCATACTCGCCACCATAGTCATCAACTGCAGGTGTCCCAAATGCAGAGGGGTTTCCCTTACCACCAGGACCAACTTCCTTCTTTCCTTTAAGGTAACATCCGCGGACCTTATCAACAGGTTTTCGTTATAGGAATTGGCAATGGCTGACAGGCTTTTT
This sequence comes from Dethiobacter sp., assembly GCA_003605065.1. Taxonomy (GTDB): domain Bacteria; phylum Bacillota; class Dethiobacteria; order DTU022; family UBA8154; genus UBA9862. Next base: position 2,329 of record QZJM01000017.1, on the reverse strand, counting down.
ATGGAACAGGGTGCGATAATCATACCGTCTATCTTAAAAGAACCACTGGCGATAGAAGCCCCCACGTTTTTTATATTATGTACTTCCGCAGCCAAATTTTCAATAGTTTTCAAGTCATAGTCCGTTTCCAGTTCAATGGTCCTCTTTCCTGCATCTGACAAAATTAAATGGGTTTCTACCCCGTGCATGTGCAGGACCTCTAAAACACGAATACCGTAAATTGCTCCTGTGGCACCGGAAATCCCAACTACCAGCCTCAAAGCCGCTACCTCCTCCGTGCGAAATTTTTATACAGTTTGTTTCCATTATAACCTGGATTACGTAACCGGCAAAAGATGAACCGGCAGGAGAAATTGCAGCACCTTTTCTCCCGCCGGACTCTTATCTTGAACAGGAACTGCACCAAGATGTCTTTCTAAGTTCTTCTAAAATTTTACCTCCAGCGTTCCGGTATTCTATCGACATCGTTTAATATTTTTATGGAGTACGGCTGGGAATGAGCCTGCCCCCTTCCGAAGCGTATCTGCAGCTTTTCCGGATATGTTTCCGGATTAGCGGAAACCATCGCCACTACATTACGGTAGCAGTACTTATGCCTGCCAGGGGTTAAATCCCTCAGGGCAAGCTGGATTTCTTTTCCTTCAGGAAGATCCCCCAAACTGTTAACGAAGACATCAAAATTGTACACCTTCTTTTCAGCCTCCTTCGTTATTTAGACTTAAATCCATAATTTTCCCAGTTGGCCAGAACCTTTTCCTGAATTTCTTTGGGATAAACCGTCTTGAAGGAAACCAGCCTTGGAACTTCACTGAGTGGATCCCAATCTATGGGGAAAGTGCAGTCGAAAAGCACCTTCGGCCCCGCCATTTTCAAACGTTCTTCAAGATTAAGGAAGGGATACAGGGGGGTTCCCGCCCCTTCGTAAATATGAATCCCCTTCTTGGGATGGCACTTTGTTGTTAAGGCATGAATAACTTCGTTATTATTATAAATATCAGTCTGATCGTCAACAACAACGACCATATGGAACCAGGGACCCAGCTTGCTGCCAAAAACGAGCTGGGCAATCTGCGCGGCAATATTGGAGTAGATGGGTTTTACCCCGATTACCACGAGGTGGTGGGTGGATTCCGGCCACATATAAGCTCCCGTGATAGGAATGCCCTGTGCTCTCAGCAGCATATCCATTTCCAGGCACAGGGAAAAAGAGCGGAGCAGCTGACCCTCGTCCGTAGGCACTCCCATGTTGGAAATAGTTGTTATGGGGTCGTTACGATAAGTAATAGCCTTTACCCGGTAAACCGTCCGCAGGTCCCTGGGGGAAGTGCGGTAGCCGGTATACTCGCCAAAAGGCGCTTCTTCTAAAAAGACATCGGGAAGGATTTCCCCTTCAATAACGATCTCGGCATGGGCAGGAACCTCCAGGTCTACCGTTTCGCATTTAACAAGCTCCACCGGCTTCCCCATCAGCATCCCGGTGTACTCCGATTCCGGGATGGGCGAAGGAGCACAGGCGGCAATAGCGGAAAGCGGGTCCGGCCCAATAACGGTGGCAAAGGGCATGGCCTGACCACGGGGGCGGTATTTGCCGTGAAAGACTTTTCCGCCGTCAGAAAAAGGAAGCAGTGGGCCGGTCATGGTTTTGCTGTCATAGCACATCTGCCGGTACATACCCCAGTTAACATCACCGTTATCCGGGTCTTTTGTCGTTACAAAATGCCAGGTGCTCAGGTAACGTCCCCCGTCACCATCGTGGACCATAGGTGCCGGTAATGAAAATAAATCAACGTCTTTACCGGTGATAATGTTTTCTTTACAGGGAGCCTGCTTTTTATCAACCATAACAGGCTTCACCGGCTGCTGGTTAATACGCTTTACATATTCCTGGGCAATCTGTGGAATACTGCTATCAGGGTCCATCCCCAGGGTAATAGCAAGTTTTCTGTATGTGGCAATAGGTGCACCTAAATAGCGGTGCCCGGGATAATCCTTAATTTTATTCATGAGAGGAGATGCAGCTTTTTCTTCACAAACTTTACGGACAATTGCTCCAGCCTCCAGGTCCCAATCCACTTCCTGATCAATTCTGACCAGTTCGCCGGCAGCATCCAAAGCTTCAATAAATTCACGGTTGTCCTTATACCCCTTCATCTAATCGCCTCCTTAAAGTATACTCTTAAATTTAGATTTTAATCTAAATACCTGCTGATTATTTTAACATCTATCACCTCCCCTGATCGAATCTTGCTAACTAAACCTGAAAATTGGTGCAGTAATTATCCGCCCCTTAACAACATTAAAAATATTTAGACTAAAATATTTAGTGATT
>QZJM01000008.1 GCA_003605065.1 Dethiobacter sp. | reverse complement strand
ATAAATGAATTTTTCCTGGGCGATTATAACCCCCTTCTGATTCGTATACCCCAGCTTGTGCTGCATGGTTTTAAAGCCCTGGGTTCCAGGGAAGCGCTGCTTCTTAACTGTCCTTCGGAGCCCTATAACCATGAAAATCCTGATGAATACCGCGTGCCTCCGGATTCCGGAAACATACCCTATAGCTGGCAATAAGGAGGCGTCAGATGATAAAAGGACTTATTCTCTGCGGCGGTTCAGGATCACGGTTACTGCCTTTTACCTTTTCTTTACCCAAGCAGCTTATTCCCGTAGCCAACAAACCAGTGCTCTGTTACATCATGGAGGCTTTTAAAAAAGCAGGCATTGAGGAAATAGGAATTATTGTCGGGGATAAGGAGGAAATTATCCGCGAAAAACTAAAAGATCCGGCCCCAGCAGGCTTAAATTTAACCTATATAAAACAGGCCAAACCCCTCGGCCTGGCCCATGCCGTTCAAACGGCACAACCCTTTTTGAAAGATAGTGACTTTATAATGATCCTGGGAGATAACTTGTTTGGTCAGAGCCTGGAAGAGGCTCTCAGTATTTTTGGGGAACAGGAAGCCGATGCCCTGGTTTTCCTGACCCCTGTAGACGATCCCCGAAGGTATGGCATTGCCGAAGTGGAAAACGGCCAGGTTATCTCTTTAAGGGAAAAACCGCTTGTTCCCCGAAGTAACCTTGCTATTATGGGGATTTATATCTTCAGGAAGAATATTTTTGCCGCTATTGAAAGAATCGTGCCTTCCTGGAGAGGCGAACTGGAGATTACAGATGCCCTCCAGGAATTAATTAATATGGGGGGGAAAGTTCTTTCCTACATGTTCCCGGGCTGGTGGATGGATATTGGCAAACCTGAAGATGTGCTGGAAGCTAACAGGAAAATATTAAATCTTTTAACGGCCCCGGAAAATTCTTTTGGAAATGCCCGTGTTGTTGCTCCTTTGTGCCTGGCAGCTCCCTCTGCTTTTATTGAAGGAAGCAAGCTGAAAGGGCCCCTGATCATCGGTGAGGGATGCCGTATCACCGGCTCCGAAATTGGACCATATAGCTCTATAGGCCCGGGTTCCATTTTAGAGGACGCCATCTTAGAAAACAGTGTTCTCTTTGAAAGGGTAAAAATTCAGGGATTGAAAGACCCCATCAGGGATAGTATTATCGGGCAGGATGCCATCATTTTAAGAGGGCAGGAAAAGAAAAGCAAGAGTTTCCTGCTGGGAGCTGGCTCACTGCTGAGCATTTAAACTACTCTTTCTTGTAAGTCGCAATATATGTGTTGAACTTGCCTAAAGCAACGGCAACTTTCCGCCCATTTACAATCCTCAGGATTACAGAATGCGGCTGTAAAGGCGAATTATTTTTTCGGCGATAATCTCCAGGTCATGATTTTCCCGAGCATAGCTCCAGTTATCCTGCCGGAGCTTTTTTGCTGCGGGGAGATGGTCAAGCAATGCCTGTAAGTCCCGGCTTAGCAGCTTGTGGACAGCCATATCGTCTTCGCCCTGTGATTTTGCCCTGAAATCAGGTACCTGTTTCCGGTGGAAAGGGGAGAAAATCCCCCCGTATTTTTCTTCCAGGATCAGCGCTATTTTCCCCGCAGAAATTCCCTGCAGCAGGAAATAACCAAAACCGGCGATGATGTTATACCCCTCGACGATATTGCTTAGATCAGGTGTCCAGGGGTAAAATTTTCTCTTGAAAGTGGAAGGTTTGTGCCTGGAAACCAGGCCGAAGGTACATGGTTTTAAGCTTGGGACGGTGCCGTTAAGTGCCTGAAAAGAAGCAGCGTGACTTATTTCCAGGGGCCCGGCGTAGAGGATACTCATCTGTTCCAGTGAAGAAAAATTGGCCGGTTTTATTGTTACTCCCTGTGGTATTAACAACAGGTTTTGCTTATTATAAGGATAAAAAAAACCCTTTAAAACCTGGAGTGAGACCGAATTGCAGCATGTTATGTAACTTGCTTTATGCAGGAAACTGAAATTTTCATGCCGTTCCCCTTCGAAGACGCTGGCCAGCCAGGGTATTTTAAAAGTACTGCCCAGTTCTCCGGCCATATTGAATAAATCGGGATGGTAAACATGTAACAGATCAAAGCTGCGGTAATAAAGCAGGTTTTGTACCTGCTGCCTGTTTATGTTTAAGGAGCTTTTCAAGCCTGCTTTATTTAAATGTTCCTGGTAAATACCGAGCAGGGGCGAAGGAACCCCGATCAAGACCAGGTGTACTTTCAAGCCCTTCTCTAGAACCCCTTTTGTCCAGGTAATAACGGCTTCCGTATTCCCGCTGAAGTCGAATTTGTTCAGCCATAAAGCGTACACTGCAGCCACCTGCCTTTATTAAAATATATGAAGCAGGAAGCTTTATCATTATTCAGCGGCAGGTTAAATTATTTAAGGCAGGATAAAGCAGTGCTGGGGAAGAATATAATTATAACCGTTTGGGGTTGTTTTGCTTTCCTTTAAGATTTGTGGATTTGTGGCAGCGCTGCATTGCTTAGTCCAAATCAAGGTGATATAATTAGCGCAAAAATGAGCAGATAACTTTTCTTGCTTGAGAACACGGAGGTTGATTTTATGGGAAAAAAAACGATTAAAGCAGGTCTTCTGGGTATGGGTACGGTGGGTTCAGGGGTACTAAAGATTCTGGAGATAAACGGTGAACAGGTAAACCGCAGGGCCGGAGCCAGTATCGAGATTAAAAAAATTCTGGTCAGGGACTTGCAAAGGGAAAGGCCGGTAAAAGTAGACCGGCAACTGCTTACCACAGATCCGAAAGAAATTTTAGATGATCCCGAAATAGATGTGATCGTGGAAATGATCGGCGGTGTGGAGGATTCCCGCAAATTTATTGAAGAAGCTCTGCAGCATAAAAAATTTGTTATTACCGCCAATAAGGATCTCATGGCTACGGCCGGGGTGGAACTTTTACTCCTGGCTCAGGAGCAGGGCCGCAATATTTATTATGAAGCCAGTGTGGGAGGGGGTATTCCCCTTATAAGGCCGTTAAAGCACAGCCTGGGTGCTAATAAAATAATCCGTTTAATGGGGATTATAAACGGGACAACCAATTATATTTTAACCAAGATGAGCCTGGAAAACATGGCATTTGAAACGGCCCTGGCAGAGGCCCAGGCCAGGGGTTTTGCCGAGCAGGATCCTGCCAGCGACCTGGAAGGAAAGGATGCTGCTTACAAGCTTTGTATCTTGGCCGGCCTGGCTTTTAGCAGCCGTGTTCGTTTTGAAGATATTTACGTCCAGGGGATAAACAATATTAGCAAAAGGGATGTTTTTTATGCCAGGGAACTGGGATTTGCCATTAAACTTCTGGCTATCGGCGAGGAAACGGACAAAGGGCTTGCCTTGAGGGTTCACCCTACGCTGATACCTTTGAACCACCCCCTGGCGGCTGTTTATTATGAAAATAACGCACTCTTCGTAGTGGGAAATGCCGTTGGAGAGGTAATGTTCTACGGTTTGGGAGCGGGTTCCATGCCGACGGGGAGTTCAGTTGTCGCCGATTTGATCGATGTTGCCCGGAATATTAACCACCAGGTAGAAAACGGTATTATGGAAATAGATTTTCAAACAAAGAATATTGTTTCTATGGGAGAACTGCTCTCTGCTTTTTACCTGCGCCTGCAGGCTATTGATGAGCCGGGAGTTTTTGCCAGCCTGGCCACCACTTTCGGCGCTGAAAATGTAAGCCTGGATATGATCTTACAAAAACGCAGTGTGGAAGGCACGGCAGAGATTGTCCTGGTCACTCATGCCGTGGAGGAAAAATATTTTAACCTTGCCCTGGGAAAAATTCAGAAATTCCCTGCCATAAAGAAGATAAACAGTGTCTTGAGGGTTATTGAAAGGTAAGAGGGGTCTTGACCCCCTGTAAAAATTACCATTTTTGTTTATGGAAATAAAAGTATACCCTCAAATCTTACCCCCCGGCAGGAATAAATATATATTTTGTGGAATAAAAATTAATATTGATCTACCACTCTTTTTTTAGACGTTCCATATGTGGCAGCCGGGAAAAGCTAGGTGAAAAACAATAATGGAAATTTCACGTTATCTGGGGAGGCCTACCTGGGTAGAAATCGATCTTTCAAATTTAGCTTTTAATGTCAGGGAATTTCGACAGTTTTTACCCGATGCTGTTAAATTAATGGCAGTGGTAAAGGCAGATGCTTACGGTCATGGGGCTTATGAAGTTGCCGGTATTGCCCTGGAAGAAGGAGCTTCCATGCTGGGGGTGGCTTCTTTAGAGGAGGGTGCAGTCCTTCGACAAAAAGGAATCAAAGCTCCTATTCTTATCCTTGGTTATACAGACCCGCAACAAAACCTCTCGTTGCTTAAAATGCAATTGACTCCTACTGTTTTTAACTGGGAATCGGCTTATTCTCTTTCACAACAAGCCCGGGACCAGGGTAAGCGGGCAGCCATCCACGTAAAGATTGATACAGGCATGGGAAGATTGGGGTTAAGCGATCCCCGTGATATCTTAAACTTTCTGGAAAAGGTTAATGTTCTTCCCGGGATTATCGTGGAAGGAATCTATACACACTTTGCTACGGCCGATGAAAGAGATAAAAGTTTTGCCAGGCACCAGCTGCACCTTTTTAATACTGTTCTAAGCGTATGTAAGGAAAGAATGATCAAAATACCTTTGAAGCATACCGCCAACAGTGCGGCGACGATGGAGCTTCCTGAAGCGCACCTGGACATGGTAAGAGTGGGGATAAGTTTATATGGCTATTATCCTTCCAGGGAAGTAACAAAGAATAAAGTGAAGCTGCTTCCCGTTATGTCTTTAAAAAGCAGGATCATTTTTTTAAAAAAAGTTTCAGCAGGAACCTCCATAAGTTACGGCAGGAAATACCGGGCCTTAAATGATACAACTATAGCAACGGTGCCGCTGGGGTACGGCGATGGTTATAACAGACTTTTATCCAATAGTGGTTTTATGCTGGTAAAAGGACAGAAGGCCCCTATAGCAGGAAAAGTTTGTATGGATCATACCATGCTGGATGTGGGGGAGATCCCTTTCGTAAAGGAAGGCGATGAAGTAGTTGCTTATGGCCGGCAGGGCCATGGGGAGATCAACATAGATGAGGTTGCCGGGCAACTGGGAACTATAAGCTACGAGGTGCTTTGCAACATTGGAAACAGAGTTCCCAAGGTGTATTGCCGTGACGGTAGCGTGCAAAGCATAAAGTTTTCCTGAAGCCTGTTTTGGTATATAAAAAAAGATGTATAAAAGAACATCAGTACAGGATAATAAATAGTATTGCAAGTGGATTGACTTTTTTGGTCATTTGTACAATTTCTATCTTAGGGGGTGCTTTCCGTGGCGAGGACCAAAAGGATTATGATCAGTTTGCCGCAAAATTTATTAAAGGAAGTTGATGGTGTAGTAGAGATGGAAAAAAGAACCCGCAGCGAATTTATCCGGGAAGCAATGAAACTTTACCTTCAGGAACGAAGAAAAAGACAGATAAGGGAACGTATGCAGGAGGGTTATCTAGAGATGGCGCGTTTAAATCTGGCCCTCGCTAACGAAGCTATATCTGCGGAAAATGAGGCAGATCGGCTTGCTGAGGAAATGGTAAATGGAGAGTGAAAATGGTGGATGTTAAACGTGGTTTTATTTTTTATGCTGATTTAAGCCCTGTCGTAGGTTCTGAACAGGGAGGCTTCCGGCCGGTTTTGGTTATACAGAATAACGTGGGGAATAAGTACAGTCCTACGGTAATTGTGGCGGCTATTACTTCTCATATTGAGAAAGCCAAGCTGCCGACACATATAGAATTATCGGCAGATGTGCATGGGTTGGAAAAAGATTCGGTTATACTTCTGGAGCAGGTACGGACAATTGATAAACAAAGATTGCAGCAAAAAATCACGGAGCTGGATGAAAAAGTAATGGCCAGGGTCGATGAAGCCCTGAAAATAAGTTTGGCATTGATTGATTTTTAAGTTAATTTCTTTGGTTTCATTCTTAGATGCTTTTTAAATGGATAAACCGTGTTTTTTAAACAGAGTCCTGGTAAATTATCGGGGAAGCCGCGGTAATCTTGGTTATTTCCGCTGGTAAACCCGTTTTTTAATTTCTGGAGGTGTACAGCAAGATGCTGCCAATCGGAATCACCTGTGTGTATAATGAAAATTTTAACTTTACCCGTTTAAGTTTTGATTATATCAGGTCTATCGAGAAAGCGGGAGGTATTCCTGTTCCTGTATCCATTTTAAAGGAAGAATCCATACCCGGGTTTTTAAAAATTATCAAAGGCCTGGTTCTTTCCGGGGGAGGCGATGTCGATCCCCTTTATTACGGAGAGGAACCCCTTCCCGGACAAGGAGAAATTTCTCCTCTTAGAGACAGGATTGAGATAGAATTAACCAGGGCGGCCCTAAGAAAAAATTTACCGGTACTGGGTATTTGCCGCGGTGCACAGGTACTGAATATCGCTGCAGGGGGAAGTATATACCAGGATATCAGCTTAAAAGAGGGGATGATCCTGGAACATATGCAAAGGGCACCTCGTCACCACCTTTTTCACGACATAAAAATTTTGGAGGATACATTATTGTACAGAATCTTCAGGGAGAGAAAAACTTTAAGAGTGAACAGCTTTCATCACCAGGCTGTTAAAAAGCTGGGAGATGGATTCAGGGTAAGTGCTGTAGCTTCCGATGGAGTTGTCGAAAGCCTGGAATCCGAGGTTCATTCTTTTGCCCTGGGCGTACAGTGGCACCCCGAAGCCCTTGCTGTAAAGGAGATTTGGGGAGGACAGGAAATATTTGATGTTTTTCTCCGGGCTGTTTCGCTCTTTAAGTAATATGCTCCAGTTATTGCCTATCTCCTTAAGTTATGTTATATTAAAATGGCAAAAATATTTCTTAAGAGAAATAGCTCTGGGAGGGTGAACATATGGAGGATAATAAACAGTTCAAGGTTCTGATCAGTGACCCCGTTTCCGAGGAAGGCATTAAAATATTACAGGAAGCCGCTCAGGTAGATGTCCGGACGGATCTTTCCCTACAGGAAATTATGGAAATTATTGGTGAGTATGACGCCCTGCTGGTACGCAGTAGCACCCAGGTAACCGCAGAGCTTATAGCCGCCGGTAAGAACCTTAAGGTAATAGGCAGGGCAGGTGTGGGAGTAGACAATATTAATGTGGAGAAAGCCACTGAACAAGGCATCCTGGTTATTAATGCCCCTGAAGGTAATACGATCTCTGCAGCAGAACATACCATGGCCTTAATGATGGCCATGGCCCGTAATATTCCGCAGGCTTCGAGCTCGCTTAAGGAAGGTCAGTGGAAGAGAAACAAATTTATGGGCCTGGAGCTGCTTAAAAAAACCCTTGGAGTTGTAGGACTGGGCCGTATCGGCAGCGAAGTGGCTAAAAGGGCCAGGGTTTTTGGTATGAACGTTTTGGCCTATGATCCTTATATTTCTGCCGAGCGGGCGGAGAAGCTCGGAGTTGTCCCTGTTTCCCTGGAGGAGATTTTCACCCAGGCAGACTTTATTACATTGCATATTCCGAAAACCTCCGCTACCCAGTATATAATTGGCGCTGCGGAACTGGCCAGGATGAAGAATGGTGTGCGTATCATCAATTGTGCACGCGGCGGGTTGATTGATGAAAAGGCACTTTACCAGGCTATTATTGACGGCAAGGTTGCCGGTGCAGCTCTGGATGTTTTTGAAGAAGAACCTCCCCGCCCTGATAATCCCCTTTTAAAGCTGGAACAGGTAATCAGTACTCCTCACCTGGGGGCTTCTACTCAGGAGGCTCAGGTAAATGTGGCTGTCCAGGTGGCTGAAGAAATGGTCAACTTTTTAAAAGGCGAGCCTATACACATGGCCGTTAATGTTACCGTGCTGCCGCCGGAGGTTTTATCTGAAGTAGAATCATTTATTCCTCTGATGAAAACTCTGGGCAGCTTTTATATGCAGGTTTTTGACGGCAGGGTTGAATCTATTGAAATTACTTATAGCGGCGACATAGCAGAGTATCCCGTTGCACCCCTTACTACGGCTTTGCTGATGGGTTTCCTGCGTGTCATGTTAAACAGCAATATCAATTTCGTTAATGCTCCTATTATTGCCAGGCAAAGAGGTATAAAGGTCAAGGAGATTACCAGCAAAGATATTTCTGTTTTTAATAACTTAATTACAGTGAAGGTAAAAACCAGTGACCATACTTTTACCATAGCAGGTACACTTTTCAGTACAAACGACATACGTATTGTACAGATCGGTGACTACCATATTGAAGTGGTTCCCTCGCGTTTTATGCTGGTTAGCAAGTACATTGACAAGCCCGGTGTTATCGGAAAAGTTGGTACGATACTGGGTAATAATAATATTAACATTGCCAGTATGCAGGTTGGCCGGCAGGAAGTCGGTGGCGAGGCGTTCATGGTTTTACAGGTGGACAACTATCTAACGGAGAAGGTTTTAGATGAGCTGGACAAGGTAGAATATATTATATCTACCTGCTTCGTAGAAATATTATAAAATGTAGAGGAAAGAGGAGACAGTACATGCCTATTTATGAATTTCTCTGCGGATGCGGGAATCGTTTTGAAAAGCTTTGTAAAATTAACGATAAACCTGTTTTTCTGTGCCCTAAATGTGGAGGAGAAAGCCGCCGGGTAATGTCTGCTTTTCGAACGGGACGCTCCTCCAGCAGCCCAGGCCCGGAAGCTTATTCTTCGGGCAGCAGTTGCAGCGGTTGCAGCAGCTCCAGCTGTGCAAGCTGCCATTAGTATAAATCCCATGACTTATTGGTTGTCCTTTAAGTCCGCGGGATTTTTCTTTTTATCAGGATTAACAGCGATAGAGTTCTAATGTCACTTTGCCTTTTTTAAAAAGCGCAGGGTTAAATAAGCGAAATGGTTGTATTATTGTTACCTACAGGGAGATACTAAAACAGGTTTAAATATTATGTAAAAGGACTGGAAGATGAGAACAAACTCCCTGGCCATTACGGTGCTCATTTTATTGCTGGTACTAATTTACCTGGGTTTCCTGGAGCGGGTACTGGAGCGTATGAGGCTTACCAGGACACAGGCCCTGCTTATCTTACTGGCCATGGTTCTCGGAGGGGGATTGCCCGTATTACCTCTGGCCAGAGGTCTTAAGATAAATTTAGGGGGAATGGTGATCCTCTTAATTGTAGTTATCTATCTTGTGGCTACAGCTGACGAGAAAGCGGAAAGAGTAAGAACTTTAATTACTATAACCGTTACGGTAGTTGCGGTATGGATTGTCGATCGCCTTTTTCCCCTGGAGCCCGGTTTATTTTTCCTGGATATTGATCCCCTTTATTTACCGGCCCTTGTGGCTGCTGTGGTGGCTTATATCCTGGGACGTTCCAGACGGGCAGCCTTTATTGGTGCTTTTCTGGGTGTGCTGTTTGTAGATTTAATAGCCTGGGGGGAGAACCTTGTACGTGGTTTTGGAAATGTTACCGTTGTTCTGGGAGGTGGAGGGGTATTCGGCGCTGCCGTTCTCTCCGGAGTGCTTGCTGTTTTGCTGGCGGAAATAGTGGGGGAAATAAGGGAAAGGCTTCACAGGACATAGTGTGAAGGAAGGTTTTTAGTATATGCTTTCCAAGTTCCTAAAATATCTTCTCCTTTTGGCCCTGTTAATTCTTATCTGCCCGGCCGGGGCTGGAAAAGCAGAAATTTCACAGGAGAATCCTTCGGCCATACAATCACTGGCGGAAGAAAAGCTGCTGATGCCTGTACTGGACAAAGACAGTACCCGGGAAAAAGAAAAAGAGACATATCCCTTTACAGAGACACTTCTTACCGAACTTGAGGAAGAAGAAATCATCGGGGAGAAGTACTTCCGGCTTGTGGACGGGGAAGGCAGGATTATTACAACAACAGGGCGCCGTATCAGGCCCGGTGACCGCTACCTGGATGAAAAAAACCGCCTTTACGAAGTGTACAAAGTAAAAGATTATGTAGCTACAGCCAGGTATATTCGAACGGAAAAACTGAAAAAACCCACTTTGAGGAAAACCAGTTCCAGTTTGTTAATTAATATGGTAACAGGCAAATTTAACCGGGATCGTAAGGCCAGTTACCAGGATTTAGCTCAAAATGAAGAAAATGAAGAATGGCCGCGAAAACTTGTTGCTATTTACCATACTCATAATGCCGAGTCCTATGTCCCCAGCGACGGAACTCACAGTATTTACGGCAGGGGAGGAATTCACCAGGTTGGGGCGGCCCTTAAAGATGCATTGGAAGAAAAAAAAATTGATGTAATACATTCCGAGAATATGCATCTACCGCACGACCGGGGAGCTTACCGCCGTTCCAGAAATACCGCCCTCGAGCTTTTACAGCAGAACCCTGACGTTATCTTTGATCTGCACCGCGATGCAGCTCCCAGGGATGCTTATGCGGTGCAGGTAAAAGATGACTGGGTAACAAAAATCCAGTTTGTAGTAGGGCGGCAGAATCCTGCTTCGGTGGTAACAAGGCGTTTTGCGTATGATTTGAAGGGCCTGGCCGATGAGGTCTATCCCGGCCTGATAAAGGGGATTTTCATGGGATGGGGCAATTATAACCAGGATTTAACCCCCCTTCAGCTTTTGCTGGAGGTGGGAGGGCATCAAAACAGCAGAGATGCAGCGGAGGAGAGTATGACCTTGTTTGCCGATGCGGTAGCACTTTATTTTTATGGTATTCCGGTGGGAGAAGAAGAAGGAGTTTTTCCCCCCAGGGCTGATAAGCGGGATGCTGCCGGGGGCGCGGTGACAGGAACGATAGCCGTCATCATCTTACTGGTAGCAGCGGCGTTGGGAGGTTTTTACTTCGTTAACAATCCCGGGGCCTGGGAGCGCTTTAAAGAGCAGATCAAACTTTACCTGGGGCGCAACGGGCTTGCCTGGAAAGAAGGTTATCATAACCTTCTTCTTACGATGAAAAGCATTGTATCGGGGACACGAGCAATTCTTGTATACCTGTTAATGCTGGGGCAGCTTATCCGGGCCCTTTTCCACAGCATACGGAGGAGGTTAAAAAAAGGGTTAAAATAACTCTTTTAACCTGACCAAAAGGAATCGGCCGTGGTGAAATAGTATATGTAGTAAATGTTAAAGAGCCTCTATAGTAATAACCCTAACTATAGAGGATTTCTATTTTCAGTAGCCAAAGTAGTTGATATAATAATATAATAGGAAAGTCAGGGCAGTGTAAAATTAAGGCACCCTGATTTTTATACTTTGTTCTTTATCTTCGAGGTGTATTGTGACGAAAAAATGTTATTTTACTTTTCCTACAACATATCAGGCTATCAGGGCAGAAAAGATCCTGGCTAAAGAAAACCGGGAGTATAGAATGGTTCCAGTCCCCCGGAGCATAAGCTCCAGTTGTGGCCTGGCCCTTTGCTGCCTTCCCGAGGATGCCCAGGTTATTAAAGACTATTTAAAAGACGGTTCTGTTATTGTGGAAGGCTTTTTTGAGCTGGAGGAAAAGGCTTCTGCAGGCCCATTATCTTTTTTGCGCAAAAGGAGAAGTTAACAAAGGATGGAAGAAAAAATTATTTATTTTGACAACGCTGCTACTTCCTGGCCCAAACCAGAGCATGTTTATAAAGCTGCTGAGAATTATCTTCGTAACGGTGGTGCTAACCCCGGCCGCTCCGGGCATACACGCTCCATCCATGCAGATCGCCTGGTATTCGAAACCAGGGAAAGGGCAGCATCTTTCCTGGGGGCAGGTCAACCCGAGGAGATAATTTTTACCCTTAATGCTACTGATTCCCTTAATATGGCCATAAAAGGAGTCCTGGTTCCGGGAGATCACGTTATTTGTACCTCCCTGGAGCATAACTCCGTCCTCAGGCCCCTGGGCTCTCTGAGCAGAAACGGGCTGATAACCACTACCATGATTTCCTGTGATTCCTCCGGGTACCTGGATACAGAAGATCTGGAAAGGGCGATCAGGCCCGATACAAAGCTTATTGTATGCACCCATGCTTCCAATATTATCGGCACTGTGTTACCTGTAGAGGAGATCAGCAGCCTGGCCTGGAAAAAGGGAATTCTCTTTCTTTTGGATGCGGCACAGACGGCAGGTTCAATACCTTTAAATCTTCAGGAAATAAAACCCCACCTGGCAGCCTTTACCGGGCATAAAGGTTTACTGGGCCCACCGGGGGTAGGACTGCTTTACGTCCGTAAGGGAGTGAATATTAAACCCTGGCGCGAGGGCGGTACGGGCAGCAGATCAGAGGAAGACCGCCAGCCGGAGATGATGCCTGATTACCTGGAGGCTGGTACCATGAATACTCCAGGCCTGGCCGGGCTCAATGAAGGGTTAAAGTTTATTGAAAAAACTGGTATCTCACTTATTACCGAGCACGAATCCTATCTGGCCCGTAAGTTACGCCAGGGCTTAAAGGAAATAGGGCGGGTTAAAGTTTTTAATGCCGGGACAGAGCATCAATCTGTAGCGGTGGTCTCTTTCGTTATGGAGGGTATGGACAGCGGTGAACTGGGCTATATTCTGGAGCAGGCCTATGGGATATTATGTCGAACAGGGCTGCACTGTGCGCCCCATGCCCACCGTTCCATCGGCACTTTCCCCCAGGGAACGGTGCGCTTCAGTCTGGGATATTTTAACCAGGAAGAGGAAGTGGAACAGGCCCTAGAGGCTGTAAAGGAGCTGGCTTCTCGCTTCTAGTATGAAAATCACGCAGCACAACCTTTTTTATGGACTTTGCAGTCCTTTTTTTTGAGCGCACAATTTTCCTTTCTTTAACATAGAATACAAAAAATCAGTCTATCCGTATCCAAAGGTTTTATTATTATGATTCAGCCACAAAGAGAATGTCCACCTTTAAACGGGCATCAAGCGAAAAATTGTCTGTCTGAACAGGAAGAGACAGGGTAAAATAAAGCTTTTCAGTTTCTAAAGGTGATAAAAAACGTCCTCCTGGGGGCTTATCATATAATTGAAGCAGGGAACCCGAAAATACAGTAAGGGGTGGTATCCCTGCTTTAATTATAAGAACCTGCAGTTTCTGAGCAGCCTGCATGGCTTCCGCCGGAGTGGTTGGAGGTACTGGTGACCAGTCAGTAAAGATCCAGTAATGCAGGTTGATATCTCCCGAGTTCAGTACAGTAATAGCCTGGCTCCCCTGAACGACATCTCCTGGCGAAAGGAAAACATCCTTAAAGATTGGCTCCATGGGATTTAAGGTTATTTTTACAATGCCGCTGGACAAGCTGGTTATAATTTCTTTTGTAATATAGGTAAAAGGCCGTTTCAGTGCCATTGTCTCCTTCTTTATCTTTTATATATCGTATGTTTGACAGCTGCCGGTTGATTAGAGTTTTTAAAAATATAAGTATTGAAACAAATATACATAATAAAGTACTACAAATTTATACACCAATTTTGTAACCTTTTTTATAGAGATGAATAATTATAAATGTAGGGGAAAGACGTGCCTTAATATTTTACTGACTTTCTCTTTTCCCCTTACCTCAGAAGCAGAAGGGAGGAGATAAAATGCCATTTTTTACCTTTACAGCAGAGGCCAGTCCTACGGCAACCTCGACTACCTCAACAGCTACAGTTGGTATTTCTGTTTCTCCGGCAGGAGCTGTTTTAACGATTTCAGAAATGAAGCCGGGTGATTCCGAAAGCGGGGTAGTTAATGTCAGCAATACCGGTGATATCAATATCTATTACTTTGTTTCCGCCGACTGGAAGTCAGCAGGAGATACCACGGCCAGGATGGCTACCGTGCTCGCTAACCGCCTTTTTGTCAGTGTAGTGGCCAGTCCTGAAGCAGCAGAACCATCCTTACTTTTTTCCGGTCTTTTAAAGGATTTACTGGATCGTCCCGACAGTCCGGGTAGGGAGCTGGCCCTAGCACAAGGAAACGAAAATGTAGAATTTACTTTTATTCTGCCCGATGATGTTTCTAACATTGCCCAGAATATTGACATCAGCACTGACTTTGTTTTTGTAGCCGTAGAAGCGTAAGCTGGGTATCCCCCATGGGTTTCCCCCGTGCGAAACCCATGGGGACAATTATTTTTCTGAGGAGTGAACATGGTGGCAAAAGGAAAGGTAGGAATACTTACCACAAACTATTATAATCCCGACGGGAACCGTATTATCTATGGAGGCGCCGAACGTTACGGGCTGGAACTGACCAAACTTCTTCTCGAACTGGAATACGAGGTGGCCTGGTGGCAGGTTGGGACCGGATGGCAGAAAGAAATGCTTCCCGGAGTGCCTTTATACAGTATTCCGGAGACAGGGGACAATTTCCAGACCTGTCCCCGCTTAAACCAGTCTTTTTACGAACAGGCCGTGCAGGTGGATTTTGCCATTTATTTTGTCACTTTTTTAGCCTACCCCCAGGTTTTGGAAAAAAGTATTTCCATCTCGCATGGTATTTTCTGGGATTACCCCAGCTTTGATGCTGTTATCCCCACAGAAGAACTCCGCCGTGAACGGTTAAGACGCCTTTGGCTGGCTTTTAACGGTCCCCGGAAGATTGTGTCTGTGGATACAGCTACGATACAATGGGCGACCACGACATGGCCCGGCCTGTGGCACAAATTTGAGTATATTCCCAATTTTGTGGACTTGAACTTGTTTTCACCTTCTGAGCAGGAAAGGAAAGATGGAAAAATACGTGTCCTTTTTCCGCGACGTCTCACTTCTGTCAGAGGGATTAACGAAGCGGCCCGGGCTGCGGAGATCCTTACAAAAAAATATGACAACCTGGAGTTCCATTTTGTAGGCCGGGCCCATGACGATAACCTGGAGAAGGAGATGGTGCGCTGGTCTGCTAAACATCCAAATATTTACTACTACTGGAAGGCACCGCAGGATATGCCCCACGTTTATCAAAACGTGGACATTGTTCTCATTCCTTCCAAGTCCACGGAAGGTACTTCCCTTTCCTGCCTGGAAGCGATGGCTGCAGGATGTGCTGTAATTACCTCCTACGTAGGAGGCCTGCCCAACTTGATCATTGATGACTACAACGGTTTGCTGATCCGGCCAACGGCTGCCAACCTGACAGCAGCTATTGAGGAATTAGCTTTTAATCATGATTTGCGCAAGCGCCTGGGGCAAAAAGCCAGAGAAGTAGCCGCTAATTTTGGTTTGGAAAAGTGGAAGCGTTCCTGGGCCAAGGTTATAGGCGAGGTGTTCAAGTAATGTTATGCAGGATAAAAAACGAGGTGAGTTATATTGCCGGGTAAGGTACGTAAAACCAGCGGAAACAAATTAACAGCGATGATGATTGTCCATAACGAGGCAGATCGTTATTTAAAAGATGTGCTGGAACATTTAACTGCTTTTGTGGACCAGATTGTTATTCTTGACGACGCGTCAACTGATGATACACCGGAAATCTGTGCTTCTTATCAAAAAGTGATCCTGTGTCGCAATGAAGAATCTCTTTTTTTTAAGCACGAAGCCAGGTTGAGGGCCCAGTTATGGGAGCTGATGGCGGCAGCAGAGCCGGATTGGATCCTGACCGTGGATGCCGATGAAATATTCGAAGATCGTATGCAAAATGAGGTGAAATGTTTAATAAACCAGTGCGATTTTGATGGTGTGGAGTTCAGGATGTTTGATTTTTGGAAAAGTACGACCCACTACAGGGTTGACGGCCTTTGGAATCCGTGGCCCAGGTTTTCATTACTTCTGGCCCGCTATTTTCCGGAGATTGAATACACCTGGCCGGATCGCTCTTTTCACAGCGGGCGCTGGCCTATGTTTTACCGGGGAAGGGGCATCATTTCTTTCCAGTCCGATATCCGCGTTAAGCATTACGGCTGGGCCCGGGGAGAAGAGCATAAAGAAAAATACCGGGCTTATAAAGCCGCTGATCCCGAGGGTAAGTATTCCTCCAGGGAGCATTTGGAAAGTGTTTTGGCTCCCCAAAATACTGTTAAGCTAGAAGAGTGGATCGAGATTAAGACCCCTCCTTTCTAAGCTAAAAGAATGGTGGTTTAAGGCAGTTGTTTACAGAAGAAAAGATTTCCATTCTTGTTCCCAACCTGTTAACCTGGGACGGTAAAGGCCTGGTAACCGGTGGTGTGGAACGGTATGTTTGGCAGTTAATAGATCTGGCCCGGGAGATGGGCTTTGCAGTTGATGTCCACCAAAATGGAGAAAGCGACTGGCAGCGGGAGATAAACGGAATAATTATAAGGGGGCACGGCCTGGCTGCAATTTCCCCGGAAGCTGCTCTCCAGGAAATGCACCATTGTACAGAAAGGGTATTATATGCCTCCATTTTACTCAACCCTGCTGTTTACAAATCCGGTTCCGTGGTAATTTCTCATGGGGTCTGGTGGGATGCGGAAGGCAGCACGGTAGACTATGTCCCCAATATGTTTCATATTTGCCGTAACGCCCTGCAAGGAGCTGAACTGGTTGTTTCCTGCGATTACAACTTTTTAAATGTGATCAGGGCTGTTCAACCGGTTCTGGCACAAAAAATAGAGGTAATTCCCAATTTTGTTGACGTAGAAGTATTTTACCCTGCCCCGGAAAGAAAAGGAGATACCGTCAGTATTTTATTTCCCCGCCGCCTGGATTACTGCCGGGGGGCAGACTTGTTTTTACGTGCCGGCCGGGAGATCCTGGCAGCTTTTCCGAATGCAAGCCTGCACCTGGCCGTGGATCGCAATCACCCCCAGCTCAATTCCCAGTTGGAACAATGGTTACAGCAGCAGGAACACCGGGAGCGGATTATCTATGGCACCTATTCCTTTGAGGAGATGCCGGAGGTCTACCGGGCCTCCGATATCGCTGTGATCCCCACTCGTTTTAGCGAAGGCACATCCTTTTCCTGCCTGGAGGCTTTGGCTTCGGGTTGCACGGTGGTTGCTACAGATGTAGGGGGGCTTACCAACCTGATTTTCGATGAATATAACGGCCTGCTCATCCCTCCGACGGCGGAAGCCTTAAAAAAAGCATTAGGCAGGTTAATCAGTGAACCCCGGCTTCGCCACCGCCTGGCAAAACACGCCCGTAGTACCGCCCTTGCTTTTTCCCACCAGAAGTGGCGTTCACGCTGGGCGGAAATATTGCACAGGGTATATGGTAACGGTTTCTGTCGATAAGGTTAAATGGGCATTATTTATTAGCAGACTAATTGGGGGTGCAAATACGCATGGATAAAAATAATCGCCGATACTGGGGTCCTGAACGAGACGAATATTCTGATCGTCCCAGCATTTTGTTTTTAGCCGACCACTTGCCCTGGCTGGACGGATGTCAAAAGATAATTGATCTGGGCTGTGGAGTGGGGAACCTGGTTAAGAAGCTGATTGTAAGCGGGAAAGAAGCCGTAGGGATAACTTATCAGAAGAGGGAAGTTGAAGCAGGGAAGAGAAAACACGGGCTTGATTTAATTTTAGCTGATATGCATGAACTGCCTTTTAATAATAGCTCTTTTGACGGTATGGTTATGTGGGATAGTTTGGAGCACTGTACGGCTCCTTATATCGCTTTATGCGAAGCCAGGCGGGTAGTCAGGCCCGGTGGAAGGGGCTTAATATTTATGCCCGGCCAGGATTGGCAGGATTGCAGGTACCATTTAATAGTTTTAACACAAAAGCAGATGGTTCACCTGCTGAAGCAAAGCGGCTGGAAGCTGGAGAGACTGGCAGATAGAAGCACACAGGCCAAACCGGAAACGGCCGTATATGAAGTTGTGAACGATCCTAACTATAGAGCAGGATTTATGAGATGACATACAGCAGTAGCTGATGAATACTGCTATACTCAATCCTGTCTGGAGCGATTGCCGGTACATTCGACTTTCTTAAAAATTTGTTTATCAATGGATCTTACCCTCGTAGGGTCCCACAAGTCTTTCCTCCCATGTTAATACCAGTTGTCCTCCCTGGTAGCGGAGGCGTAAGGATTGGTCCAGGTAGTTCTGAGCCAGGTGACTGGCCCGGGGTAAAGAAGCAAAATATTTTAAATGCCCGCTGTGATTGTTCATGGTGGGATCCGCAGGCAACCATCCCAATCCTTTTATATAAAATTCTGCCCAACTATGACGATAACCTCTGAGCGCAAAGGTTTCTCCAGGAGCAAGGTTCCAGATTTTCCCACTGCCTTTAGGATCGGCGTACCCGTTTACCTGCCTGGCGGGGACCCCTGAAGCCCTACAGAGGGCCACAAATAGCGCGGCGTAATCCTCACATACCCCGGACTTGCTGCGCAGGGCTGTCAGGGCACCACTGTTCCGGGAGGGAGAATTCAGGGCATATTTCATATGGTCAAGAACAAAGTAAAAAATTGCCAGGGCCTTTTCCAGGTCATTTCTGGAAGCGGCCGTTATTTTTTGGGCCCTGTCAACGATCTCCGGGTGGTCACTTTCAATATTTGTTGACGGCTGCAGATACCATGGATCTGGATCTATCGGTTCTGCAGAAAATGAATTATGAGCAAGGTTAGCGGTCATAGGGTATACATTTAAGGAATATTTCAGTGTTATGGTTTCACTGGCCTCCGGAGGCAGAGAAGATATCTGGAATAAAGCCCGGCGATTTCTCCAATCTAAATCTGTTACTTCCAGGGGAACATGGCTGAAAGTCTCTTCCAGGATTACCTGGTAGGGCGAATCCAGGGTTCCAAGGAGGGGAATCTCCAGGCGGATATTAGTAGATGTTTCATCGTCTAGCCATGTTTAAGTACGCTAAGAGATTTGGTGTTACAAGAGCAGCTATCAAGTATAGGACCAACAGGCAATTAATTTACCGGTGGCTCAGGCGGGTGACATTTACTTATCCAGCAGAAATTCTGGTGACGGGCATTTAGCAATAGGAATACAAGGGCCAAATGTGGGTACAAGCACCTTAACTTTTTGTATGGACAGGAAATCAAAAGTCAGCCCTATAGTGTACCAGAGGGTTATATTGTATTTCATATCCTTTAATAATTTCTGACATAGATCCTGTTTTTTTAATTCATAAAAGAGAACCTCGCCCAAAATTGCCGTCGTTGCTGCTGTTCCCGGGGGGCTTTCCAGCCAGGTCGCCGTTTCACCCCTATGGGAAAGATCAACTAGGCCCCGGTTGTTTTTCTGATCCAGGTAAATAACTCTTAGCTTAAAAAAGTAAAGCACGCTTATAAAAAGCTCTTTATCTTGTTCAGAGTAAAAAGTGTACAGCTCTGTAACCACCGGATTAAAAATAAAAAGGTTTAGTACTTTTTCAGGCGGATAAGGTGTGGGTGGATGGAGCTCGTCGCTATATCCCCAGTAGCCTGTCAGATGCTCTGTTTTCCGGCATGAAGAACAAATCCTGTCTACTTTCAGGCAGGCTGGTTCAATAGGAGGACAGGGTATTTTTACGCGTATGAAATTATTCTGATTTGCACAAATATCGGTAAAAGTCAATTTTGTAACCCTTATTTCCCGAGAAAATTAAAAAGGTAACCAGTTTATAAATATGTATAATAATCATTAATTGTTTATAACAGATCAATATATATTTAATATTAAAAAAGCTTTTTTGAGTTTTATCCAAAAAATTTTAAGGAAGCAGGGCTATTCTTTTGCTATATAGGATGTTACTTGCCGAGCGTTAGCGAGGAGAAGGGTAGTTCACCGATATTATCATTGCTTAATTATCTGTATTTCCCCTGGATTAAAGTACTTAACGGTAAACCGCAAAAAGGCCTGGCTTAGGGGAGGGAGGATTCGTTTTTTACGAAAGATCAGGTAAAAGTTCCTTTTTAAAGGTAAATCCTGTAACTCGTATCCGTCCAGTACTCCTGTCCTGAGTTCTTCTTCCACCGCTTTCCTGGAAATAACAGTCAGCCCCAGGCCTGCTTTAACAGCTTCTTTTAAGGCCTCCTGGCTTTCCAGGTAGCCAATGACGTTGAGGGCAATGTTGTTTTTAAAATGCTTCTTTAACGCTTTTTCAAAGACTTTGCGGGTGGCGGAGCCGGGCTCCCTGAGGATGAAAGGGAAATTGAGGCAGGCTTTTAATTCAACAGTGGGGAACTGAAGACCGGTTTCTCCTGTTACAGGAAGTTTTGTTTCCCGGGGAGCAATGAGAATAAGGTTGTCTTCCGTAAGTTTAACCTGACCCAGCCCTTCCTGTGTTCCAGGTTCTCCGGTAAACCCCAGGTCGTAAGTATAATCCTTTATGCTCTGTAAAACCTGCTTTGTATCGCGTAAAAGCACAGAGAAGGTTACCCCGGGGTACTCCCGGCGAAAGGATTTTAATAACCCGGGCAAAAGATAAGCACCGGGAACGCTGCTGGCAGCGATTTCCAGGTGCCCTTTAACGATTTTGTATTCGTTTTGGATAGCAGAGAGGGCCTCTTCTTTTATTTCCAGAAGCTCCTGGGCATATTGAAAAAGTATTTTCCCCGCTTCGGTTAGCTGCAATTCACGCTGGCTGCGATCGAGAAGAGGGGTTCCCACCTCATTTTCCAATGTCTTGATATGGGCACTTATGGTGGGTTGGCTTAGAAAAATGTTTTCCGCGGCACGGGAAAAACTTTTCTGCCGGGCTACTTCTATAAAAACCCTCAGTTGGTGAAAATCCATAAAACATAATCCTTTCCGCTATGAGCGTGTTAAAGTAACAAGATAGCGATCGTTTTCTGTATTTATCTGCACCTGCCACCCCAGGGCCCTTGCCGACCTGGACACGTTATCACGGGCTGCGCTGCTGTCTACCCTGACTTTCACTTCACCAATCCCGGATTCCTGCATGGCTTTTCTGGCCTGAATGACCGGTTCCGGGCAGGATAACCCGCAGCAGTCAATAAATTTACTCTTCACGACCTGCACTCCTTTCCCTAGTATACCACTTATTTAGCAATTTGTCGCCAGAGATACGATACACAGAGGTACGATACATACATTACGCTCCGAAGTCCGAGGAAATTTCTGTTTTCTTTTTGTCAAGATACTTCTTTGCCTGCCTGGTGACGGCCCAAGCGATGACCAGGAGTAAAATCCAGATAATTATTACCATAATCTGTCCTCCCGGTGTTACTCCTTTGGGGCTGGCTGCCCAGCCGAAGTTATGCATGATCGCGGCCCCCAAAATAGTGCCCAGGATGGTGGCAAATGCATCGGCGTTTCCTTCCCCCGTAAGTATCAACTGTCGGAGAGGGCAGCCTCCGGCCAGGACGGCAGCCAGGCCGACGATACCCATCCCCAGAAAGTTCCAGAGGTCCTGGGAATGAGCCACAGGCTGACTGGAAAAGCCGGGGTTAAAGAATCCGTAGAGTAAGTTTCCTGCTAGAACAACTACAAAAAGGGCGGCAATACCGGAGAAAAGGTGGTAATCCCTGAAGAGGAGCAAGTCACGAAAAGCTCCCATGGTACAAAGCCTGGTGCGCTGGGCCACAAAACCTACTAAAAGACCGGCAGCCAGAGAAACGAGCAGCGGAGCTTTCATGGAGCCGGGTCCTTCCGCGCTGAAAAAAATAAAAGCAGGAGCCATTACTACCAGCAGCAGCAATCCCAGGGACAGAAAAGGCCCTACCAAACCATTGCTCTGCGGCTGTTCCGCAGCCGGGCCCAGGGTATAACCTTGTTTTAAAAATAGTGTCCCAACCCAGATACCGAAAATATATCCCGGTAAGGCTACCAGAGCATTAAAATCTCCACCTGCTATTCTCAGGATCATACGTAAGGGGCACCCCAGGAAGATGAGGGCACCCATCATCATAAAGGCACCCAGGGTAAACCTCAGCAGGACACTGGAGCCGCCCCTGGACTTAAACTCTTGGAAGAAAAGAGCGCTTACAAAAGCCCCCAGTACCAGCCCCATTATTTCCGGGCGGAGGTACTGGACCACGCCAGCACGATGTAATCCCAATCCACCGGCTATATCTCTGAGGAAACAGGCGATACAAAAACCCATATTGGCCGGGTTACCCTGTAAGACCAGTAAAATTGACATAATACCTAACACAATTCCTGCCATAATAATCGGATATTTTTCTTTCATTACGACACCTCTTTTCCATAAAATTATTTTTTCCCTAAAAATAAATTTGGCCTGTGAACTTTCTTTATGTGGCTTCTTGCACCTGTTCACTGTTATTTATTATAATGCAAGGCCTAACTTAGAGGGAAATAGAAATTATCAATACTTTTTGCCTGGTGAATAGAAAAAAACGTAAAGTTCTTTCCAAGCCTCCTCTTCATGTAGCGATTAGTCTTGATAACTGTTCTATTCCTGCGGGGGCTTCTTAATCTGAGCCCCCGTATTGCTGTCTATATAATAATTATCCTTGTAGAGCAGTTCTGAAATGGGCACTACTTCGTAGCCCTTTTCTTTTACATAGGCAATGATTTCAGGCAGGGCTTCTGCCGTGTACTTGCCGTTATTATGGAAGAGGATAATGGCGCCGGGGTGGATACTTTCCGTCACCCTTTTAACCATAGGTTCCTTGCCCAGCTCTTTCCAGTCCAGGGAATCGATGCTCCACTGGATGGTGCGGTAGCCGCACTTTTCCGCCGCCGTGATGACCTTGTTGCTGTACTCGCCGAAGGGCGGGCGGAAGAGGTCCGGCTGTTTCTCCGTCAGCTCCAGGATCATATTACCCACTTTTTTCAGCTCAGTCTTGATCTGTTCTTCGGAAAGGCTGTTAAGATGAGGGTGGCTGTAGGTGTGGTTGCCGATTTCGTGGCCTTCCTCCACAATCTTTTTTACCATGTCCGGATACTTTTCCACCCAGAAACCGGTCAGGAAAAAGGTTGTTTTAATATTATTATTCCGGAGGATCTCCAGGATGGTGGGAGTGTACGTAGCACCCCAACTGGCATCAAAGGAAAATGCTGCTTTTTTTTCCGTAGTATCGACGTAATAGATGGGAACCAGCCTGGTCTGCCTGGCAGCTATGGGCAGGGCATAAGGTAAAAGAAAAGTATAAACAATCAATAGCACCATAAATGACGCCGAAAGTACTAAAGCAGCTTTTAGCTTTTTTTTACTTATAAATAAGATCTTTTTCATTTATATCAATCCTTTTTTTAAACTTTTTAATATTTATGCAAAAAATCTTTTAGATATGAAATAGTTGTCGAAGCTGCTATAGTAAAGGGAGAGCTTCAGTTTTTTGAGCCCTGGTGTCCATTTCGGAATATTGACATTTGCCAAAAATTCTTATAAAATACCCTTTAATGAAGAGACATGGTTTAAAAGTATATTTCCAAATCCACCATAGTACTGTACGGAAGAAGCTTTTTCTTTTATCAGGACATTAGTAAAGGTAAGGTGAAGATGTTTGGAGAAACAATTTTTTCGGCAGGAAGGTACTATGCCGTATCAGGTTGTAATCAGTGCCGTACCTATCGGCAGCGATCTGGTGGTAATGCTATGGGGCGGAGAAAGACCTCATGTGGGTGCCGTAGCTGTCAGCATTCACCGCCCAAGCCTGGATAATTCGGAAGTAACCAGCGCCACAACTTCCGTTTATGCCCTGGTAGGGCATAAAGAAGATGACCTGGCCAAAATGATGGCGCATAAGATTGCCTCGACCCTTAATAAGAACATAATCCTTACAGCCGGCATACACGTAGACAATATTTCCGCTGATGGTATTAAAACTATCGAAACAAATTGCCTTAAAGTCCTGGATAGCTTGATAAGTTATTACCTGGCCCAGTAGAATTTTTGTATTAAGGAGTGCAGGGAATTGTAAGACAAGAGAAGACCCTTGTCTTTTCCCCTTGTCTTTTTTTCAATTATATTTTGTTAAACATGCATGGGAGTGTTAGGAATTTTGCGAAAGAAACGCAAGCTTGATCACCTCAACCTGGCGCAAAGGCTGGACGATGGCCCGGCACAAACCGGCTTTACAGATATCCACTTTGTTCATAACTGTCTGCCGGAGATTCATCCTTCAGAGATTAATACTGTTACGCAGTTTTGCCGTAAAATTGTAGATACTCCTTTAATGATTAATGCGATCACAGGTGGTATTCCCGAAGCGGAAAAAATTAACAGGG
This sequence comes from Dethiobacter sp., assembly GCA_003605065.1. GTDB lineage: Bacteria > Bacillota > Dethiobacteria > DTU022 > UBA8154 > UBA9862. Next base: position 6,182 of record QZJM01000008.1, on the reverse strand, counting down.
CTCTTGCCGTCGCAGCCTGGAAGCTGGGTATACCCATGGCTGTCGGATCGCAGACTGCGGCGCTGGAGGACAGGGATGTTCGCTTCAGCTTTGAAATTGTACGGGAAGAAAACCCCGACGGTTTTCTGATAGCCAACGTTGGCTGTACTGCTCCCCTGGAGTATGCCCGGGAAGCAGTGGAAATGATTAACGCTGATGCCCTCCAGGTACATCTCAATATCCCGCAGGAAGTAATGATGCCTCCAGGTGAGGGGGATCTTTCCTTTCGGGGTTATTTGCACAAGATTAAACAGATCGTCAAAGCTGTGACGGTGCCGGTAATAGTAAAAGAGGTGGGCTGCGGTATAGCACGGGAACAGGCACAACAGCTCCTCTCCACTGGTATCACGGCTCTGGATATTGGTGGGAAAGGCGGGACAAATTTTATCCAGATTGAAGGTTTTCGGCACAGCCGCGAGGCTGTGCAGCCTTTTCTCCACTGGGGGCTTTCTACAGCCGTTACGCTCATGGAAGTAGCTGAAAGTGTTGGCCCGCACCTGGAAATCGTTGCCACAGGCGGAATTCGTAACGGGTTGGATGTTGCCAAGGCTCTCAGCCTGGGAGCCGGCCTGGCCGGGCTGGCTGCTCCCCTGGTGCGCTGTTATTACCGCGGGGGCGAAACAGCGGTGGAAGATTACCTGTGGCAGTTACAGAACCAGCTTAAACAGGTCATGTTAATGCTGGGTACGCGCAACCTGCCCGAACTCCGCCAGAGGCCGCTTGTTATCCTGGGGGAAACCGGAAAATGGCTGGAAAGAAGGGGTTTGGACTTAAATAAGTATGCCCTGAGGGGTGATTTGTTTCCTAAAAACGGGAAAAGACACTAATTATACCGGTAAAAGGAGGTGTGATGCCTGGTTTTTTAAAGAGTTTAAACCAATCAGCCGGACGAAAAGCTGGCAGGAAGGTATTTTTTTGGAAAACCAGGTTTTATGATGGGTTATCAAAACCTTAGAGAGTTTGTCAAGGTTCTCCGGGATAATGGGGAACTGGTGGAAATCGGTGCAAGCCTGTCTCCACGTTATGAAATCGGGGCAGCCCTGCGTTACCTGGACCAGCGTTCCGGGAAGGCCGTTCTTTTCAAAAATGCTGCCGGTTATAACTGTCCCGTAATCGGAAACCTTTTGGGCAGCAATAAAAGGCTGGCTCTGGCGCTGGAGGTAGAACCGGAGCATGTTTTAGAGGAATTTAAGAAGCGCACACAGCAGCTTATTAAACCTGTAGTGGTCAGTAAAGGACCGGTGCAGGAGATAGTCTTATCTGAAGAAATCGATCTGCTTAAAGTAATACCGGCGCTGACACACCATGAAAAAGATGCCGGCCCCTACCTGACTTCGGCACTGGTTGTGGCTGTTGACCCTGATAGCGGGGAGCGCGGTATGGGTATCCACCGTATCCTTATTAAAGACAAAAACAAGATCGGCCTGTTTTTATACAATCCTCCCATAGGAGCCTATTTCCATAAGGCGGAACAGCGCGGGAAACCTCTGGATATTGCTGTGGTCCTGGGAGTGGATCCGGCACTTTTCCTGGCCTCTATTGCCTCCAACCAGGGGGGTAAGCTTAACAAATTCGAAATGGCCGGCGGTCTCAAAGGGGGACCGGTTGAACTGGTGCCCACAGCGGACAGTGGCTTGGAAATACCTGCTCAGGCGGAGTTTGTGCTTCTGGGGAAGGTTCTGCCGGGAATCCGTGAGTCTGAGGGGCCTTTTGGCGAATCTTCCGGCTACTACCTGACCTACCAGAACCCCGTTGGTGTTATTCATACCATCATGCACCGGCAGGAACCCCTCTATCATGCCCTGATGCCTTATAACAGGGAAAACAGCCTGCTGTTGAATCTAATCTGGGAAAGTTCCTACGGTACAACATTAAAGAAAGAAATACCACAGCTTACTGATTTCAGGCTGACCTCAGTCCTGGGAATGTGCGCCCTGCTGCAGATCAAGAAAACCGCTGAAGGCCAACCGAAAGAGATTCTGGAGCATGTTTTAAAGTCCAGCCCGCTTATAAAAAGCGCCGTGGTTGTGGATACAGACGTGGACCTTTCCGATTTAGGAGAAGTCAGTTGGGCAATTTCCACCAGGTTCCAGCCACACCGGGACCTGCTGCTGCTTAACGATATGACCGGTTACCCCCTGGATCCTTCTGCAGACAATTCTGTTACCTCCAAGTGGGGCATTGATGCCACCAAGCCCCTGGGACAGGAAAGCCTTTTTGAGAAAGTAGAAGTGCCACAGCAAGCCATGCAGAAAGTAAGCAGTATTTTGCAGGGCCTGTTTAACTAATCACGGGGGGAGTTTGAGATGATTACAGAGAAATACAAAACCATACAGGGAAAGCTTGCCCGGGGCAGGGGAGAAGCTAAAGGATTCATGCAGGTAAACTGGGTAAGGGAACAGTGCCTGAAAAGAGCAGGTTTCGATCCTTTTCCCGGCACTCTCAATCTCAAGGTCAGCCTGGACGACTTTAATTTTATCCGCAGGCTGTCCTGTGCCAGGGGGGAAAGGTTGATTCCTCCCGCCGGGGAAGACGGTTTCTGCGAGGCCCGGCTGCTCCACGTCAACACCGGTGATGTAAGTTCGGCTCTTGTTTTTCCCATGGTCGATAATTATTACAGCGACATCCTGGAAATTGTAGCCCCTATCGGCCTTAAGGGCCACTTGCGGCTAAATGAGGGAGACGTCCTGCAGCTTTCCTTTGTTATCCCTGAAAAGCTGCCTGTTCCTGCCGGGATCATCTTTGACCTGGACGGCACCTTAATTGACTCGGTCGATCTTTATTACAGCATACTCTGTGAAGGCTGCCAGGAGCTTGGCCTGGCCAGGCCTCCCAGGGAAAAGGTCCTGGAGGTAATGGGCAGGGGCACAGGGTTCTGGGAAGCATGGGATGAGTTGATTACAGCCATGGAGCTGGATTGGGAAAAAGAAAAACTTCGGGAAAGGTGTCTCTTTATCCTGGAAGAAATCTGGCAGCGCCGCTATGATCATGAAGTCAGGTTTTTCCCCGGTGCTGTAAAGCTGCTTTCCTGCCTTCAGGCTGCCGGTGTCAGAATGGGTATAGTTACTTCCTCCTTTTATAAAAAGAAGATGAACCTTTTTACAGAAAACGGCCTGGACCCGTCTGCTCTTTTCCGCTCGGTTATAAACCGCAGAGATACTCTGAAAAACAAACCGGATCCCGAACCCGTTCTGCGCTGCCTGCAGGAACTGGAAATACCGGCGGCAAAATGCCTTTGTGTCGGGGATTCACCCTGTGATATCATCGCCGGCAGGGAAGCCGGACTGGTGACTGTCGGGGTACTGACCGGCACGGGAACTCGCCGGACGCTCTCCAAAGAAGGGGCGGATGTCATCCTGGATGCTGTTACGGAACTGCCGGAGGTATTTGATCTTAACTTGTACGACCTTGAAGACTAAAGATGTGTAACACACTGTTCAGGTGGTGTTTTTGAATGGAGCTATACGTGGGACATAGAAGGGATATTAATAAGGGCTATTGGATGAGTTTTGAGAATCACCCCCGCCTGGAGCAGACTAAAAGGAATATCTATGCGCGCTGCCTTCCCTGCCTGGAAAAGTTCTACGGGCAGTTAAAGGAAAACCCTGCAGGACTTGTTTTGGAAGAACCGCTCAATTGCTGGAAGATAGTCGTCGTTTTAAACAGCCTCGATGAATGCCTGCATCTCCTCCAGGCCTACCAGGATGAAAAATTTCCTGTAGAGCGCACTGTTCGCGGCCGTATTGGTACCAATGATAAAAAGAGCCCCCATGTAGCCGTCATATTTCAGGTACATGATGAAAAAGAACGCGATGAAATGCTTGACGATCTTGAGAGCATGGCAAAGGAGATCACACCTGTATCTTCCATTTTTTATGAGCGCGGCTGCCAGGATTTATATGTTTCCCTTTGCGGCCCCTGGAGCGAATGGGAAAGGTTTGCCCCCATAAAAAACCCCCACCTGGTCAGCAATGTGAAAGAAAAGGTGGGCAAATTATTAAGAGGGGAATATTAAAGTAAGGGCTATAAAGTCCAGATTAGCGGCATAACAGGGCTCTTATCCTGCTGTACAGAGAACTGTGAAAAAACTAAACAGTTCTTGAGGAAAAGCCCTTCTTATGCCGTAACTTTTATTGTGGAAAAAAGTTAATAAAAGTAACTTAATAAACTTTCTAAATATATTGACATTAATTAACTGTATGTGATACAGTATTTTTATATTAATTCATAAAAAACCTGGAAGGGGGGTATGTATCTTGAAAGTAGTTTGAAAATTTTTATACTTTTCACAAAAAATTAATATATTTACCTTAATTTACTTAAAGGTGGGAAAAAAGAATGGGAAAAGAAATAACCTGGGCTAATCCTGCCACGGCAGGAATAATTGGTTTATGTACTGTTGTCATACCGCTTGCCATTTTAAACCTGGGATGGATACCACCTGAGAGCGCCCCCCTGATTATAGGCTGGCTTTTATTCGGCGGGTTGGTACAGGTAATTTGCGGTATTATCGAGTTTAAAAGGGGCGGGCTGCTTTTTGCCACTCCGCTGTTAGTCTTTGGCCTGATGCTCTGTATAACACCGGCGTTTGGAGAAATCACCAAAATATGGATTAAGGATTTGGCAGTGCCTCCAGCGGTAACCGGAGTAGGGTTTTTAGTAGTTGCTGTTTTTGTAGCCGCTTTTTTTATTGCCACCGGTCTTGTAAGCTGGTTTCTGTTTGTTATTTGCCTTATTCTTGATGTCGGCCTGTGGCTTGTGGGGTTGGCAGCTGCAGGGGTATTAGGAGCAGCAGCAGGAGCGATTGGCTGGATTTTGTTACTTATTTTTGCCTTGGGCATGCTTTACGTGGCCTGTGCTCTTTTCCTCGATGAATTGTTTGAAAGACCAGTACTTCCTATAGGTACGCCGTTATTCAAAAAAGGAGCATTGCCGGAATCAGGGAAAAAGGCTTCGGCCTAAAAAAAAGCGGACTTTTTATATAATCTCATAAACAACTAGTTGCATTTAATAAGTTAGCTGGAATTAATGATATGCAGCATTAGGGCCAGGCTGAAATCGCCTGGCCCTTTCAAATGCTTGTTCGGATGATACAGGTTGCTTGTTACTTCCTTACGTTAAAATTTAATACCCTGCATTAACTGGCGGGCGATAATCTCTGTCGCGCTACCCTTGGCTTCAATAGCAGGACCGCTTTGCTTTTTGCTCCAGATCGTCTCCGCCCTGGCCTGGAGCAGGATGATGTTATTGGGAAAAGGCAGGTCAAAATCCACAGCCCACTCAATGTCCTGTGCTATCCCGTAATGCTTTTCAATGATTTTGCCGTACCTGGCCAACTGGAGGAGTTCCTCATCACTGAGGCAGGGGGCGTTGCGCCGGTCTTCGGATATTTCCCTTGGTACAACATCACCTTCGGGACCATAAATCAATTCCATTACTTTGGAACAAATAGTTTTCTTGGAAACCCCCAGTGTTACCTTATCGAGAATGTACTTATCCGGTGTAACCTGCCCGCTGACAAGACTTTCTCCAAGCCCCCAGCTGCCCTCAATAAAGATCCTGGACCTGTCACCGTTGAGCGGATCCAGGGTAAACATTACACCTGAGGACTTTGCATTGACCATTTTGATAGCTGCTACTCCAATCGGAGAACTTTCTACCTGCTGCCCGCGCTGGAGGCGGTAAGCCATAGCCCTGGCGTTAAAAGAACTGGCCCATACCTTGATAATTTTTTTAACGACCTCATCTTTACCGCGTACATTGAGAAAGGTGTCAAACTGACCGGGCATGCTGACAGGCCCGCTGGACCTGACCGCCAGGGGTACTTCAGGTAAGGCGCATTGTTTACATAATTTTTCGTAGTATTCGTAAATCAGCTCTTTCAATTCAGCGGGCATTTCCTTGTTTTCCAACAAATTCATGATATAGGCGCTGGCTTCGTCAAACATAGCCACATCTTGTTTTAACCTTGCCATATTTTTGTTTAAGTATTCTACTATGGAGCTTTCTACCCCGCTGTCCGTCATGAATTTTTTATAGGCCTCAAGTGATAACACAAATCCAGGAGGTACCGGGAGTCCGGCTTGCCGCATCTCACCCAGGTTGCTACACTTTTTGCCGGCCACATAAATGTCATCTTTACA